>NZ_JQNK01000009.1:971666-1295555 GCF_000745215.1 Methylosinus sp. PW1
GAGATCAAGAGCCTCCTCGAACCCGAGCCGCCGAAGGCCGAGGAGCCGAAGCCGACTCCGGGCGCGCCTGTGTCCCAGCCCGGCGACGTGTGGGTGATGGGGTCGCATCGCCTCGAGGTCGGCGAGTCCGATCACGCCGTCGCCGACGCGATCTGCGGCCTCTGGCATTCGCATCTGGATTCGCCGGCGGTGCTGGAGGCGACGGGACAGACGTTCGCCGAGGTCATGACGGAGCGGAATCCATCGGCGCCGGTCGTCCCGAAGCTGACGCGGGCCAAGGCGCGGGATGCCTTGGCAAAGGCTGGGAAGCCGCGGGCGAAGAAGGACGACGCGCCGAAGGGAGGAACCTACCATTGACTGTCATCGTCTACAGGGATGGATTTTTGGCGAGCGATTCGAGAGTGAGTTGCAGCGGCGTCGTCGCGCCGCACGACGCGCGGAAAATCCATCGCGCCTTCGACGGCGGAATGCTCGGAATCACCGGCAAGCTCGCTCACATCGGGCCGCTCTTGCGCCTGCTGAAACGAGAGGAGCCGAACGACGACGAGATCAACACCGGAGAGGCGACGCTCATACGTGTCATGCCCGATCTCAGTGTGCGTGAATACGGCGGCGCGTCGTATTTCGACTATGGACAGATCGACATGGCCGCATGGGGATCGGGCCATGAAGCCGCGACGGCGGCCCTTCTCATGGGCGCCAACGCGAAACGAGCCGTCGAGATCGCATGCCAGGTCGTTCCGAGCTGCGGCGGCCCGGTGCAGTGCATGAGATTCAGGAATCTACTCGCCGAAGCGGCATAGGCTCTCGAAAGCGAAGGTGGCCTTCGCTTTGTCTTCGAGGAATTGAGGAAACGGCAGGATGTTCGAGGGAATCGTCGATTTCGCGCAGCACAATCAGTTCTTGACCGGCGGCGTCGGCGCGATGGCGCTGGGTTGGCTGGCATATCAAGCGAAATCGCTGCCCGATCGGATCATGAATGCGATCGACAAGAACCTGCTCGTCCACGTCACCGTGTCGGACAATCGATTTCATTTCTCCGACGTCGACCGGCTCCTGTCGGCGCACCGCGTCCGCCGGTTTTCGAAGAATTTCGATCTATCCTGCGGCTCGCTCGTCGTCGGCTACGGCAGCGGATGGGCGCACTGGAACGGCACGTGGATCCGCTACACGAAATCGAAGGACACTTCGCGGCTTCACGACATGTCGACGATCGCCATGACGTTCATGACGACGGACGAGCGCACGGCCCAGGCGTTTATCGACGAGGCGATTCCGAAGGACGTCTCCGAACGCCTCGTTGTGAACATCGAGGCCGGCAACGGTTGGACGCAAGTCATGAAGCGCCGGCGGCGCCTGGATTCCGTGTTTGCCAACGACGACGTCGGACGGCGGATCGTCGAGCGGCTGCGCTGGTTCGAGGATAATCACGAATGGTATGAGCGGCGCGGCATTCCGAGGAAAATCGGCTTCGTGCTCCACGGGCCGCCGGGCACCGGCAAGACGTCGCTCATCCAGGCCGTCGCCTCGGAACTGGGGTTCGAAATCCGGTATCTCCGGAGCCTGCTGTCGATCTCCGAGCGGATGTCGGACATCACACCGAAGACGCTGCTCGTCGTCGAGGACATCGACACTCTCGCAGAAGGACTGAATAGGACGCCAGATCACGCGCAGCGCCGCCGGGACTCGGACGCCTCCGAGAAGGAGGCCGCAGCCGCCGGCTGGGCGATGCACGAGATATTGAACACGCTGGACGGCATGCAGACGCCCGACGCACTTAAATTCGTGATCACGACAAACCACCTCGACCGCCTCGACCCGGCGATCCTGCGCCCCGGCCGTGTCGATCACATCTACGAAATCGGGCCGCTGGAAATCGACGAGGCGCGCCGCATGTTCCGGGCCTTCTACGACCGCGACGGAATTCGTGGATACGTCCCGACGACCGGCGCCGCCCTTCAGGCCATGTTCTCCACGATGATCGCCGAGGAGGCCGAGGATGCGCTGGATGCGGCTGCGATGGACGGGCTTCGCGAGGCGGCGTGAGGATCGTTCAAAGGCAAAGCGATGGATGAATTCACTTTTTGTGAAATCCAAAATCGCCGGGCGACGGCCCTCCCCGATCTCCGGAAACTCCGGTATGAAGGCCGCCGCAGGAGATTTCGATGAAATATCCGTTTCCTCTCATTTCGAGCATCGACGACATCGAGGCGCACCGCGACGCCGGGCTCATCCATGAGGCGTTCAAGCGCGGCGAGCGTCACAACGGCACGATCGTCTACGACTACGCCTACATGGACAATCACGTCTTTCCTGCGATCGGCGACTCCCCGTTCGCGGCGTTGGCGCGGGAGCTTCGCGGGCTGACCTTCGACGCGAGGACCGGCGCGCTGCTGTCGCGGCCCTACCAGAAGTTCTTCAACGCCGGCGAGCGCGAGGAGACCCTGGCGGCGAACTTGCCCCTCGGCGACAGCCATCTTGTACTGGAGAAGCTCGACGGCTCGATGATCCACGCCTTCGAGCAGCCGGGCGGCGGGATCGCATTCGCCACGCGGTGGGGTGTCACGACGATCTCCAGGCAGGCGCTGGCGTTCTACGAAGCCGAAGATGCCGACGGCCACGGGCGCGCCGCGCTGCGCGATCTGATCGCCGCCGGTCTGACGCCGATCTTCGAATGGACGTCGCCCGACAATATCGTCGTCGTCCGCCACGATACCGCGACACTGACGCTGACCGGCCTGCGCCGCCGCGATACGGGCGAGCAGATGCCCCACGGCGATCTCGCCGATCATGCGCGCCTGCTGCGCGTTCCGCTCGTTCGCGCCTTCGATCCCGTCGCCGAGTGGAATTCGTTCACCGCGACGGCGATGGCCGAGATCGAGGGCGAGGGCTACGTCGTGCGCTTTGCCGACGGCCACATGGTAAAGGTGAAAAACTCGCTCTACGCCCGCGTCCATAAATTCAAGGCCAACCTTTCGCAGCCGAAGGACGCGGCGGAGATCGTCGTCTCCGGCTCGCTGGACGACATGCTGCCGCATCTGTCCGCCGTCGAGCGGGGACGGATCGAGGCCTATAGGGATCTGCTGTTCAAGCGGATGCGCGACTGCGCCGGCGTCGTGTCCGCCACCGTCGAGCGGGCGAAGGCGGAGATCGCGACGGACGACCCGCGCGAACGCCAGAAGGCTTTTTGGATCGGCTACGCCGCCCCGCTCGGCTCCACGCTGGCCGGCAGCGCCACCGACGTCTGGCTCGGGCGCCGCGATGCGATGGAGGCCGTCGGGGCGTTGGTGCTGAAGAACATCGCGACGAATGCGCGCTTCGATCGGCTCGCCGAGGAACTCGGGCTTCCGAAACTGGAATTCGGGTTCGATGGGGATCAGTGATTCCGCTTGCGATTTTCAGGACGGCGATTCAAAAAGAATGCCCGTGTGGTCTACCAGCCCATCGAACCTGTAGACATCTGGCCCGGCAATAAGACGGCTGACGATCGGCTGAGACGCCGTGAAACGCGAAAGCGTCCCGTGGAGAAGCCCCTGCCGGGGAATAACTGGCTTCCTAGGGTGGGCAAGAGTTTCCGCGCAAGCGGTCCGACGAGTAGGCAGAAGGCGCGCAAACGCCGAGGGAGCTGACGCTGCGGGAGGGCTTACCCCCGCCGCCGAGTGATGGGTTTTGCGACTGTCATGTCGGCGACGCATTCGCCAGAATCGGCAATAAAAGGCCGTCCTTCACCGGGCGGCTTTTTCTTTACGCCTCGACCGCCTCGCCGTCGCCCACTTCGGTCCAGTCCGGCCTGAACCCCGGCTGCAATCCGAGCGCGATCGCGACCAGCGCCAGACCGATGTAGCGCGGGCACCCGGTTTCCCGCCATCGCGTGATCTGGTTCACGCCGCAGCCCAGCCGCTCCCTGACATCGACGGCCTTCCAGCCGAACTCGGCGCGCAGGAAATCGATATAGGACGAGAACTCCTCGCCGGTCATGAATCACCCCTTCGATTCGGATTTCGATCCGTTTCCGACCAATAGCACAAATATTTTCACGTTTCAGTGATTTTTTTGTTGCACACGGTTTATAAATCACTTATAGGTGATTTTATGGAACGGCAAGACGCCGCAACGAAGGGAAAACTCAAATGGTCGATCTCACTCAAGTCCTCACCTTCTCCGCCCGCCAGTTCAACAGGGTCCGCCCGGTGAAGTTCGAAATCCGCGCCAACATGGACAAGCTGGAAGTCGAGATCACGCGCAACGGTAAGCTGCTCGATTACTGGCATATCGAAGTCATCTTCCTCAAGGACGGCTGCTGCTCCGGACACAACTCATATGTGATGCCGGACGACGTCCGCGATGCCACGCTGGCGATGAAGGAGGAGCTCGCGATCATGTATCGCGACCGCTACGAGGCGGCCAACCCCTACTTCAAGGAGCGCCGCCTCAGGGAGGAGGCCGAATACGAGGCCAGAAAGAACCGTGTCAAGACGGACAGGGAACTCGCATACGAAGTGTTCCTGCGGTCCGCCGGAAAGTGGGACCGGTTCAGCTACCACGGCGACTGAGCGAACCCCGAGCACGGGCCGCCCATCCAAGCGGCCCTCGCCCGGAACATTTTTTTTCACCTTTCAGTGATTTTTATGGTTGACGCATAATTTAAATTCACCTATAAGTGATTTTAGTGGACGACGGCATGAGGCCGCCCCACCGCAAGGACGACTCCGATGGCCATCGACCTCACCAGATACCCGAACGGAAGGCCCCGCTGCCTGAGAAAGCCGGGCACGGCGGCCGCCACGGCTCCGGTCGCCACCACGGCCCCGGTCGCCGTCGCGTCCAAGGCCTTCGACCTCGGCGAAGGCGGCGAAATGGTCATGGACGCCGCCCGCCGCCGCTACGCGATGTATGCGCGGCTCTACGGGCGCCGCGAATTCGACGCCGGCCTCTTCGCCCGCTGCCTCGTTCGGGTGGCCGAGGAAATCAAGGATCCCGCGCTGGTCCAGCGCGAGAACAACCGCCGCCGCCTCCGCACCCGCGACAGCGGCCGGCTCTATGAAGCCTTTGCACGGTAAGGAGAACGACGATGACGACGAGCAATGAGGAAACGATACTCGAGGTTCCGGAACTCTCTCCTGAAGAGCGGGCCCGCGAGGCGGCCGAGTCGCGGCTTCGCATCGATGCCGCTTTCCAAGCGTTCGTCTCGGAGGAGAAGTCCGAGCGCGACGACCAGCCATTGTATGTCTCGGCGGATACGATCCGGAAGAGAAAGGCGGCCGCCGCCAGGATCCGTTCTCAGCGCACCGCGATCGAGAGGCGCGAGAAGAGACGGAAACAGATTCTCGCCAACCGCGAGATCCCGGTCTTCCACGGTCTATGGGACTGATCCATTCGAATCCGCCGGCTCCTTTCTTCCTGTGGGGTCGGCGCTGGCCGCCGGGTGATGCGCCACCCGGCGGCCTATATCGTTACCGTTACGCATTGCCGTTGCGCTTTTCGCTACGTATATCGCGATTGCGGCCACAACATCGGTCGGACATCGTCAGCATCGTGATCCACCACAGCAAGCAGCAAACACTTGATCGCTTGATGCCGTCCACCATCCGATCCCAAAATCGTTCGTTAGCACATAGGCCAACACGCGGACGCCGAGGGATACCCCGGCGTCCGTTCACTATCCCACAACCCGTTTGCGGCTTTCCCGCCGGCGTCGCAGTCGTCGATGCATGGCGAAATCCGCGAAGAAAAAGCTCACTGATCTGGACTACGAAGAGGGCGTGAAGGCCGCGATAGCTGCCGGCAACGTCGTTATCTATCCGCAGCCCGGCCCGCAGACGCAGTTCGCGATGTCGCCTGCGGACATCGTGTTTTTCGGCGGCCAAGCTGGCGGCGGGAAAATGCTGGATATTCATACGCTGATCCCGACAGTGGATGGCTGGCGTTCCATGCTGACCATCCGCGTCGGCGATCGCGTCTTCGATGAAAACGGCATCCCCTGCACGGTCACGCACGTTCATCCTGTCGACTTGAATCCCGAAAGCTATCTCGTTCGCTTCGATGATGGCGTCGAAATAAAGGCCTGTGCCGACCATCAATGGCTGACCTACACGGCCAGCGATCTCGCCGCCATGACGCGCCTCGATCCTGAATGGCGTGCAAGACGTCGCGCAAAGCGGCCAAGTCGTGCCAACGGAGGAAACGGCGCCGCATATACCGCACAGTTGGCGAAGCGAAATTCCGAGCGCGCATATGTCTACAAGGATGTTCCGACCGGCGGCGTGAAAACGACCCGTGAAATCGCCGCGACGCTGACGGTAAGAAACGGGACGCGTGCGAACCACGCCATCCCCATGCAGAAGCCGCTGGATCTTCCTGCGCGTCTTCTGCCAATTGATCCTTACGTCCTTGGTCTATGGCTTGGAGATGGAACTTCCCAGAGTGGACACATCACCACAATCGACGACCAAATTCTCGAAGAAATCCGCACGGTTGGATTCGAGGTCGTCAGTGTTCCTTCCTCAAAATATGCCTACAACATCCGTGGGCTGTCCCCGCACCTCAGGCGCTTGGGCATTTTGGGCAACAAGTGCATTCCACAGGAATACCTGCGTGCGTCCTTCGAACAGCGTCTCGCGCTCCTTCAGGGATTGATGGACACGGACGGTCATGCCTGCGAGAGCGGTTCATCCGAATTCATTACGGTTGACCCCGTTCTCCGCGACAACATGATGGAGCTCCTGGCATCGCTTGGGATCAGGTCCAACTATACGACCGGCATTGCGAAACTAAACGGCAAGGACTGCGGGCCAAAATACCGATTCCACTTCACGACTTCGCTGCCGACTTTTCGTCTCAAACGGAAGCTCGATCGCCAGGATCGAGGAGCCCGGCGCCGCACGACAAGCTTTCGCTACATCGTCGCCGTCGATCCCATCGACCCGATTCCGATGCGCTGCATCAGCGTCGACTCGCCGAGTCGGCTCTACCTTGCCGGCGAGCATTTTGTGCCGACGCACAACAGCTATGCCCTCCTTATGGAGGCGGCCCGCTACAAGGACAAGCCCGGCTACACAGGCGTCATCTTCCGTCGAAATCTCGTCGATGTCCGTCAGCCGGGCGGTCTGCTCGACGTGTCGCAAAACATCTATTCGAACATCGGCGGGAAACTGACCCAGTCCCCCGACACGCGATGGAAGTTTTTCAACGACAAAGGACAGGCCATAAGCGACCTCCGGTTCGCGCATCTTTCCGAGGAAAAGACCGTATATAGCTGGCAAGGAAGCCAGTTGGTCTTCATCGGCTTCGATGAAATTACACATTTTACTCGAAAACAATTTTTCTACATGCTCTCCCGTCTTCGAGCCGGCATGGGCGAAGGCATGCGTCCATATGTGCGCGCCACCTGCAATCCCGACGCGGATTCCTGGGTGGCGGAGTTCATCGACTGGTGGATCGACAAGAACGGCTACCCGATACCGGATCACTGCGGAAAGCTCAGATGGTTCGTCAATAAGAGCAACAAGCTGGACTGGTTCGACTCCAAGGAAGCGGCCGTCGCGAAGCATCCCGGCAGTCGCCCGAAAAGCGTAACATTCATTCCATCGAAGCTGTCGGACAACAAGATTCTCGAGGACCGCGACCCCGATTACAGAGGTAACCTCGAAGCGCTCGATCCCGTCGAGAAGGCGCGCCTGCTCGAGGGCAACTGGAAAATCCGCCCGGCTCCTGGACTCTATTTCCAGCGCGATTGGTGCGGTCTTATCGACGCGTCGCAAATTCCCAACGTCGATATCCAGTGGGTCCGCGCATGGGATCTTGCAGCTACTCCGAAGACGGAAGGCAACGATCCGGATTGGACCGCCGGCGTGAAAATGGGGCTACTGCCGAACGGCATGCTCATCGTCGCGGACTGCTACATGTTTCGTGAAGGACCGGGCGTCGTCGAAGAGCAGGTGCTCAACACGGCGATGTGGGATGGATCGGAAGTCGTCATCTCCATTCCACAGGATCCTGGGCAAGCCGGCGTCGGCCAAAAGAACACGTATCTGAACCTTCTCGCAGGCTATGACATCCGCTCGCACGCGGTTACGCAGAAGAACGCAAAGATAACGCGCTTTGCCGCCTTTTCAGCCCAGGTGGATCAGAAGCGCGTCCTTGTCGTCCGCGACGAGCCGGGCAAGCGGTGGAACGAGCAATGGTTCGCCTGCCTTGAGGCCTTCCCTTCGAAGGCACACGATGACGCAGTCGATGCCACGTCGGAAGCCTTTCATCGGCTGGTGACGATGCCACGCCGGCGCGGCATCGCAATGGGAACGATTCGAACATGATAAAAAGAAGGAAATCGGGTTCCGTCGCGTCCGCCGTCGCAGCTCGCATCGACGCCGCACGTCGCGGACGTCCGCCGCACGAGCCGCAGCGCGTCACGTTTCCGTTCCCGATGTTCGTCCGCCCCGGCACGAAGGCGAAGACCGCGCTGCCGAAGCCGACGCCGCGCAACCTGCGGCAATTCAGCTACACCTCCATCGCCAGGCGCGCCATCAATGTGATCAAGGATCCGATCGCCATGGCCGACTGGGCCATCGTGCCGATCGACGACAAGGCGCCGATGAACTCGGAGCTGCGCCGGCAGATCAAGGTCGATACATACTGCTTCGACCACCCGAACCGCGACGACTCCTTCCGCTCGCTCCTCGAAAAAGCGATCGAGGAGGATCTCGTCGTCGGCGCCGGAACGATCGAGATGCAGGTTTCCGGCGACCGGGAACGCCCGCTGTGGATGTATCCCGTCGACGCCTCGACGATCAAAATCTATCCGGCCTGGTCGGGGGATCCGAACGAGGCCCGATACGCGCAGAGCTTCCAAAACGGCGTCTTCGGATCGACGATCGCGGACATCCCTCTCCGCAACGACGAACTGCTCTACATCGAGAGCAACCCGTCCGCCGCGACTCCGTTTGGGAAGTCGCCGCTCGAGATCTCGTTCAACGATATTGCGCGCTTTCTCGCCACGGCGGACTCCGTCGGCCAGATCGCTTCGAACCTGCGTCCGTCCATCCTCATCGACATCGGCGACGTCGGACCCGACGAAGTCGAGAGGATGCGCGCATATTGGACGAACGACGTCGAAGGCCAGGGAACGACGCCGCTGATGGGATTCCCCGGAAATCCCGGCGATCCAAAATCGCGCGGTATCGGCGTCCATCGCCTCTATCCCGACGGCGATTCCGCGATGTTCCTGAAGTATCAGGAATTCCTCATTCGGTTGATCGCCAACGGGTTCAACATCTCGCCGATGAACCTCGCCCTCGAACGAGACGTGAACCGGAACACGTCCGAGACCATGACGGACAACGACTGGAAGAACGCCGTCCTGCCGCTGGCGAAGAGGATCGAGGCGTATTTCACGCGCGAGGTGCTGCACAGGAAGCTCGGCCACACGTCGCTGAAATTCCAGTTCCTCGGCATGCACCGCGTCGACGAGCAGGCCGACGCCGAGACGTTCGAGAGGCACTACAAGTCGAATGCCAAGACGCCGAACGAGTGGCGCGTCTCCCGCGGCCTGCCGCCGCTCGATCCGAAGAAACATCCGTTCGCCGACATGCTTTGGGCGGACACACAGATCGCGATCGCGGCCGCCAAGGGCGCCGCCGTCGTGGACGACAAGGCCATCGAGAAGGCCGGAAACGAAGATCCGAAGGGAAACAGAAATGGCGGAACTGAGAAAGGCAAAGACGAACTCGGCACCAGGCGTCCAAGAGGGGGCGGATCCGACAACGGAGACGACGGCTCCGGAGACGAATGACGGGACGCAGGCGAGCGCGGAGGCGAAGGCGGACACGGTGGCGTCTCCCGCGTCCGCGACGACCGATGAAAAGGCTGCCGCCGCGCCGGCGTCTCCAGTCGAGGAAGCGAGCGCGCCTTCCCCTGTGGCCCCGGTCTATCGCTACACGCCGCCGGCAAAGACCTATGCCGGGAACGTGCGCGGCGGACTTCGCCAACTCATCGACACGGCGGCGCCGACGCAGCAGGAGATCGGCGCGCTGGAGCACATCCACTCCGGGCTGAACGACGTCCGCGCATTCGTGGATCTCTACAGCAAGTCGGCGACGACGCCCGCTGTCGTGGAGTTCCTGGAGAAGCTCGACCGCATCCTCTGAGCGGCGCGCATATATATAAGGACGACGGCGGGAGTGATCCCGCCGTTTTCTTTTGGCGGCGACTATCCGAAAACCCATTTCCCGATTGCGCGAACGGCGAGTAGCTGTCGCGTCCATGGCCAAACTGACCAGAAAACAAAAGGCGGCTCTTCCGGACAGCGATTATGCGCTGCCGGCGGAAAGGCGCGTTCCGATCAACGACGAGACGCACGTTCGTCTCGCATGGCAGCTTCTTTCCCGCGTCAAAGACATTTCCAAGGACGACCGCGCCGCCGCCCGAAAGCGCATCCTTCGTCGCGCTCATGAACTCGGCATCGACACCTCCGACTGGGAAAGCGTCCAGGCGAACGAAGTCGAAGAAATCCTCGCCGCCGCTGCGCTGGTCGAAGCCGACGACGCGCTGGCAGACGAAATCTCCGCCGTCGAGATCGAAGGCGACATCGACGGGGCCGAGGACATCGATCTCACGTCGTCCGACGTCTCCGACGTTCTCGCCTGCATGTCGCTGGCGGTTTCCGATCTTCCCGACGACCATCCGAACTTCAAGCCGTTCGAGGGCGTGCTCTTTAAAATCGACACGCCGTCCGACGGACCGCCCGGCGGCGCACGCGGTCGCCGCATCATCATTTCGAAAGCCGTCGCCGAAGCGGCGATTCCGACGATCCTTCGCATGGGCGTCAATCTCGCTCCGCGAATGGACGGTCACGATCCGCAGAAGAAGCTCGGATTGGTATCCGAAGCCTTCGTTGACGGCTCCGACTTCCGAATAAAGGGTGGCCTCTACGCCGAGGACTTCCCGAAGGAATACGCGGAGATCAAGGCCGCGCAGAAGGAATTGGGATTCTCCCTCGAAGCCTGCCGTTTCAGGGGCAAGGTCGAAGGGGAATTCCTCAGGATCACCGCGCTGACATTCAGCGGCGCCGCGATCCTGAAGGCAAAGGACGCCGCATACAAGAGCACGTCTCTGAAGGCGAGCGAGAGCAAGGAAGAGATCGACATGACGAAGGAAGAACTCGAGGCGCTGATCGCCAAGCTGACCGCCTCCTTCTCCAAGGATACCGAGGCGCTGAAGGCGTCCGTCGACGAGGCCAAGGCCGCCGCAGCGGCGTCCGCCGCCGAGGTCGAGAAGCTGAAGGCCGAGAAGCTTTCCGCGAACGACAAGCTCTGCGCGCTGGTCGAGCCGCATGCGAAGGCGCTCGAGGCCGCAGCCGACGCGATGGCGACGGACGGCATCGGCGGACACCAGACGTATGGCCATGTCGTGCTGGCTCGCGGTCTCGCGAAGTCGCTGCGCGCTTCCGCCGTCACCGGCATCCTGCCGACGATCCACCGCGACCACGATTGGCCGCTGCGCGGGTCCGAGGACAAGGCCGAAGCCGAGAAGGCCGTGAGGGAGGCGATCGACAAGGCGACGAAGGACATCGCCGACAAGCTCGCCGCGTCCGACGCCGCGCTGAAGGCTTCCGCCGACGCCGCGAAGGCCGCAGCCGACAAGCTGGAGGCCGCCGAGCAGAAGATCAGCGATCTCGAGAAGGCGCGCCTGGAGGCGTCCCGCGATCCCGGCCGGAGAACGCTGGATCCCGCGATCACCAACGCGCTGTCCAGAGCCGGTTACGGCGCCGACGCGGACGTCGCGAAGATCGACGCCGACAAGCTGATCAAGGACGCCGGTCTCACCGACCAGCTCCAGTGCGCGGCGCTGCGGCGTGCGCTCGCCCGCGCCGGTCACTGATCGGCACGGCGCAACGAATTCGCCGCAAGGCGAGCAACTGAAGGGAAAATCGACATGGCTACTCAGGCCAGAATGTACGACCGAAACGACCCTGACGAGTCTGCGAAGCTCTTCGCCGGCAGGGCGGTCGTGGGATCCGACGGCAAGCTCGCTGCGGCGGCCGACGTCAACACGACCGGCGCCATCGTCGTGCCGAAGTACGAACCCGAGATCATCGATCTGATCAAGCGGAAGTCCGCAGTGCTCCAGCGCCTCAAAGACAAGAACCGCTGGGTTCCGACGACCGGCCTGCCGCACCGCTTCTTCGAGCAGACTGCGGTCGTCGCGGCCACCGCTACGGACATTCGGAACATCGTTCCGACGCCGGGCGGACCGACCCGCGTCGAGCGGAACGCGTCGATCAAGGGCGCGACCTCGCAGTCCAACTTCGGACTCGCCGACGTCATGGCGACCAAGGCGCAGGGCGGCTCGTTCGCGGCCCTGGAGGCCAAGGACATCGCCGACATCGCCACCGGCATCCGTCGTCTTCAGGCCAAGATGTTCTGGCTCGGCGCGGCTCCGACCATCGACGACACCGGCAACGTCGAGTGGTGCGGCGTGATCAGGCAGCTCGCTGCGAGCGCCTCTCATATCGTGATCCTCGACACCGTTGTGGCGCACGACTCGCTGATCGACGGCATCCAGAACACGACCGCCGCGGTCCTCAACAACATCGACTTCGATCCGAGTCCTTCGGCCGTCTGGTCGAACGGCGAGCTGATCTCGAAGATCGAGAAGGAGGCGCGCACGAGCGCCTACCACATGAACGAGGAGGAGTTCACCTACGGCGTTCGGGTGACCTCCGTCCAGACGCAGGCCGGCAAGCTGCCGCTGGCGCAGGATCCTAACCTGCGGAAGCTGACGGTCGCCGAGGCGAAGTCGATCTTCGGGATACTCGACGCCAACGTGCCCGTCGGCGCCACCGGCATGTTCCTCGTCGTGATCATGGACGAGTCGAAGATCGAGCTTCCATATCTGAATCTCGACGGCGACGACACGCCGATGATCTTCCAGCTCGGCCTGCTCGCAGGGCTCCAGGGCCAGTTCGTCGGCATCGCCTTTTCCAGCGTCGCCGTCCAGTGCGCCGCCTATGACCACGGCCTGATCGGCGTCTGGGTCTAAAGGCCGGCCCGACCGGTGGGTGAAAAGGAAGGCCGGGATGTCGAAAGGCGTCCCGGCCTTTTGTCCGAATGAAGCGGGAAATCGAGAAAAATGCGCGTCTATCAAGTGTCCAAGGCCGCCGCAGGGGCGAAATACTCCTACGCTTTTCCGAAGCCGGGAACGCATCCCGAGAGCGATCCCCGAGAATGGTTCGCCAGGGACGGCGTGACGCCGCGCACGATCACCGTGCGATTTCACTACGGCGTCGCCGAGGTCTCCGATGCGCTCGGCAGATATCTGATCGCCACCAAGAAGGCGACGCTGATCCCGCATCTCGTCCAGCCGAACGTCGCCACTCAGCGTCTGCGCTACGACGGATCCCTCGTCGTCAATCAGTGAGGACGCCGGCAGTGGCCTACATCGATCCCGTCGCGGACAAGGAATCGCTCGGACTCGTCAACGGCGTCACGCAGGCGCGGGCCGACGCCGCGAGCGCGATGGTGGACGGCTATCTGCGCCGTCCCGAAGGGCTTCTGCACGTCGTGGATGATCTCGGTCGCCCGTCATACATGAGCGGCCTGAAGCCGACGGGAACGTGGACGCTCGGCGGGGATATCGCGCCGGGAGAATCCGTCGTCTGTTCGGTCGCCGGGATCGACAAGGACATGATCGGCGACCTGATGGGCGAGGTTCTGGTCATCGACCGCGACACGGAAACGATGGAGGCGGTCTACGTCTCCGGCTATTCGAACAATCAAATCACGCTGGCGAGTGTCAAGTTCGCCCACACCGCAAGCGCGAAGATGGAGCGCGGCCTCGTTATCCTCGAGGAGCGAAAGCTTCCAAAAAGCCGTCCGACGATCCAATTGCGTCGTCCCGGCGTCGCCAAGGTGATCTCGATCGCCGGTCGCTACGGGCTGCCGCGCCACGGCGATCTGATACGCGGCGACTATCTGAACACCAGCCCGATGATTGTGAACATGGCGGTCCTCGGTCCGCCGGCATGGCAGCCGGTCAACATCTCTCAGGCGACGATCGACTCGACGACGGGAATGGTCTGGGTTCCGGCGTCCATTCTCGCCGTCTATTACACCGACGTCCGCCTCCGCTATGTCGCCGGCTGGACGCTCGACACGCTGCCCGATGCGGTGAGGATCGCCACGGCCGCGATAGCCAACGCGATGGCGATGAGCAGCGACGTCCTGATGGGCGGCGCGCTGCGCGAAGCCAAGGCCGGCGACCAGAGCCTGAGAAGCGCCGCCCCGCAACGCGTCGGCAATCCGCGCACCGGCGGCGCCGATTCGCCGTATCTGACGCCGGAAGCCAGGGCGATGCTCGATCCATACAGGGCGAGGTCCTTCGCATGAGCGCGCTTTATCCGTTCAGAATTCGGGTTACGCGCTCGACGCCGAACGACGCGGTCGGCATCCAGCCCTACAAGGGCCGCACCGACGCGACCGACACCGTCGTCATCTGCGAATGCGACGCCTCGATTCAGGAGAAGGGCCAGGGCAAGGGCGCGTCGGAATCCCTGCCGACGGACGGGCGCAAGGGCGAGTGGATCGTTTTCATTCCGGCCTACGAAGGCGTTCCGTGGGATGCGATCCGCCAGGGAGACATCGTGCACGACAACCTCGGACGCCGGTTTCATGTCGTCAATGAATACCCGAACTTCATGGGATGGAAGCTCCGCTGCGCGAGACTGAAAGTCTGATGCGGAAGGGCGTCATCCACATCCTGCCAGACGACCGGCTGGGGTTTCTCTGCCCCGCCTGCGGCTGTCTGCACTTCGTCGACCATCGCTGGTCGTTCGCCGGCGACTACGACAGGCCGACGTTCTCGCCGAGCATTCGCGTCAATGGCGTCGCGGCGCCGACCGACGAGGAGCTCGACGAATATGCGCGGACGCGAAAGCTGCCGGCGCCGCGCCCCTTCGTCTGCCATTCGTTCGTGACCGCCGGGAAAATTCAATTCCTGGGCGACTGCACGCACGAACTCGCCGGCAGGACGGTCGATCTAACGACGGGAGACGATTGATGGCCGATCTTGTGGACGTCGAAACCGCAGTCGTCGCGCTCGTCGCGGACGCCGTCTATCCGAACGGGACGTCGCAGCCATCCGCCATCGTCGGCCCGAACGGCGTCGCCGCGCCGGTGAAGGTATTCGCCGGCTGGCCAGACAAGGACGAGCTCGACCGCGATCTCAAGGCGAAGAAGGTCACGATCTCCGTCTTCTCGGCGAACTCCGTCGAGACCTCCATGCCGATCTACAACCGCGATTGGCACGAGTTCATTCCGCCGGCGCCGACGCTCGAATGGACGGTGGACGGCTACGACGCGACGATCTCCGGAACGCCCGATCCGACGCAGGTGGCCTGGCTGCTGGTGGACGGCAAGGGCTATCCCTATCGGCCCTTGACGACCGATGGATTGCCGCAAATCGCCGCCGCCATCGCCGCGCAAATTCCCGGCGCCTCCGCGAACGGGGCGACCGTCACCGTCGCGCCGCCGACGAGATCGCTGGAAGGACGCGTCTCCGCCCAGGGCACTCTCATCCGCGAGATCAACCGGCAGAAGCACGAATTCCTGATTTCGATATGGGCGCCGAACAACGATTTGAGGACGGCGGCGGCGCGCGTCGTCGGCCCCGCGCTGATCGCGCCGATGTGGCTGCCGCTCGTCGACGGCACGAACGCCAAGTGGACCTACAGCCGCACGATGAACGTCGACGCCGAGCAGTTGGACGGCGTCTATCGCCGCGACTTCCGGCATTGGGCCGAGTATCCGACCGTCGAATTGAAACGGGCGCAAAGCGCTGTGATTGTCGGCGTGCAGATCGGCGGCTCTTCGTCGTCGAACACGGATCACTGACATGCTCGTCGTCATCGGACATTTCGGAAAATACAAGCCCGGACAGGTCGTCGACGCCGCCGACGAGGCGGACGCGCTCGCCAAGCACCGGCGGGATGTCGTGCCGGTCGCGACGCCCAAGCCGGTCGACCCGAAGGCCGACAATTCGCCGAAGCCCGTCGAGATTCCGAAGCCGGCGCCGACCGAACCCGCCGCGCCGACGAACTGACCGTCCCACGGATTCAAAGGAAACACTGAATGATCACGCAGGACGGTCTCCTCAACACCACGTCGCTCTCGGTGCCCGGCGTCTATGTCGTCATCGTGCCGCCGCAGACGGTTCTCAACGGCGTGCCTTCGAACTATGTCGGCCTCGTCGGCGTGGCGTCCTGGGGACCGGTCAATCAGGCCGTCCCTCTCGGATCGCCGGCGCACATCCAGGCGTCGTTCGGCAACGTCGCGCTCCGCGACAATGACATCGCCACGCACGCGACCGTCGCCATGCAGCAGGGCGCCGCCGCCATTTTCGGCGTGCGCGTGACCGACGGCACGGACACCGCCGCGACGACCGGCGGAATCGTCAACGCCAATCTCGATTCAAAATATGTCGCGGCCATCGCCGACGCGATCAACAACGGCCAGTCGCAGATTCGCGGGAAGTCCAATCTCGTCGTCGCTACCGTGGCGACCGTCGGCGGGAATCCGCAATTGACGGTTCACGGCCGCTATACCGGCGTGCGCGGGAACTCCCTGTCCGTGTCCTTCACCAAGGGCACCAAGGCGGGCACGATACGCGTCTCCGTCGTCCTTGGATCGCTGCGAGAGGTCTTCGACAACATCGTCGGCCTTTCCGGAGCCGTCGCCCCCGCCGCGAATTTCTCCGTCGCCTTCACCGGCGGCACCGACGGTGCGGCTGGAGTGACCTCTTCGACGCTTCTCGGCGTCGATGGCCTCGTCCGCACGGGCCTCTACGTCCTGAGAAAGACCGGCATCGCGGCCTTCTCGCTGGCGGACAACACGGATTCCACGACCTGGGCCGCCGAGTCCGAGTTCGCGATCTCCGAGGGATCCTACGCGATCACCACCGGCGCGCCGTCCGAGGACATCACGGACGCCATCACGGCCCTGCACACCGCCGGGATCGACACGCCGTGGGTCAAGCGGCTCCTCGGCGACTGGGTCTATTGGAACGACACCTTCAACGGCGTCTCCAAGCGGCTGGTGTCGCCCCAGGCGTTCACGCTCGGACTCTTCGGCGTCCTGTCGCCCCAGCATTCGGGCCTCAACAAGCAACTGAAGGGCGTCGTGGCGACCCAGCGTTCGGATTCCGGGCTCGGATATTCGTTCGCCGACATTTCGCTGATCAACACGAACGGGCTCGACGTCATCGCGTCGCCTTCGCCGGGCGGAAACTATTTCTCGCTCCAGAGCGGACTGAACACGTCTTCGGACGCTTCGGTGAACGGCGACAACTATCCGCGCCTGACCGGCATGATCGCACGCACCATCGACAAGGGCTGCGGCGTCTACGTCGGACAGCTTCAGGACGCCGATGTCCGCCAGCATGCCGCCGGGACGCTGAACTCCTATTTTCACGCTCTCCAGAGCGCGAAGATCATCGGGGATTCGAACGGCGGCGTCGCGTGGCAGGTCGTCATCGACGACAGCGTCAATGATCCGCTGCTGGTCGTGCTCGGCCAGATGAAGGCCTACGTCAAGGTCGTCTATCTGAGCGTCATCCGCTTCTTTGTTGTCGACCTCGAAGCCGGTCAGACCGTTCAGATCACCGACGCCAACGGCTTCGGCGCGTAATCGAAGGGAACAGTAAAATGGCAGTCGATACCGGCTATGGCGTCTTTTCAACCGGCGTAGACACGTCGCTGATCGTCGCCGATCCGCTCACGGGCCTTCCGCTGCGCTTCGGAAACCTTACGGATTTCGACGCGAAACCGCAGTTCGACACGATCGAAAGCTATGGCATCGACGGCCTCAGCCGCACCGCGGACATGCCGAAGAACCACAAGCTGTCGTTCACCGTCGACCGCGACTCGCCCAACTTCGAGCGATGGGTGGCGGCGCGCGAGGAATCCTACTTCCGCGGAATTCCACCGAAGAACATAACGATCACGCAGATCATCCGCGAGCCGGACGGTTCCATCTCGACGTATCTCTACACCGGCGTCGCAGTCAAGCCGACCGACTTCGGCGCGTGGAGCGGCGCGAAGAAGGTGACGATGAAGTGGGAAGGCACCGCGACGAGGAAGAGACGCCTGGTCTGATCGGTTCATACTGAAACATGGCGGACGTGGAGTCCGCCGAAACGAGGTCTTAAAAACATGGCTACCCAGTTCGAAGCGACCGAGAGCAAAACCGAACGGACGTTCGTGTCGAAAAACGGTCGCAGGATCACGATCCGCAAGATCAACGGCGCCCGTCGCATGCAGTTCCTTCGGGTTCTCGGGTCCGATCTCGCCGCCAATGCGGCATATCTGTCGCTTGCCGCCATCATCGTCTCCATTTCCAAGGTCGGAGAGGAGCCGTTCCCGTTTCCGAATAACCCGTTTCAGATCGAGGCTCTGATGGAGCGCTTCGACGAGGACGGCACGGCGGAAGAGGTCGCGATCGCTTATCGCGACGCATTCATGGTCGAGGCCGAAGGGGACGCCGCAGCCGCAAAAAACTCGTAGAGGATCCCGAGTTCCGCATGATCGCCTATTGCGTGCGGAACGGGGTCCCGAAATCTGAAGCCGAGGAGATGGACTACCACGAACTGGTCGCATGGACCGTCGTCAACGGGGAGTTCGAGACCGGCAAGAGCTACGACTGGGACAACAGGCGATGGCCGAAGGAATAGCAGGAGCGAACGATGTCCTTCTCCGTCGCCGAATTCGTCAAGGAACTCCTCCGAGTCTTGCACCTGCTTCCCGCTGCGGAGCGTGTCGCGCTCGAAGCGGCATGCAAGATCATCCTTGAGGAGGCCAAGTCGATGCCCGGCGAATACCAGGCGGGCGCCGGGCCGTTCAATACATGGGCGCCGCTCGCGCAGCGCACGCTCAACGATAAGATAACCGGCGGATGGCCGGTTCCGTCGCCGCTGAAGCGCACAGGTGAACTCGCCGAGTCCTACGAATACAAGATCAAGGGCAACGAGGCATGGGTTGGGTCAAACAATCCAAAGGCGACCTGGCAGGAACTCGGAACCTCCAGAATTCCGCCTCGGCCAATCCTCGGTATCGCCGCCGCGCGGCATGAGAAGGAAATCGTCGAACTCGTCGGACGCTCGGTCTATGAGGCGCTGATCGGGCGAAATCTCCATGGCATCGTCAACGAAGGCAAGGCTGCGGGAATGCAGACGACGATGAACGTTCCGCCTAAGCCGAGGACTTGGGGCTTTAAGCCATGAGCGGCGGATCGGTCTACGAGATCGGGATGAGGATGACGCTGGCGGGAAATGCCGCCGGCGCGCTCGCCGGTATCATCGCGCAGATGGGCCACATCCACCAGCTCGAAGGCAAGATCGAGAAAGGGTTCCACAGTTGGAACGCCGCCATAATCGGAGCCGGAGTGGCGACGGTTGGCGCCGGCGTGCTCAAGATGGCCGGTCACTTCGAGCAAGCTGGCGAAAAACTCGCGCACGCGCAGAATATCCTTGCCGCAAGTCTGCCTGACGCGTCGCGGGCGATGGATATGCAGATCGCGAAGACATCGGCTTATGCCGAGGCCGGCAGAAATCTGAACACGACGCTCGCCGACAACATCACTCACCTGAACGACCTGAACAATGTCGTCCAGGACATGCATGAATCGACGCTCATCCTTCCCGTGTTCAACGACTTGCAGACGGCTTTCGACTTCGTTGGAACCGATAAGACATCCCACGCGAGGAGCGCGAAGAACCTTGCCGACCTCGCCCGCGCATTCGAGCTTGCTGGGCGCAACACGCCCGAGGCAATGAAGGACATCGGCGAGGAGTTCAAGAAAACCGTCATCGGTCTCCGCGGCCAAGTCAACGGCTCCATGATGTTCCAGGCACTGTCGTCGGCGCAGCTCTATCGCGGAGGCTATAGCGACGACTTCCTGACCAAGGGACTGCCCGCGATGTCGAACGTGATGAAGGGACGCCTCGGCACGGCCCTGAATGCGATCGGATCGAACCTCGTCGGCGGCACTTCGTCTAGCGAGATGCAAGCGAACTTCCAGGAGAAGTGGGGTCTTCACAAAGAATCCGACAGGCTGATGATCGACGGCAAGTTCAAGGGCTTCAAGCCCGGATCGCTGTGGCACTCGCAGGAGGCGACAGAGGACCCGCTGCTTTGGGCCTTCGAGTTCCGCAAGATGCTCCACGACGAGAAGGGCGTGAACGTCGAAAGCACGAAGGAGATGTTCCAGGTCGTCATGGAGATCTCCAAGGGCAATAAGCTCCTCGGCGGAGCCCTCGGCGAGCTGCTGATGCCGAAGACCTTCCACCAGCTCGAGAAGGAGCACAACAAGATCGCGGGGGTCAACCTCGAAAACGTGCGCGAGCAGATGGAGAAGGATCCGGCAATGTGGCGCAAGCGTCTCCACGACCAATGGGAGAATTTCGAGGAATCCTTTGGCGTCGCGCTCGTGAACCCGTTCGTAAATCATATTCTCAAGCCGATCACCGAGGGACTGCGTGACGTGTCGCAGTGGGCAATTCAGAATCCCGAGACCGTCAAGGAGATCATGAGGATCCTCGTCGGCGTCGGAGCCGGATTGGTTGCGCTCGGCGGAATCATGATCGGAGGCGCGTTGATGGCAGCCATCGGCCCCGCCGGATGGCTGATCGCTGGAATGGTCGCTCTCGGAGCCTATTTCGGGACAGGAGGCAAGGCATTTGCGTCCACCGGCGGCTTCGCGGCGAAGGCCGAAAAATGGGGCACGAAGCTGAAGGACTCTATCGTCGCAAAGTTCAATGCGATCGATTGGGCCGGTGTCTGGACGTCCGCCAAGGGCATCGGTTCAAAGATCCTCGGTGGCGTTGGCAAACTTTTCGAGTCGGCATTCTCCGGCATCGAGGGATGGGCGTCCAGTGGAGGATTCGGAAAGGCGCTCGAATCCATGAAGGCTTGGGCCACTGGATCGTTTCTCCCATGGTTGCTCGGTTCCTTCACGGACGACCTCTACGCATTCTCCGTCAAGGGAAGCCAATATGCGGTGAGACTGGCCGGCGTCGTCTTCAATATGATGGCCGATCTCGGCGGCTTCCTCATGAAGGAGATGGCCGGTCTTCCAGGCATGGTGTCGTCGGCGATTTCCGCCGCGATCGCCGGCATCGGGGAATTGATCAAGAAGGCCATCGGAAGCTTTTGGTCGTGGGGAACGACGCCGCTCTTTGGGCCGCACGCCGGGACTCCAATGGGCGGCGCAGCGGAGCCTGCACAGCAGAAGCAAAGCTACGTTCCTCCGGCACAGACCGACAAGCAGTCTTCCACGGTCATCATGCAGGTGGACGGCCAGAAGATCGGCGAGGTCGCGGCGAGCTACATCGGTCGCAGCGGCACATACCCGCTGTCGCCGTCGTTTAACGATTCCCACGGCAACTTCTCGCTGCCGGCGTTCAATTGAGGCTGACGCCATGGAACCGCAATTCCAACTGAAGCTCGGCAACTTCGTCTTCCAGGAATTCGAGATTCCCTCGAAGATCACGGGTCTCGGCGGCAAGCAGACGATCGCGAAATCCCAGCTCATCGGCGGCCTGCGGGTCGTCGATGCGATGGGCGCCGACAATGCCGATCTGTCGTGGGATGGACGCTTTCGCGGTATCGACGCGCTGAAGCGGGCGCAGACGCTCGACCGGATGCGGAAGGGGGGCGAGGTCTTCCAGTTGCGGTGGGGCGGCCTGTATTACGAGGTCGTGATCTCGGATTTCACGTTCGACTATCTGCGAATGCAGGAGATCGAATACAGGATCACGGTTGTCGTGGTCTACGACTCCAACACGGTGTTCGTTCCGCCCGCGCCGGCGGAGTCCCTCGTGCAGTCCGACCTCGACGCGGCGTCGAAGCTCACGAATGTGGGCCAGAATATCCTCGACGGCGTGAATTCGCTCTCGACCGCCCTGGAAGCCGTCGGCCCGTTGGCGATGGCGGCGACGTCCACCGTCGTCTCCCTGGCGTCGCAGGCGACGTCCATTGCATCCGAGGCGTCGTCGGCATTCGTCGCGGCCCAGTCCGCCGCGTCGGCCATCATCGCCTCCCCCGGCGGCAACCCGGCGGAGATCGCGGCGAATCTCGTCGCGCTCGACGGCTATCACGACGAATCCATCGACGCCGGCGGCATCGCGAATCTGATGACACGGGCGGCGATCAACCTGACGGGCGCCGCGCAATGACGATCCAGACTCCCGTTCCCGCAAAGCGGGTATCCGTCAGCAACGTGTCGCTCTACGACGTCGCGCTGCAATATCTGGGCGACGCGACGCAGTGGTATCGGATCGCCCAGGCGAATCCCGGCATCGTCAACGGCCTCACCGCCGGCGGCTGCGTCGATCCGATGATACGGGGGACCGTCACGCTGACGATTCCACCGACGGGCAAGGCGTCCAATGGCGGCATTCTCGACTGAAACCGCGCGAAAGATCTGGGCCTACGTGGAGATCGACGGCGTAAGCATTCCCGTCGTCTCGGCGTCCTGCGCCATATCGAAGCTCGCCGCGTCGAACAATTTTTCCGCCGAACTTCCGTTGCACTACGGCGACGCCGACACGGCGTTCTGGGCGGCGCTGACTTCGAAATCCAAATGCTCGCTGTTTGTCTCCGACGGCAAGCAGACCAAGCGGATGGTGTCCGCCCCGCTCGACAGCCTCGATCTGAAATTCGCGTCGCAGCGCGTCTCGATCTCGGCGAGGTCGTCCGACAGGAAAGCCTTGAACGCGAAGTCCAACGAGCAGTGGCACAACCGCAAGCCGACGGAGGTCGTCAAGGACATCGCCGACCGCCACGGCTGGAATTTCGTCACCGACGACGTGGAGGACACGTCGCAGGACGATCAGGCCGGCAAGATGCACCACCTCGACAACGTCAAGATCACCGACTCCGACACCGAATGGGGCGTCATCCAGAAGCTCGCAGAGGAGGAAGGCGTCAACGCGTGGCTGGACGGCGACACGCTGTATTTCAAGGAGGCGGACGACGACAACGACGACGTCTATGTCGTCAACTACAAGGCTCCCAGCCCCGTGCACGCCGCCTTCGCCGACTTCATCGACCTCAAGATCACGCGCCACCTCGGCGCCGGGAAGGCCGTGCGCTGCCACACCCATTCGTGGCATTCGAAATCGAAGAAGGTCGTCCACGGCAAGCACGAGATCGCCGGCGACGACGACAAGGACGCGCTGGAATATCACGAGCGCGTCGCGAACCTGTCGCAGCACAAGGCCGACAGGCGCGCCCGCAAGAACGCCAGGAAGCATGCGCGGCACGAGATCACGATCAGTCTCGACATGCCCGGCGACCTGGACTGCAACCCGTCGAAGCGCCTCGAACTGAGGGGAACCGGCGGCTTCGACCACATCTACTACATCGACACCGTGAACTATTCGATCGGCGACGGGCTGCGGATGACGATCGACGCCAAGAACACCAAGCCGGGCCGCAAGGGCGGCGGCGGAAAGACCAGGGCGGCGCCGAAGAGCACCAAGGCTCCCCTGCCGCCCAAGAGACCGACGGGGCTGTGATGCATTTCGAGGGACTCTGGAACGCCATCCGCCGGGAGATTCACACGGCCATCCGCAGCGCCGTCCTGAAGCCGCGCTACGGCGTCATGACGTCGTGGGACGCCGCCACGCACAGCGGGAAATTCCTGCTGCAACCCGAGGGCGTCCAGACCGGCTGGGTCCATGTCGGCGTCATGGCGGCCGGCAACGGCTTCGGATTTTCCGTCGCCCCGAACGTCGGCGACCAGGCTCTTTTGATGGGCGCCGAGGGGGATCCGGATTCCTGGCACGTCCTGCATTTCCTCCATTCCGATGCCGACGCCGCGATGGGATTGCAGGCCGGCGAAGGCAAATGGCGCGGCAAGGACGGCTCCGAGGTCCACATGGCGCAGAACGGCGACCTGACGGTGAAGCACCACACCGGCGCGCAGACGACGCTCACCGCCTCGGGCATCGTCCACAAGGACGAGACGGGCTTCGAGACGCACATGGCGGGCGGCAAGGTTCTGGTCGGCGGAACGGACGCGATCAAGCCTGTCAAGCTCGCCGACGGATCGAACTCCACGCAGCTATTCACGAAGGGATGACCTGATGGCCGACCTGAATCACGTCTTCGGCGAGGATCTTTCGTTCGGGCCTTCGAACGATCTCGCGACCGTGGACGGCTCCGATCTCGGGCATCAGCGCATCATCCGCCGCCTGATGACGGCGGTGCGGGGCTATGTGTGGCACGGAGACTACGGCGCCGGCGTTCCGCAGCAGATCGGACTGGCCGAGGACTATTTCGAAATCCAATCCGCCGTCATGTCGCAGATCCGCAAGGAGGCTGCCGTCGCCTCGACGCCGGTACCCGACGTATCCGTCACCGGTATCCTCAACGGGGTCCGTTGCGACGTAACATACTGGGACGCCGACACCGGCGACCAGAGATTCCTCTCATTCGACGTGGCGAAATGAAGCTCAATCTGAAGACCTTCGATCAGATCGTCAGCGATCAGGCCGCCGCCGCGCAGGCCTCGGCGGGGAAGCTGCTCGACTTCTCGGTCGGCTCGATCCTGCGCGCCTTCGCGGAATCCATCGCAGGCATCGCGCTGTGGCTTCAGGCACAGATCTCGAAGCTGCTGCTGACGACGCGCGCCGCCACCTCGACGTCCACCGATCTCGACACGTGGATGGCGGACTTCGATCTGACGCGCATTCCCGGCGTAGCGGCGACCGGCATCGTCACGTTCACGCGCTTTTCCGCAGGCGCATCGCAGCCGGTCGTGCCCGTCGGAACCGTCGTCCAGACGTCGGACGGCTCGCTGCGGTTTACCGTCGTCGCCGACACCACCAACGCCAACTGGTCGGCCACGCTCGGCGGCTTCCTGTTTCCGGTGAACGTCGGATCGATCGACGTCCCTGTGGCGGCCGCCGATGTCGGGACGTCCTACAACGTCGTAGCCGGCGCGATCTCGCAGGTCGCCACCGCCGTTTCCGGCGTCGATCAGGTCGTCAACGTCAACGCTTTCGCCAACGGCGCCAACGCGGAATCCGACGACGCCTTCCGCACCCGCTTCCAAGGCTATATTCTCGGCCTGTCGCGCGGCGACCTCTATGGGCTTTCGGCGGCCATCGCGGCCATCGGCGTCTCCGTCCAATACGCGCCCGTCGAGAACTATTCCGTCGACGGCGTGTGGTCGCCGGGGTTCTTCTATGTCGTCGCCGACGACGGGACGGGCGCGCCTTCGTCGGAATTCCTCGGACGCATCGCAACCGCCGTGGATTCGGTGCGTCCGATGACGGTGCGTTTCACCGTGGTCGCGCCGACCGTCCAAGCCGCCGTCGTCAATCTCAACATCGGCGTCTTGTCGGGCTACGACGCCCCGACCGTCCGCGCCGCGGTCGCCGACGCCGTATCCGCGAACATAAACGCGCTCGGCCTGGGCAAGGGTCTGGAGTTCGGGTTGCTCTATGCGTGGGCGCTCGCGATTCCCGGCGTCTCCTACGCGCACGGCGTCACGCTCAACGGGCTGGACGGCGACGCGGCGTCGATAGCGGCGTCGCCCAAGGTGACGATCAAATGCAACCGCGCAACCCAGATCACGGTGTCCTGACATGGCGGTCGGCGACTTCGACGACATGATGCTTCGGCTGCGGAGCCATCTCCCCAAGGGATGGTTTCCCGACGTCGCGCCGGGTCTCGACGCCGTGCTGTCAATGCCGGCGACGGCGTTCCGCTACGTCTGGGACCAGATAGTCGATGCGAAGGCGCAGAGCCGCATTTCGACGGCCACCGGCGTCTGGCTCGATCTCGCGGCCTACGACTTTCTCGGAACGCGCGTCATGCGCCGAAAGGACCAGTCGGACGACTCTTTCCGAACGCGCGTGAAGGCCGAGATCCTGCGCGAGCGCGTCACCAAGGCCGGCATGAAGAAGATGCTGACCGACCTGACGGGGAAGACGCCGACAATCTTCGAGCTTTGGGACGCAAATTTTTCAGGCGGCCTCGACGCGGGATTCTATCTGGACTATTCGCCGCTCGGCGAGACGTCCCTGCCCTACCAGTGCCTGATGGACGTCCCGCGCCAGCCGACGACCGGCGAGGCGTGGGTGGGAGGCTTGGCGGCGGAATACGATTCGCCTGTCGTCATGTTCCCGGCGACGCTCGTCGACGCCAATTCGTCGCCGCAACTCTATGAACAGTATCCGGCCTTCGGATGCCTGACCGGCGACAGCGTCATATCGTCGTGGAGCCATACGATCAGCATCGACTTCTCTAGTGGGCGGACGAGCCACGCACTCAAGGTGGTTGGAGAATCCGGAGAGTCCCCGCTCTTCCATATCGTGACATCCGAAACGATTTCGTTCCGCATCGTCATCGCGCGCAACGTTCCGATCATCAATTTCAACACCGGCAACGGAATCTATATCGACAAGGGGACCATTCTCGCCGACTCGGGGATTATCACGCTGCCGAAGACGGCGACGCTCAACGATCTGATCGCGGCGCTGAATGCCGTCGCTGGTGCGTTCTGCACAGTTTCGACGAACAATCCCACCGGCCCCGGCGCGCCCGACACGAACCTGAAGTTCGACTTCACCGACTGGATCGCGGCAAACGCGCCGGGAGACGGGACCATCACCTGCGCGATCGGCTGCTCGCTGGAAGGGATTTTAGGGACTTGGTTCCAGCGCTTTATCGGCGTCTCCTATCCGAGGAACTACTGCGACGCGAACGGTCTCGTCTACGACGAAGCGATCCTCGGCGCCGAACTGACGTCTCGATGGGACGGCTGGATCGGCCTCGGCGACGGCTGGGAAATCGGCGGCTACACGCTCGGGACTATCCCTGACGCTGCTGGCTCCGGACTGACGGATGCCGATATTTATGACGCGATAGAACACACGCGCCCGACGGGAACCGTCGCGTGGACGGCGCTGGAGTAGAGAACGCATGTCGGACAGAAAAGTAGTCTATCCCGGTCAGCAACTGCCGGCGCGCGCAATCCTCGACAACGCCAAATTCGGGCTGATCGGGCTCGGCTCGCTCGCCAGGGCGCTGTTCGGCGTTCGCGACGACGGCATGGGATCGTCCACCGGCGTTCCGCTCAAGGAATCCTTCAAGCCCGTCGTCGCCGGCCTGCAATGCGCGCCGACGACGCCCGCGAGCCTCAGTGTCGTCGTCTCCCCCGGCGAGATCTATGTCCAGGAGGCCGTCGACTCCTCGGATTTCGGAATTTCCGGCAACACCGACGCGCACACGACGATCAAGCAGGGCATCCTCGCCGATGCCGTGACGCTGCCGATCACGCCGCCGGCGACGGCGGGATACGCGCAATATTTCCTGATCCAGGCGACCTATCAGAACCTCGATACGGACTCGTTTGTCGTTTCCTACGTCAACCACGCCAACCCGCAGATGCCGTTCTCCGGGCCCGGCGGCACCGGCGTCGCGCAGCCGACGACGCGCAAGGGACTCTGCGTCGTGAACCTCAAGGCGGGAGCGGCGGCGGCTTCGGGATCCGAGGTCGCGCCGACTCCCGACGTGGGCTATGCCGGACTGTGGCTGATCCGCGTCTCTCACGGGCAGACGGAGATCTCGAGCTATTCGACGGGCGGCGGACTGGCGGACATCAAAGTTTATCCGAACGCGCCGTTCATTCCGTCGTTCGGCGCGCCAAGGATCTTTAGCGGCACGATTCCCGGAAGCCTGACCGATGGGACGCCGATCGGCGGACTGTCGCCAGCGTTTCACGACACCGGTTCGAACGCGCCGCCTCACGGCTCTCTCGTATCGCTTTCGATTCAGATTCCAACATGGGCCGTCGGCGACACGCCGCGCCTGCAATTCGTTCCCGGCGGCGCCTACATCCCGATCCAGCGCTTCGACGGATTCCCGATCTCGTCCGGGGACGTCGGCGGCTCGGCGCTGTTCATCATGGACAACGGCGTCGCCAAGCTCGTCAATCCTGCGGTTCCCGGTCGATGGGAATCCTCGGGCGGCGCCGGCTCGGGTTCCATCCTCCTGCCGAACGGCTACCTGCTGCAATGGATCAAGGGTCCGGACATGACGCATGCCGGCGGCGCGGGACCCGGCGTCGATCCGACGCAATACATCCCGTGGCCGACGTCGTTCAACGAGGCCTGCTACGCCGCCTTCCCCGTCACCGTGAACGCGGCGGCGTCCACCGTCGCCGATCGCGCCATCCAGCTCGTGGACTACGACCAATACGGCGCGAACATCATCAATCAATGGATGGGCGGCGGCGCGACCGACACGACCACCGTCGCCGCATTCGTCTTCGCCATCGGAAAGTAAGGACGTCATGGACACCATCGCCGCCAATTCGCTCCCGACCGCCCAGGCCTACGTCCTGCTCGGCGACGACAAGCGCGCCCGCGCCTTCTTCCTTCAGGGCTTGAATTCGAACATCCCCGCCGGCGCCGTGGCCATCACCCGCGCCGTATACGATGCGCTGCGGGCGAACTTCACGACGCTGACCTACGACGCCGCGACGGGAACGACCGCGCCCTATGTCGCGCCGGCGCCGACAAAGGACGCCTTGATCGCCTATACGGACTCCAAGCGCGACCGCGTGGCCGCATCGGGCATCACGGTGAACATAGCGGCGGCGGGACAGCCGTCGCAGAATATCAAGGTCGCCACGCAGGCGCAGAACAACAGCGACTATCAGGGTCTCTATCTGCTCGCGGCGCAGAACTCCGCGTTCACGACGGAATGGGACGACGCCGTTCTCGGCGGCCTCACGATCAACGCGACGCAGGTCGCCATCATCGCGAATGCTGCCGCCGCATTCCGCCAAGCGGCATTCGCGGCAGGCATCGCCGTCAAGGCTCAGATCGCCGCCGGCACGATCACGACGACCGCACAGATCGACGCCTTTGCGTGGCCGTCGAACGCCTGAGTATCCGACGCACGGAATGCGGCTTCCTTCGACGGCGACTAGAATCGCCGGGTGAGCGGGAGTCGCGTCTTTGGCATGCAGTCCTAAAAACGTCGTCTTGAAACAGCGCGTCAACGACAGCTTCGGCTGGTCGGGGACGGTGACGCTGCCGACATATGCATGGACGGTCGAGCTCGACTTTCTCGACGATCGCGGCAAGGCGATTCCCAACGCCGGCGGCATTTCCGCGACGATTTCGCCGGTGGACGGCACGACCGCAGGCGGCAAGACGCAGTATCTGCTGCACCTCACAGCGGACCGCGAGGACACCGCCAACTGGCCGGCGAAAGACCGCGTGAATCCGTTGACGCTGATCCTGCGACTTCGCTTCGTCGGTGCGGTCGCCGTGACGGCGAAGAACGACATCGAGGTGAGGACGACGCTTTGACAGATCAAGCGATCATCCTGACCGACGACCTGCCGGAGATCGTGCTCGAAACCGGGTGCGTCTCGGGCGGCACCACGCTCGTCCTCTCCGACGACCTGCCATGGATCGGCATCGGCACGCAGGATCCCGAGCCGCAGATGCTGATGCTCGAGCAGTTCTTCGTCGGGCCGCCGGGCGCGGACGGGCCGCAGGGACTTCCCGGCAGGGACGCGACGACGTTCACATGGGACCAAGCATCGGCGTCGAACATCTGGGCGATCGCGCACAACCTCGGTCGCTTCCCCGGCGTGACCACGGTCGATCCGTTCGGCGCCGTCTTCGAAGGGACGGTCTCATACGTGGACGCCAATAATGTCCGCGTCGAATTCAACGCCGCAGTCAACGGCAAGGCCTATCTGAACTGAGGATGTCGCCATGGCGGCCAAGAATTTTCTCTCCGACATCGACCTCCATCTCAATCAGATCCTCAACGGGATATTGCACAAGCTTTCGGCCGCGCCGGCAGGCCCGGTCGAAGGGCAGGTCTACTACAATTCGACGACCAAGAGCGGCTATGTGTGGAACGGCTCCGCATGGCGTCCGCTCGATGCGAACCAACTCGCGGACGGCTCGATCCAGATCGCGGCTCTCGCGACGAACCCGCTCGCGCGCGTAAACCACACCGGCACGCAGACGGCCTCGACGATCAGCGATCTCGCCACGGTGGTGAAGGCCTACACTTTGGATTCCTTCGCCGCCGCCGTCGCCGCGCTGAATCTCAACGGGCAGAAGATCACGAATGTTGCGACCGGCACGAATTCCGGCGACGCGGTGAACAAGGGGCAGATGGATTCCGCCATCGCCGCCGCCATCGCCGGCCAGACCGCCGTGAAGTCGCCGGTCCGCGTCGTCGCCGCGTCGAACATCGTGCTTTCCGGGCTGCCGACCATCGACGGGATCTCCATCGATGCAGGCGACCGCGTTCTCTGCGTCGGGCAGACCGCCGGGGCGGAGAACCTCATCCACGTCGCCGCCGCCGGCGCATGGACGGTCGCCACCGACAACAACAGCGTCGGCCAGCTCATCGAGGGTACGGACGTCCTCGTCAACGAAGGCACGGCCTACGGCGGCGCGATTTTCCGCGTGACCACGAGCGGCCCGATCACGCCCGGCGTCACCTCGGTCGCGTGGACGCAGACCTTCAAATTGAACACATATGTCGGCGACGGCTCGACGATCTCGATCACCGGCACGATCATCAGCGTCATCTTCGGATACGGGCTGACCAGCGGCGGCGGCGCGCTGGCGGTGGACAGGACGAAGATCAAATCGCGATGGGCCGGGACGATCACCGGCGACGGCGCGACCACCGTTTTTACATTGACGCACAATCTCGCCAATTCGAATCCCGACCTGACGCTGCGAGATTCGAGCGGGAACGAATACGAGATCGCCAATCAGGCGATCAATTCGAACCAAATCGCCGTCACCTTCGGCAATGCGCCCGCCGTCGGCGTCTCCTACGTCGTCGAGATCGGGGGATAAGACGTGGCGAATCCGCTCGCCCTCCTCATCGGGAAATCGCTCAAGGTCGCGAGCAACCTCGTCGAGGTCGCCCTGTCGACCGACGCGGGGAATCTGCTCGGCTTGGGGTCGGACAACGCGCCGTATTTCGGCGTCACGACGGCATCCGTCGATATCGACGCGACGACGCCGGCGCCGGCGGTGGCGACGCAGTTCCTGTGGTCGACATTGCTCGGCTGCTACATGCGTTGGAACGGGTCGTCGTGGCAGCAGGCGACGATGGCGACGAACAACATCACGATCACCGAAACTGGTGGCTCTGGTTCGAACGCGTGGCTGGTGGCGGCCATCGCGAAAGCGCTGAGATATACGACCGCCAATGGCGTCACGGTCACCGTTCAGCTTTCAGCCGCTTCCTATACGGCGACGAGTGTGGCCGACTATAATTTTACGGACGGCGACTTCTCGAACATCATCATTCAAGGCGCTCCGAGCACGACGACGACGCTGGTTTCCTGCGGTTCCGCCACACTGGTCTCGGGCACGACATATAATGTCACATTCACGCTCGCATCCGTGACCGGATTCGTGGTCGGTCAATACGTCGGCTTATCCGTCATCAACGGAGCCGCGGGCTATTGGGCTAACCTCAACGGTTTGTGGCCTATCACCGCCGTGAATTCTGGGGCCAACACGATAACCGTCCAGGTTCGCGTTCAGACCGGAACATCCCTCGCCGCGCAGTCATCGCTGACCGGAACGGCGATCACGTGGACATCGATACTTTATACTCAGTACGGAGTTCAGTTCGTCGGACGCAATGTCAAGTCGCTGACCGATTTCATGATAATTCAGCAGGGAGTTCCGACCGCCGGGACATCCGGTTTGACGATCGACGGAAAGGATGCGGTCGCGAACATATCGAATGTCGGTATTTATGGGTTCAGCACAAATGGATCCGCGATGGCGCTTTATGTCGCGCACGGCGGGCGGGTCGGAGTATCCGGTCTGTACGCGTCATTTTGCGGATCGGGAATATTTCTGGATCAGGGCGCGACATTCGACGGATGGGCGGTTTTGTCGTCGTTCGCCCCGGCTGGGAGCGGCCTGACGGGATGGGGCGTCGATATCTACCGACTTGCCAGATTCCGCGTCACGGATCAGCGCATGGCGGCGATCAATTGCCAATGGGGAGTAAATCTGAATGTCCTGTCCGAAATATACATTGAAGCGGCGGTTTCCTATAAAATAGGAGGAACATCGGGAGGAATGCAGGCATGGAACAACTGCATAGCCGAAGGAAACGGCTATATAGCGAACATCGGAACGTGCAGTCCGACACGCGGCACGTTCGGGAACAATGCGTCGGCGATCTATTCGTGAGGGCGGACCGTGATTCTCATCATTGACTCTACGGGAAGCATCTTTGCCGCACACGCCGACGGACAGATCGAAACCGTCCTCGCGGCGTCCGACTATTCCGGAAAGGCCGTCGTCTCCGTTCCTGACAGCTACAACGCGCAGCCGGGCGGCGCGCCTCCGGAAGGAGCCGTCGTCCTGCGCCCTGCCGGCGGCGTCTATGTCCCGCAGAGCATCACGAGATTGCAGTTCGTCAGACAGAGCAAGGCACTCGGCATCTGGTCGAGCGTGCAGGCCTATTTGAGCGCGAATCCAGAAGCCGACGACTGGTGGACGTATGCAAGCGCCATCGAACGTCAGAGCCCCGTGCTGATCGCGGCGGCAACGGCGTTCGGGATGGACAGCGCGGCGGTCGACGCTTTCTTCATCGCGGCAGCGGAATTGGTGTGAGCGGCGCCGCATTTCCCTCGCCGCCTGATCACCCCGGCCTCCGCTCGAACAGCATCCTCACCCCGAGATCGACGAGACGCTCCTTTCGCGTCTCTTCCTTCATCGTTTCCTTGCTGGTGATCCGCAGCGGATATTTCCGGTCTTCGCGCTTGAATCCGAATTTCAGGATCTCGTCCCACATTGTAGCCAACGCCTGATGGAACTCATAATCCTCGGCGTAGGCCCGATTCTCCGGCGTCCCGAACGAGAGGTCCATGGCGTCGGGCTTCTTCGGCAACGCCAGCGACATGTCCGCCTTTCCCGAGACGATGGTGACGCCCGCCGCCAGCCTCGCGGGCGCCTTAGTTCCGTCCTCGAGATAGACCAAGCCGTCGTGCGCCCTCCGCAGCGCCCATTCCAGCCGTTCGTGCGGCACGAACATCGGAGCGCGGATGCGGCGGATCCGATCCTGGCCTTCCAGGCGATACTCGAACTCCATCAGCCCCCGATCCGCGCCGCACTCCGAGATTTCGCGCATAAACCGCGACATGATCGTCGCGTCCACGATATCCAGCGTCTCGACGCATGACCGATGCGCGTCGGCGAGACCGGTGCGGCGGACGGCCTCCCAGCCCTGGTAGTGGACCCGCAGATCGTCGAGCGTCATCACGTCGTCGAGGATCACGCCCTCGGGAATGACGGACGACATGATGATCGCCAGCGGCGCCTTGCCTTCCCGGTAGACCGGGCGCAGTCGTCCAATGAACTGTCGGGTCTCCTCCTCGCGGTATTGACGCTGGACCAATTCCGCCCACCTGCCGGCGCAGCGCGGAATCCGAACGGTGACGTCGCGCCCGTCGCGCAGCGGGTAGGTCCGCTCGGACATGTTCACCGGCAGCGGGTTGCCTTCATGATCGCAGCCGGTTCCGAGATAGTCGATCGGCGTCTCGGGGATCTCGTCGTCGTATGTCAGCGCGCCAACGATGCCGTCGATGGCTCGCGGGCCGAGCTCCATGCGCCCGATGCAGACGGCGACGCCGTGGTGCTTGGCGAAATCCAGCCCGCGCAGGGCGCCGAAATGGACGGAGTCGAGATTGTCCGGAGGCCTCCAGTTGCGGTGCATCGACTCGCGGACCTTCTTCGTCGAGCCGACGATCACGCGGTCGTTGCCGAAGACGCCGCAGATGGACGAGATCGCCGTGCGGACGGCATAGAGGTTCTTCGCCGCCCGCTCGCGCTTGCCGTCCTCGTCGGGATGTTTTTCGGGAATGAGGGCCGTGTCCGAATAGACCTGATCGATGACGCCGATCGTCCGCAGATGCAAAGGCGCGTCGATATCGATGACGCGAAAATTCTTGTTGAACACCTTTCCCGCGATCTCGGGCGCCGCCGAGGCGTCCAGGAGCATCGTCGGGACGGCGGGAAAATTCGTCTTCGACCGCCACGACACGCGGATGTATTCGTCGGATCCGTCCTTCAGCAGTTGAATTCTGGCGTCCGTGTCGCCCTTGGCGGACCGCGTGAATTCGGCTTTGCCGCCGCCTTGCCGCTGCAATTGCTCGCTGAAGCGGTCGGATTTCAGCTTTTGATGGCGATCATCGACGATCGCCCAGAACCTCTTTTCCGCCCATAGCCCCGTCAGCTTCGGCTGAGATGCGATCTCCTCGACGCCCTTGCGCGTGAGGTCCGGGCGCACAAGGCTGTAGGTGATGTCGGCCCGCGCCATGACGCGGCGCACGGAATCGAGCAGCATCTCGCCGTCGGAGGCGTCGAGGAATGCGCGTGCGACGTCCCTGCCCGCCCGCAGCGCCTTCATCGCGATGCCCACGGCCTTCTCTCTGGCCATCGAATGCTCCTCGGGCGCCGGCAGGACGACGCCGGCTTCCTTTGCCTTCCGCTGCTCCGTCTTCGTGTCGTAGGGATCGGGACGCCCGATATCCAGCACGGCCGCGGCGAAGGTCTTCGCATCGACGAACTGGCCGAAGCACCGCTCGTCGATGACCAGCGCCTTCATCGACTTTTTGAGTTCCTTGGGCAGATTCTTGTCCAGAAACGCCATCGGCATGAAGACGACGTCGGCCAGATGCAGACGCCGGCGCTGATCCAGGGCCGGGCAGCCGACGAAATGCGGGCAGTAGACGGGCTCGCCCTGGTCGTCCTTCGCCTCGCACAGCCCCGCCGTGCCGACGCCGGCCTGCGTCAGAAGCTCGAGCTCCTCGGCGCGGGCGCAGCCGGCGCGGACCTTCCCCATGTAGACCTGCGTCCGAAGGCCCGGCGGAGCGCGTGAGACGGCTTCCTCTATGTTCTGATAGCTCGGCATCATCATCACGATCGGGCCGCCGATCCGTCCGTTGTTCGCGATTTCCTCGCCGACGATGCGAACGAATGCGGACGTCTTTCCCGCGCCGGTCGGAGCCTTCAGGATCACGTCGTCGGCTCGGACTCGTTTTTTTCTGACTTCGCCGAGCCAATCTCGGATCGCCTTCACGACGGATTTCGACGTCGCCTCCGTCACCTGCGACCGGTCCTCGAGGAGGGCGCGCCGCGCCGCCTTGTCGGGATCGGGCTTCGTCATCGCCAGGACTTCGAGCGGCTTTCTCTTCGCCGGCGCCAATGCCTTGATATCGGGATCGGGACCGGCGGGCTCCGGTTCGATGCGCGCCGGCGCATACACGCTGCCGTCCTCGGCTCGATAGATTCTCTTCGCCGTCAGCCGTCCCTCTGCGACGGCCTGCTTGGCGGAAAGCACGCGCTCCCGCGCCATGTCGACCAGCGACGTCTCCCACTTGCCTTCGATCCTGGCGTGATCGCGGAAGACCTGGACGACGGATGAGTGGAGGGCCTCGAGGCCGGCGTCGGGATTGTGGGTCGCAAATCTGGCCGCGATCCAGTTGAGGAGCGTCTCGCGCCCGTCCACCGCCTTGCCGTCGATGTATTGCACGCCGGAAACGCGATCGGCACCGACCGGGACGACCAGATCCCCGACGACCGCGGGACGTTCATGGAACGCCTTCGCCCGCGCACGCCGCCCGTCGTCGATCGGCGTGTATTCGCGGTCCAGCGCCTCGAAGAATGCGTCGAGCGCGTCCTGCGATATCAGGGGCGCCGTCTCGGGGCCGTGCATGGACGGACGGCCCTCGGCCATCCATTGGAAATATGAACCGGTCTTGTGATGCCGCCCGTAGGCGGTGACCATCGAACCGTCGCCGAGAACCTCGACCGCGCCGATGTCGACGTATTTGCGGCTGACCTTGCGGAGTCGTTCGCCGTCCGCGTGGCGATAGAAGAGGACGATGCGCGGGGCGCGTCCGACGCGCTGGAACGGCGTCCTTCCGAGATATTGCGCCGCGAGAGTCTGGATTTTCCGCGATGCGACGTCGTCGTCTATGTCGATATCGAGGGCGAATGCGTGTCCGGACGCGGCGCCGAGGACGATGGCGACGTTGGAGCCGGGCGCCATCAACGCCCAGTCGCGGATTTCGGCGTCGGTCGGGCGGACCGTCTGATACGGACGCCACTTTATGGAATAGCCGCCGACGCGGGCCGTGCCGCGACCGTCGACGTGCTCCTGCGGCAGCACGGACCAGCCTTTGGCGACCATCGCCGGGCCGGCGGTTCCGAATTGTACTTCGCCAAGACTGTACATGCGCTCGTTGGGAGAACGCGCGCGCGAGTCTTCGCTCACATGCGAGCGAACGACGGTTGCTTTCGAGAAGTCGAAGCCGCGAAATCCTTCTTCGGACGCGGCTGTATCGCTGTCGTCGTCTCCGGCAAGACTCATCGGTCACCAGTATTGCGCTTTGCGCGTCATCGATTTTTGCGTTTGGAACGGGCCATTTCTTCGAGGTTCCGGGCACGAACGACGGAGAAAACGCGGCTGAAAGACATTGTGAATCCATGCCTTGCATCCGTCAAGTTCATCCGTCCATCCGAAAAACCATTTTGAATTTTCGCACGCGTGATTCACCTGTCGAATCATGTCGAATTCTTCTCGAAAGATCCTTGCTCTCGATCTCGCACGCGTCATGGGCGCCGCGTGGCGTGATGGCGACGGTCGCATCGTCACGCGAGCGTTCGTTCTCGGCAAGGAAGGCCTGAGATACGTCCCGGCGCATCTCGTCGAACTGGAAAAGATCGTCGCGGATCTGATCGACGAGTCCGGATGCGATGTCGTTTCCATCGAGAAGGACTTCGGGCGCGGAAAGGGCTCGACGACGCTTCGCTCATATCACGCCATCGCCAGGGCGGGCGCGCAGCGCAAAGGGGCGACTCCGCTCTGCGAGATCATGCCTTCGACAGCGCGCAAGCTCGCTCTCGGATACGGCGGCGGATCGAAGCCCGAGGTCGAGCGCCGGGCGAGAACTCTCATTCCCGAGACGGTCGGAAAGACGAACGACGAAGTGGACGCCGCGATTCTTCTGGTCGCGACGGAGGTCCGTCTCGCCGAACAGGAACGTCTCGCGGAAATCAGGAAGGCCGCGGCGAAAGCCGAGCGGGCGACGAAGGCGCTCGCAAGGCGCGCAGCGAAGGAAAGGGCAACGTCATGAACAGAAACTATTTCATCGGGCGGATAAAGCGCGCCCTGTTCGCCGGGCGCATCGGGCAGGCGCAGATCGACGGGATCAATTTCCTGCTCGACGTGCGCGAGCAGCGGTTCCCCAAGGTCGGGATATACGAACTGGCATACGTGCTGGCGACGATCTTTCACGAGACCGGCGCCGCGATGCGGCCGGTTAAGGAAAAGGGCGGCAACGCCTACTACACGAAGATGTACGACATTCGGGGATCGCGTCCTGAAGTCGCGAAACGTCTCGGCAATGTGCATCCCGGCGACGGCTCGAAATTCCCCGGCATGGGCTACGTCCAGAACACGGGGCGCCGCAACGCGCATGTCGCGTCGCTGATCATCGCGGAAATCCTCGGCGAGAAGGTGGACTTCGAGGCGAGCCCCGCGCTGTTGATGCAGCCGAAATATTCCGCCATCCTGGCCTTCTACGGGATGATCCACGGTTCCTACACCGGCAGGAAGCTGTCGGATTACATCTCGGACGAGCATCGGGACTACGAAGGCGCGAGACACATCATCAACGGCACGGATCGGGCGAAGCTCATCGCCGGCTACGCCGAATCCTTCCTCGACGCGCTGAAGCAGGCCGAGGAACAGCCGTCCGCGAAGCCGATCGTCTTCGCTCCCGCTGCGCCCGCCGAGACTCCAGCGTCAACGGACGATACGACGCCCGTTCCTGCGGAGTCGCCGGTGAAGGACGACGCCGCAGTCGATCTCGACTCCGGAGCGACCGGCAAGAGCTTGCTGAAGTCGAAGACGGCTATCGGCTCCATCGCCAGCGGCGTGGTCGGCGTGACGACCGCGACGAAGGCGATCACCGACAACGCGCAGACGGTCATCGATACGGCCAATCAGGCGAAGGACACGGCGTCGGCTGCATGGACGCTGGCGTCGGGCCTGGGACCATGGGTCGTGGCGATTGTCGTGATCGTCGCCGCCGTGGGAATCGTCGTCCTGGAACGCCGTCGGCACTCGGTGGAATACGGAGTCTGATCGCCATGTGGAAGCTCGGCGACGCCTCCTTCGTAATCCTTGTCGTCGCGGGGCTGGTCGCGGCTCCCGAGGCGACGCTCGCATTTGCCGCCGGCGCGGTCGTCGGCTGGTTCACCGCTCTCGTCGGCTCTTACGGAGAGGAAGCATGATCGGGGCGCTGTTCGGAAGCTTCGGACTTCTCGCCGGCGTCGGCGGCGCCGCGGCGTCCTTCGTCTATCTGCCGCCGGGGTTCAAGCAGGCCGGCATCGCGGCGGCCGTCGCCATCGGCGTCGGCACGGCGTCGTTCGGCGCGGGATGGCAGCACGGGTTCGATTCCGCCGACGCCAAGCGGAAGACCGAGATCGCGGCGATCAACGACGCCAATTCGAAGCTCGTCGCAAAAGCGAGGAACGACGCGGACGCCAAGGCGCGGGCGGATATCGCCGCCGCGCAGGAGGAGGCCGCGAAGGACGCCGCCGTCGAACGCGAAGCCAACGCGCAATTGCAGGCGGCGCTGTCGGTATTGGGCAAGGCTCCAAAGGCCGAGCGCGACCGCAAGGCGCCTGCGTTCCTCGTCTGCGCCGCAAGAGGAGACTGCAAGTGAAGGTCTCTCTCACACTGAAGAAGGTCTCCGTCACCGGCATCTGCGCCGTCGCGCTTTCGGGCTGCGCGCATGATTTGGTGGTGCTGCCGCCGCCCGATGTTCCCGTTCCGCGCATCGCCGACGCCGCCCGCGCCGCGAAGTTGAAAATGGATTGCCCTGAGCGTCCGAAACCGAAGGTCGGCGCCACGGAAGGCGAAATGGCGGAATGGTCGGCGCGGATCGTGCGCTCATACGACATCTGCTTCCGCCGCAACGATGCGAAGGCGAGGTTGATCGAGGGCGAAGCGGTTCTCGGCGGAGGTGGCAAGTGAGTCTTCTCGATCTCTTTGGAATACGCCCGACCGTCGATGCCAACTCATTCGTCATCGGAAAGGTGGATGAAGCGGTCTCCCAATTGAACAAGGCAGTTGAGGAACTGCGCGCCGAAAACAAGAACCTCATCGACAGAATGGGAGAACGTTCAACCATGTTCGCGAAGCTGGAAATGACGCTGACCCAGCTTCACAAGAGTGTGGAATCGATGCGCTCCGATATCGCCACCAACAACACGGCGATGAAGTCGGAGGTCGACAAGCTCGAGAAGAGAATCGAAACCCTCGAGCACGACGCTGCCAACGAGACGGACTCGGAGAAGCTTCGCGACTTCGTCGCAAGGCTCGAAGTGATCGAGAAGGACGTCGCGGCGATAAAGCTCGCCGCAGCCGAAGCGCGCGGCGGCGTCAAGGTTGCCGGCTGGGTCGGCAAAACCGCGGGAGCCGGCGCGTTTGCCGCGCTGGGCGCCGCAGTCAAATACACCTTCGACCATCTTACCAAGTGAGGATCATCATGACAGACAACACGACCACATCTCCCCTTCAGGAACTCGCCGATCTGGCGCCGCTGCAATTCGTGTCGGCGAAGACGCCTGTGGACGATGCTGCGCCCGCACAGCCGGCATTGAAGCTGACGGTCGACGTCCCAGTTCCCGCGCCCGTGGCTTCCACGGAGGACGCGCCGGCTCCCGTCGCTACGGCTCCCGCACCGGCGACGGATTCCACGGATGCACCGGTCGTCGCCGACGCGTCCACGACTTCCGACGCCTCGGTGGAACCGCTCTCCTTCGTGGCCGCCGAAGAGCCGGCTCTGGAACCGGTGGCGGCCTTCAAAACTTCGGCGCCGTCCAATGAACTCGTCGCACTGAGAAGCCGCGTCGCCGAACTGGAGGACGAGCTCGCCGACGCGAAATCGCGGATTCCTCCCGACGTCGGGTCGGAGGAGTTCTCGCAGTGGCTGTCCGAGCGGTTCGACGGCGGCTACGCGATCTCGCGCGTGTTCGATATCGGGAGGGACCATTCGACCGTCCTCGAAATCGTCTCCCGCGATGGTTTCGGCGGCAAGATCACGTTCTCCCGCCTCGAAAAGGTCGCATGACGCCATGCCGAAGGCGACGACCATCGTCACCGATCACGCGCTCGTCAGATGGCTGGAGCGCGTGAAAGGCGTCGATGTCGAGGCTTTCCGAAAGGAGATCGCCGAGACGGTCGCAACGGGGACGTCCCTGGGGGCGACCGGCGTCAAGGCGCCCGACGGATTCCTCTACGTGCTCGATCCCCGGCGGAAGTCGGTGATCACTGTGAGGCCAAGGAAATAGAGGGAGGCGATCATGCAGGACGCTTACTGGCCCGTGTTCATCGCCTTTCTCGGCATCGTCGTCCTGCTCTATCTCCTCGGCCATCCGAGACTGATGCTCGCCGCCATCCTCGCCATGATCGTCGCCTGCAACTACGCGGAATTCGCGCACGCCGACGAGATCCAATGCTTCCCGGTTCCCGTCGCCATCGAACGCCAGAAGGTGCTGGGGCGGAAGGCGCTGCACATCGAGGGGAATGCCGCGCTGGATCTGCGGACGACCTTTCGAAGGACCGGGCAGATCGGCGGCGACGGGGATTCCTATCTCGCCGTCATCGACAGGCGCGGCGTCGTCTTCGTGCCTGTGATCGACGGCCACGCCTGCACGGGCCTTCCACTGCCGGTCGTCCAGCCTGGGCAGGAAGCCGACTTCCTGAAGGCGTTTCGGCTTCATCGAACAATGGATCGGGCATGAGAACTGAAAAACAGCGCAGTCTCGTTCTCAAGCTGCATGTCGAAGGCGTCTCGAAGCACGCCATCGCGAAGCGCACCGGCGTCCCTCGCAGCACCGTCCAGGAATGGATCAAGAAGGCGACGCTCGATGACGACTACGGCGCGCTGCTGGATTCCATGATCGGCGAGGACGACGAACCGATCCCGACGCCAAAACCCGTCGCGCCGGCGGAACCCGAGCCCGATTTTCCACCGCCGCCCGAAGCCGACGACGACGATTTGCCGCTGCCGCCGACCGTGGATCCGGTCGCTCCTGCCGATCCGCCGTCGGCGCCGCGAGTCGTCGGCTACGACAATTGCACGATTTCCGCCATCGCCGATCAGGACAACGAGCCTCCGTCCGCAGCCGACGAGGAGGAGATCGACTTCCCGTCGAATTCCGAACTCGACTGGTGCGAGCAGACCCGCGAGGGCTGGATTCACTACGGCGGCATGGATGTCGTCGGCGAAGGAAGGAACAAGGCGGCGCAATACGATCCCGGCGTCGTGTTTCCGGCGGGATGGAGCGGCCCGTTTCTCCACGACGCGCCCGCAATCGCCGCGCGCCGCCCCGACGGCGTGAAGCGGTGGCTGCTGACGGCGGCGCAGAACGAGACGCCCGCGCACGGACCGGCGCTGGTGAATCTCCTGGCGCTCTCGCAATTCCTCGGCGCCGAATTCCGCGTCGGCAAGTTCACCTACAATCGCGACTGGTATTCCGCGATTTTCGGCGGACGCGGCATGGACGAGCGCGTGAAGAAGAAGAACGTCCGCGTCCGCCCCTATTCGTCGAACCTCGAACAGTGGCTGACCAAGGATCGCCTCGAACTCTCGGAAACGATCGTCCACTGCGCCGAGGTGAACATCATTCCCACGGCGGAACGTCCTCTTTCGGGCTTGCTGACATACGGGCGCGGGAAGTCCACCGTGTTCTCGCATCCCAAGCAGGAACTCGAAAGCATTCCGCGCTCGCCCGAAAAGGTTCCCGTCGTCGCGATGACGACCGGCGTGGTCACATGCCACAACTACGTTCCGCTCAAGGCCGGCTACAAGGCGTCATTCCACCACGTCATCGGCGCGCTGCTGATCGAGGTCGACGCGGACGGATACGTCTATTCGCAGCATGTCCACTGCGATCCCGCCGACGGCCGCCTACAGGTCTACGATGTCGTCGTCGATCGGGGCGTCGTCACGACCGGAAATCGGATCGCGGGCATGTCGCTCGGCGACACCCATGTGGAGCACGTCGACACCGACGCGGTGGAGGCCGTGCAGGTCGCCATCGACCGTCTCCAGCCGGCGCACGTCTTCTCGCACGACACGACCGACTTCTATGCGCGCAACCACCACACCCGCAACGATCCCTGGCATGCGTTCGAGGTCGAAAGGGACGGTCGGCGCGTCGAGCATTGCTTTCGGCAGGCGGCGGATTTCCTGTCGTCGTTGCGGAGGAACTTCCTTGCCGTCCACGCCATCGAGTCCAATCACGATCTCGCATTCTCCAGATGGCTTCGCGAGACGGATTGGCGGACGGACCCGCAGAACGCCGAGCTTCATCTCGAGGCGAACCTGCGGATGCTGCGAGCAATCAAGGCGAAGGAACGCTTCAGCATCTGGGAATGGGCCATCCGCCGCGCCGGCGTCGATCTGGACGGCGTCGAATTCATTCTCGCCGACGAGGGGTTCGCTCTCGCAGGCGTCGAATGCGGCTGGCACGGCGACAACGGCCCGAACGGATCTCGGGGATCCTCGGTGTCCTTCATGAAGTTGGCCGAGAAGGTAGCGCATGGACATACGCACACGGCGTTCAAGCGGCAGGGCGTCGCCAGCGGCGGCACGATTCAACAGATGATGCCGAAATACGCTCGCGGCCCGTCGTCGTGGTCTCAGTCGTTCGTCGCGGTCTATCCGAACGGCCAGACGGGGATCTGCTTCATCCACGACGGTCGCGCCTTCGCGAGCGGGCGGAAGCGGACACAACGGAGGGCAGCGGCATGACGGAGGAACGCAAGGTCGTCGCGCTGCGGGGCGGACGGCAGGATACCGCAGGCGAGGTCGTCATATTCCTTCAGGATCTCCTGAAGCGGGCGCGCAACGGCGAGATCATCGGCCTCGTCGCAGGCGTCGTCTCGGGGGACGACGAGACGGTATCCTTCGAATGCGGATACGCCGCCGACGGATGCTCTCTCGCCGATCTTGTCGTCGCCGCGAAGATGGCCGGAGACGACGTCTTCTCGGACATCGCGGACGCCTAAAAAATCGCTTTGCATTTTCACGGCGAGGATTCACCCGTTGATTCGTCGCGAATTGAAAAGCGCACGTCGACGCAGACAAGGAATCCGAAAATGTCCGAAGCATACAAATCGACCGACGACCGCCGCGCAACCGACGCCTCTCCGCAGGCATCGACGACAGGGAGCGTCGCCGGCGGCGCGTTCCGCAGCGTCTATCGTCCGCTGACGGACGGCGAGAAGGATCTCGTCGATCGCGTGAAGCTGAAGGGCGAGGAATTCTTCGCGCTCATCGCGGAAGCCGGCGGCACGGATCCGGCCTCGGAGAGAACGGGAAGCGCGTCGCTGACGCTGGCCTTCCGCCACGTCGAGGACGCCGTCTACCGCACCGTGAAGCACATCACCGGCCCGAAGGCCGCGTAATCGTATCGGAGTCATCGACGGCGCGACACGCGTCGTCGTCCTTTTTGAAGAGGGTGACAAAACATGCCGAACAACACGGAAATCGTCGCCAGGCGCATCTGGGTCAGCCGTCATTTCGCCGGCACCTTGGCCGACGCGAAGGTCATCACCGACGACCTCGTGAAGCGCGGGCTCATCGCGGGAGACGACAACGAGAGGGTCGCCCTCGAGAACGCCCTGGATCGCATCGGCTGGGACGAGATCCACGCCTTCAACGGCGAGCTCGCCAAGGGCCAGGACATCCACGAGGACGGCGGTGGCTTCTTCAGGCGGGCGATCAAGGCGCTGTTCGGTGTGAAGCCGAAGGATCCCGTCGTCACGCATCGCGACGCTGCCAGGGCGCTGATCGAGAGCCTCGAGGGGAATTCCTGAATGCAGATCGCGAGCGAATTCGAACTCGGCGACAAGGTCATCATCGACGGAGACAAATCCATCGTGGCCGTGGTCAGCGGTTTCACCTGGCGCGGACACCTCTTGATCGAGGTCGAGTGGTTCCATGCCGGAATTATTCACTCCGCATGGTTTCACGAGCCGCGCTTGGCCAAGAGGAATACCTGATGCAGATCGGGCGCATCGAAGGCGCGACGCGCGTCGTCGGGAAATCGCAGGGCTATCTCGGCCTTCCGATCCGCGACGGCTCGATCAACTGCACCGTCAACGGACCGGCCACGCCGACGATGACGACCGCGTGGCTGCCGACGCAGGACGAACTCGCGGCGCTGAATGCCGGCGCCTCGGTGCATGTCGAAATTCTCGGGAACGTCCATCCGCCGATTCTGGTCGGCGTCGGACCGGTTTCGCAGGAGGGGTGATCCATGTTGCACGCCGTGATCCAGTTCTATCTCACCGTCGGCTTTACGCTCACCACACTCATATTCGCGATGGCGGCTTTCGTGCCGGTGGACGTCATGTATTTGGCGTCATCGCCTGACGCGGTCGATGATGTTCGTGAGGCGTTCGACGGTTTCAAACGGAATCCGCTGCAACTGCTGTTGTTCATTCCGTTGCTGATCATTCTCGGTCCGCTGCTGTTTGTCGTGCGAACGGATCCCCGTCGAGACACCCTGGCGATTCTTGTAGTTTTCTCCCTGAGCGCCCTGGCGTTCTACGCGAGCAGATGACATGCCCCTGTCGTTGATAGGCACCCGAGAAAATCCACTGACGATGGATCAGATCGTCAAAGTCCTGCCGAAGGACGGAGGCTATCATTATCTTGCGTCGCCGTATTCGAAGCATCCGAACGGGCTTCACGCCGCCGACTGGGAAATGAAGCGCGTCGCCGGCTTCTTTCTGCGGAACGGCGTCCCGGTGTTCTCGCCTGTCGTCCACAGCCATGGCGTCGCATTCGGAGCCGGCATCGATCCGTTCTCGCACGACATCTGGATCCCGCTGGATCGTCCGCTGATGGACGCCGCGGCGTCGCTGGTCGTCGTGATGCTGAAGACGTGGGAAACGTCGAAGGGCGTCGGCATCGAGATCGAGGAATTCGAGCGAGCCGGCAAGCCGGTGCTGTTCGTCGATCCGCACTATAGCGGCTGGCTGGACGTCGAAATGGCGCGGATCGTCGAGACGTTTCCGGATCGGATCATCGACGAATTCGGGGAATCGAAATGAGCGCCAAGACTTCAATACTTCGCGTCTACATGGCCGGGCCGTTGTTCACCGCCGCCGAGCGGATCTTCAATTCCGATCTGCGGGACGCCCTGGCGCGTCTCCTGCCGGAGGTCGAATTCGTGCTGCCGCAGGAGGCCTCGGACGCCCTGCTTCCCGATCTCGAGGCCGTCGCCGCCGACTGTTTCGAGCATGTCCGTGAGTGCGATCTGGTGCTGGCGAACCTGGACGGGCCCGACGCCGACTCGGGAACCTGCGTCGAAGTCGGCTTCGCGATCGGGCTCGGGAAGCACGTCATCGGCTTCCGCACCGATTTCCGCGCCGGCGAAGTGGACGGCGTTAACGCCATGCTTCGCTACGGCTGCAACGAAATCGTTTCGGCGCCGTCCTTCTCCGGCGGCATCATGGAGCTGGCGCGGGCTATCGCCGAACGGATCGGGCGTTTGAAGGCGCCCATGTCTCCGGAGCCGACCGAAATCGTCAGATATCGTCTCGCCGGCGACGGGGACGACCGCACCTATGTCATCCCGGTCGGTCGCGGCAGAGAGTTCGCGGCGATCTGCGAAGCGATCTCGAAATTCTGGGACGGCGGCATGACAGGCGATCCACCGGAGATTCCCGAGTGGGCCGTTGAAGTCGAGAATCCCTTTGGACGGCTGACGTTCTCGGATTGGAGGGTCGAGGATTGAATTTCATCGCCACCATGCTCGGTCTCGCCGCCGTCGCCTTCGTGCAGAACATGGCGTTCACGGCGGTATCGCGTTCGCGCAACAGCGGCGACGTCCTTCATCACGCGAAGTGGTCGGTGGCGTCGAACGGCGTCTGGTTCGTCATGCAGATCCTGCTGTGGGGAACCATCTGGAAGGCCGTCGAGGCCGGGTCGTGGTGGCAGATCGCCGTCGCGGGAGCCGTCTATGTCGCGGCCACGACGGCGGGGTCGTGTTTGATGATGGCGCACATGCTGCGGACGGAGGACGGCAAGAGGAAGGTGGGGGCGAGATGAGAGAGGAATTCGAAGAGATCAAGAAGCTCTATTCGGATGCGGCGGAGCGTAGCCGGAAGGCGTTTCGCAATCCCGGTCGCATGATCAAAGCTCAGGGCTATCCTGCGAATAGTCGGAAGAGCGAAGAGGAACATGTGGCGAGCGCGCAGTCGCATCTGAAGAAGGAATCCAATATGTCCACCGAAGGCAAGCACATTCCGTGGATCGACGCGAATACCTGGATTCCGATGGAGGTCGGCGCCTATCCGTCGGTGATCCCCGACAACGAAGGCGACGAGGTCTCCTACATCGTCGTCGAACGCGATCAAGTCGGCAGGCCGTTCAAGTCGGAATCGAAACATCCGCATCTCATCGCACCGATCTGTTTTCCGCCGTCGTTCCATGGATGCGACGACGCGAAGACATGGGCGCGGGAAAACGGCGGCTCCCAGTTCGAGGCGGGATCCACGCTGCGCTACGAACGCGCGACAGCCGACCAGATCGCCTTCCTGATGAAGGCGACGCCGGGCACGCTGGTCGTCGGCGAAGCTCCATGGACGGGCATCGACACTCTGCTGGAATTGCTCGAGCCGGCGGTGGATGGATCCGCATTCCTCCTGGAGTCTGGAAGCCCATCCGTTCCCGGTGGAAAGGTCGGCAAGTCGAGCGGCTATGCAATCCTCGCCAACGGGTCGGCGTTTTTCACGTACGATCGCTACGCGGAATATGTGAAATCTTCCGTCTTAAATCTCGGTTTCCTGAAGCAGGCCATTCAGACTCGGTCCGGAGATGTCGTCGTCAAGCGCCGGATCGGCTGGATCGAGGAATGGGCGTCGAGAGAGACAGTGAACGAGATCACCGGCCTCCTGAATCCCGACGACGTGTTCGTGGTGGAGTGAGGTTCGAACGATGACCGAAGACATCGCCGTCATCATCGCACTCGGGCTCGCCGCGTTGGGCTGGCTGGTCGGCAACGGCCTGAAGGAACTCGGCGAGAGCATCGACAGTGGCCTGACCAATCTCGCCAACGCGCTGGACCGGGACAGGAAGGACTGAAATGCACATCTGGAAGGACTACCTGACGGCGGAGCAGAACGCGGAGATCAACTCGGAGATCGACCGCATCATTTCCGCCATCATCGAAAAGAGCGGAACGTCGATCACCCCGCAGGAGGTCGGCGGATATTCCACTCCTCCAGGCTCGCGCCCGCCTCTTCCGAAAACGGGAACAGGCGTGAATCGCAGGGAATCCTGAAGACTGATCGGCGTCGTCTTGAATACGGGAGCGGGGAAATGAAGGCGCATCTCTCGACCAAAACCTACGTCTCATGTCCGAACTGCGGCAAAGGCGAGCATCTTGTGTCGCACCTGTTCGACGAGAGACTTCCCCGTGCATTCGGCCCTTGGTATTGCAAGCACTGCGGGCAATCGTTCTCGGGCACGGTCAAGTCGGAGACCGACATCGACCTGAAGCTCAATTACGAGCAATCCGTCAAGCACGCCGTCCTGCTGATGCTGCCTCCACGCGACAAGCCGCTTTATTTCGTGATCGCCGGCAACGAGATCCGCAGGCCAGACAAGTCGCCGATGACGGAGGACGACTGGCGCTTTCGCTACGAATCCCACCAGTGCCCGACGAACTTCATCCCGGTGGAGTGCATCATCGACGACGGAGACACCGACCCGCACGGCGTCTTCGAGTTCGTCCGCGCCGTCGAATGGGTCGACGAACCGAACAACGGCGCAAGCGTGGACGAGAACGACAGCCACTACGCGAAGCTGTTTCCGGAGATCGAGGCATGACGATCCACTGGAAAGAGCGTGATCCGACGCCGGGGCGCACCTATCCATTCCACGGCTATGCGCCGGGCAATTATCTGTGCGCCTGCGATGTCTGCGGATCCCGCTACATCGGCGACAAGCGGTCCCTGTGCTGCGAGGACTGCGCCGAGACCCGCGAAGAGGCGATCAAGCGCCAGCAGCAATGCGACCGGGCAGCGATGATGGATGGCGGATTCGTGGACGAGGTGGACGAGCCGGCAGCCTCCGACGTCGCTGCGGTCATCGACGATTTCTCGGCCAAATGGAGCAGGACATGACCATCAAAATCACCCGCGTTCTGACGCCGGAAGAGTTCGAGGAGATCAACGACGACGCCGTGAAGAACGGCTTCTGGCGCAACGATCCGCGCATTCTGACGCCGGGAATGGCATGGTATCAGCCCTGGTATTGGCATCCAGACGGATCGGGATGCCTTCCAAGGGGAAGCGAGTTCCTGTCCGATTACTATTGGAAGGATTGGGCGGACAAGCGGGCGCCGATCTGCGTCGTCTGTCCAAATGGCGAGCAATGGGAGATCGATCGCAAGAGCAGCAACGGCAACGGGTGGGTGGTCGTCGGAGAGCTTCCGGACATCACGGTGTCGCCGTCGATTTTGGTCAACGGCTATCATGGATTTCTTCGGGGCGTCCAGTTCACGGCGGATGTCGATGGCAGGCCGCCGAATGGAATTCCGCAGCCTTATACGAAGAGGGACGCGGCGTGACTGTCGAACTGAATCCGCGCTGGCTCGCCTACTGCGTTTCGCAGGGAAGATCCGACGCCGAGCAACGCGCGTTCGACAAGGAAAGGATGCCGTGCGGGCGGATGTTCGGCTTCATCTCCTGGTCGAACAGAATGATCCGTGATGCGGCAAAGAGCATTCCAGAAGCCTTCATCGGCGGCGGCCTGCATGACCATGATGCGTACGACGACTGGCTCTGGCGCAACGTGGCGCCGTATTGGGCGGCGTGAAGGAGCAACCGCGTGATCGTCATCGGTTTCAAAGGCAAGAAGAACAGCGGCAAGTCCACCGTCGCCGACTATCTGGTCGCGCGCCACGGGTTCGTTCGGCAGAAGATGTTCGCGCCGGGCAAGGAAATGCTGCGCGTCTACCTGCGGTATCGGGGCGTCGCCGAGGATCGCATCGAGCGCATGATCGAAGGCGACCTCAAGGAGGTTCCGGTGTGGGAACTCTTCGACAAGACGCCGCGCTGGGTCATGCAGAAGTGGGGAACCGAGGGAAGCCGCGATCTGATCGACAAGCGGTTCTGGTCGGCGGCCTGGTTCGACCACCTTGAGCTGACGACGAACGAGGGCGCCGGCCGCCGCATCCTCGTTGACGACTGCCGATATATCGAGGAAGTCGAGGCGATGAAGGCGACGGGATCGGCGTGGATCGTCAACGTCGTGCGCCCCGGTCTCGCTGCAAACGACGACCACGCGTCCGAGGAGCAGGCGTTCCCGCACGATCTGGAGATCGTCAACGACGGGACGGTGGACGACCTGCACGGGAAGGCCGACGCGCTGCTGCGGGATTTGTCGTGGGCCGTGGCGGCGTGATGCCGATCACGGCGCAAGCCCGGCACTAGAGCGGAATCCGATCAAGCTGCATCATAGCCGGACGCCGCGAAGTAATTCGCGCATTCGCTCGGCGTGACGCTTCGCAGGGCCAGGGCGACCGCCGCGTCGAGCGCATCGACAGTGCGCGCCGCGATGCGCTGGAGAACCGACTTGATCTTCGAGAAGGATTTTTCGATCGGATTGAAGTCCGGCGAATACGGCGGAAGATAAAGGACCTTCGCGCCTTTCGCTTCGATCGCCTCCCGCACGCCCACGACCTTATGGGTGCACACATTGTCCAGCACCACGATCTCTTCTGCGCAGAGCGTCGGCGCCAGAACCTGCTCGACATAGGCCAGGAACGAGCGTCCATCGAGCGCGCCGTCGATCATCATCGGCGCGTCGATGCGATCGACGCGCAGCGCCGCGATCAGCGTCGTCGTCTCCCGGTGTCCAAATGGGACCGACGCCCGGCAACGCTCCCCGCGCGGCGCCCGGCCGAAGCGCCGCGCCATGTTCGTCGAGACGCTCGTCTCGTCGAGGAAAACGAGCTTTTCCGGGTCGAGATCGAGCTCGCCCTCGAACCATTCCTCGCGGGCCTCGGCGACGTCCTCCCTGTCCTGCTCCGCGGCATGGCCTGTCTTCTTCTTCCGCGTGATCCCATGGCGCGCGAGGAACCGCCACACCGTCCCATAGCCTACGGCGAGGCCATGGCTCTCCCGGATCTTGTCGCGCAGCTCCATGACCGTCGTGTCGGGCTTGTCCTTTATCTGCGCGAGGATGAAATCGGCGTGCGCCTCTATGCGCTGCGAGCGGCGGTCGCCGCCCATCTTGCCCGGCGCCACCTCGCCGGTGATCTCGACGCGCTTGGCCCAGCGCACGGCGGTCGCCGGACCGATATCGAACCGTGCGGCCGCCTGTCGTCGCGACATCCCGCACCGGATCGCCTTCATCACCTTCTCGCGAAGATCCATCGACAGCGCCACGATCCCCTCCCAGCCGCTCGCGCCGCTCAATGCCGATCAGCGCTCCGCTCGAGATATGGGAATCCGTCCCGCTTTATTGAATCGCCATGCTCGGACGATGCTCTAATCAACCGCCTTATGATGTGCTACAAGCTCCGTGTTTCACGGGGTTTATGATGTCGGATTTAGAGACCGTCGAGAAAATGAGCCGGCAGACGTTTTCAATCGCTTACAGCGGAATTGACCGCTCGGACGACCACTCGATAGATGTCGAGGCGCTCGCTCCCGCTCTCTTGGCATTCGGAAAGCTGATTCGTGAAAGCAACTCCGAGATAAACGGGAAAAATGCGACGGCCAAGGTTCTTGTCGTATCCGACTTCGAGCATAAGTGCTTCAATATCAATTTCGAGGTTGTTCTTGGATATTTGGAGCAGATCAAGACTCTTCTTGGTGACGACCCGATAGCGACTGCCAAGAAAATCCTTGAAATGATCGGAATTCTAAAGCCCGAGACGGGGGCCGTCGCCGCCACCGCCGGCGTCTCCTACATCACCTACCTGACGCTTAAAAAAGGGCGGAAGGTCGCCAAGACCGAGGTTCTCGACCAGACGCGTTCAGGGCTGGTCAAGGTGCATATCGAGGGCGACAACAACAACCCGATCACCGTCCACAACGCCGTATACAATCTATCGGTCAATCCGAGGGCGCTGAAGGCGACGAGGGACGCCTTTACACCGATCGGACAGGATGGATTCGATCGCGTGGAGTTTCGGGATGGAGGTCAATTGATCGACGGGATCACGCCCGATCAGACGCAGGCCATTCTCGCCTCCTGTCTGTCGGGATTGAACGAGGCTGCCGACAACCCTCCCGACGTCCAAACAATACCGGCGTGGCTCAGCGTCTACGGTCCTGTTTTCGATGCGAAGGCCGAAAAGTGGCGCTTCCGGTTCGGGGCAGATACGATCTATGCCGACATCACGGAGACGGGGATCGCGCAGAGCGCCATTGAACGCGGCGGCTCCATGGTCAACGACGCCTATCATGTCATGTTGGAGATTGCGACGCCGAAGGACGCCATGGGAAGAACGGGAAAGCAGTCATACAAGATCGTCGACCTCATCAAATTCGTGCCTTCCGATCCGAAGGCTCAGGGCTCCCTGTTCGACGCAGATAAAAAATGACCAACAGGCTCTATTATGGCGACAACCTCGGCGTCCTGCGCGAGTCGATCAAGGACGAGTCCGTCGATCTCGTCTACCTCGACCCTCCGTTCAATTCGAACGCCGGCTATAACGTCCTTTTCTCGACGCCGTCGGGCGAAAGGTCGCAGGCGCAGATCGAGGCGTTCGATGATACATGGCATTGGAACGAATCCGCCGAATTAGCCTTCGAAGAAGTGATGCGGAGCAATCATTCGGAGGCGGCAACGATGATCCGGGCGATGCGTTCCGCGCTCGGCGAGAACGACATGATGGCCTACCTCGCCATGATGGCCGTGCGCCTGATCGAACTGCACCGCGTCCTGAAGCCGATGGGGTCGCTCTACCTCCACTGCGATCCGACGGCGAGCCACTACCTGAAATCGATCTTGGATGCGATCTTCGATCCGACAAACTTCGGGAACGAGATCATATGGAAAAGGCAGAATGCCAAGGGACTGGCGTTCACGAGGTTCGCGCGCAACCACGATGTGATCCTGCGATACACTCGCTCGGACAAGTGGACGTGGAACGCCCAATACACCGCGCATGATCCAGAATATGTTCGGCAATTCTACAAGTTCAAGGATGCCGACGGACGCGTCTACCGGCTGGCCGACCTGACCAACCCGAACAAGAACAGACCGAATCTGACCTACGAATTCCTCGGCGTAACCCGCGTTTGGCGTTGGACGAAAGACAGAATGCAGCAGGCCTACGACGACGGGATTGTCGTGCAAAACAAGCCGGGTCAGGTTCCATCGTTGAAGAGATACCTCGACGAGCAGGAGGGGAACCCGATCGACGACGTGTGGACCGACATCGTTCCCGTTCAGGCTCAGGCTTCGGAACGGCTCGGCTATCCGACTCAGAAACCCGTCGCACTGCTCGAGCGCATCATTTCAGCATCGTCCAATCCAGGCGACGTCATTCTCGATCCCTTCTGCGGGTGCGGGACGACGATACACGCCGCCCAGAAGCTCGGAAGGGAATGGATCGGCATCGACGTCACCCATCTCGCCGTCGCGCTGATCGAAAGACGGATGAAGGAGGCGTTCCCCGGCCTCAAATACGACGTGTTCGGCGTTCCGACCGACGCCGACGGCGCCAGGGATCTCGCCGAGCGCGACAAGCACGAATTCCAGAAATGGATCGTCGCCACCATCGGCGGCCAGCCCTACAAGGGCGGCAAGAAAGGCATGGATCGCGGCATCGACGGCTATCTGCATTTCCGCGACGCCGATCGCCAGCCCCAGTTCGCGATCATCAGCGTGAAGGGCGGCGGCATCAAATCCGGCGACATCCGCGATCTCAAGGGCACTATGGAACGCGAGAAAGCGGCGCTCGGGATCTTTCTCACGCTCAAGCCGCCGACACGGGAAATGCAGAAGGAGGCGGCCGCCGCCGGCTTCTACGAGACCGGCGGACGGAAATTCCCCCGCATCCAGATCCTCACCGCCGCCGACATAATCGACGACCGGCGCCCCCAGGTTCCCTTCGGATTCACGGAGTCGTTGAAGAAGGCGAAGGCGGAAACCGAGGGGACGCAGGGAACACTGCTTTAGCATCCCTACTCCGCCCTCATCGCCCTACAGACGGCCCGCTCCAGCCCGTCCTTCTCCGCCGCCTCGGCCTCCTCCTGCCACCGCATGTTTCCCGGCGCGTCCTCGCCGCCGGCGCACAGCGGCTCGTCGTGGTCGATGACGTAGTCAGGACACGGGCCGGTGGTCAGCCCGGTGGACGGACACGGGTTGGCGCGGCGAAAGGCCTCCCGAGCGCGCCCGCTGCGGGACTGGCGGGCGTCGGCGGCGCCGAGGATCCCGACGATCCCGAGAAGGATGAAGATGGCGCGGGTCGGAATATTCCGCCGCAAGGATCGGCACACCGATTCCATGACTCCGCGCACGGCTACATGCGCGGTTCCATATCGATGTCCATTTCGAGATCCTCGTCGATCTTCTTTTCCGCGTCGAGCACCGCGAGCGTCACCTGATGCGCGTAGAGCGCCTTGTAGCGCTCCTTCATCATCGGCAACCCAGACTTCTTCACCCACGCCATCAACTTCCGCACGAGATCGTCAGAGACCGGATATTTCCCGGCCATGACGCCATTCAGATACTGCGCGGAATAGCCGATCGCCTCGCCCATCGCTGGCGCCCATCGCTGGCCGAAGAAGGCCTCGCCGATCCCCCTGATGGCCTCCTTCTTCTTTTCGTCCTTCTTTCCGTCGTCCACGACTCCATCCCCTTCGAACATATGGCTTTCCAGTTATGAAAGGTGGCACGGGAGCAGGCTAATTTCAATAGCAAATATTTTTTCGAGGATCGCTATTGCATTCGCTTATCGAATGCCTTACATTCTGTCTCAGAAAGCCGAGGCGACGCCCTGGCTGTTAGAGGCGACAAATGAGCATCGACGACACTCCCTCCACCCTCGCAATCGGACGCGCCGTCCTCGACGAGAATCTGATGCTCCGGTGTCAGATCGTCTCCGGCGGCGCCATCGGCCCCGGCACGATCCTGAAGGCCACCGGCTACGAGAAGACGCAACGAATCCCGTGGTCTGAGGATTCCCGATCCAATTCAGGACGTTCCGGGAGCGTGGGATACCGCCTCGAGGCGGACGCGCTCTATGCGCTCCAGCGAATCGCCATCGGTTCCTCGAAGGCCGCCGACTTCTGGCTGTCGACCTTCGGCGCGCCGCGACTGCTCGAACGGAAGGAATTCGACGAGCAGCGCGAGTTGTTGTGGGCCGACCAGTTCGCCGAGGTCCTCCGTCGTCGCATGGAGTTGGCGCGCAGCAACGACATCCGTGACCAGGAGCAGAGACGCGTCCTGGGAGCCCTCCCGAAGCTGCGGGGCACCGAAAAGCAGATCGCTTGGGCGTCCGATCTCCGCAGGGCTTGGGCACTCGAACTCGTTACCGGCTTCGCGGCGCAGGTCGAAGCCGAAGAGCGCGGAATCTACGCCGACAGGGTATTCCGGATGGCGCCGGACAGATATGCGGTTTCCGCCGTCACCGGCGCCGGCGGCGACACGCCGGAGGGGCGCGGCGCGATCATCGACGCGGTAAAGAAGGCCGATCAGGCGAAGTTCTGGATCGACAACCGCGGCGGATTCTCCACCGTCCTCGACGCCGTAATGAAGGCCGCCGAGCCGGTCCCCGAGGAGGAGATCGTCAGGATCGCCGCCACCGCTCGCCGCGAGCTCGAGGCCAAGGCCGAGGCGACGCTGTCTCCCGAGGATCCGGACACGACGATCCTCACCGAGATCACGCTCGACGGGAAGGAGCTTCGCGTCAAGTCGGAAGCCTACATCGAGGGGCTGGGCGATGTCCTGAAGCCGCTCGGTTTCGCGTGGGACAAGGACGCGCGCCGCTGGTCGCGGAAGCTCGGTGCCCTTTCCGACGACCCGATCGACAGGATCGCCGAGACGGCTGCGAAGCTCGTCGACGCCGGGATGCCGGCGCTGACTTGGGACGAGGAGGCTCGCAGGCGCGTCGTCGCCAATTCCTGGAAGCCCGAAATCCGCAAATGGATCCACGCCTACATCGGCAAGAAGGGCTCCACGAAGTTCGGCGTCGTCTATCCCTACGACGAGAACCACTACGAGCAGGCGCGGCGACTGCGCGGCGCGGAATACGTCTCCAGCGGATTCTTCAAGGTCCCCGTCTCCTCTTACGAAGAGATCGTCGACTTCGCCGAGCAATACGGGTTCGGATTCACCCCTGGCGCCCGCCAACTGATCGACGCCGCGCGCGCCGCCGACGGCCATCGCATCACGGTGGCGCCGGCCATTCCGGAAATCGCCGTTGCCGCATCCATGCCCGATGTGCCGCTGCCGCTGGCCGTTCCGACGGACGTGACTATCGACCCCGACCTGCTGGACGACGCGGCGGCGTGAGTCCGCTGCGGCCAACGACAATTTCGAGTTTCGCGTAACGAGTAAAGGAGTCCAATCAATGCAGTTTATCGAGCATCTCACCATCACGACGGGCCACACGCGCATGTCGCCGCGCTCCGAGGTGGACGACAAGATCATCCAATTCATCAGCGACTCCATCGCGTCGGGCGGCGCTCTGGGCGTCGATTGGGCGATCGAAATGATCCGTTCCGACGGCGCCGGATATGTCTTCGACATCCTCTGGCGTGGCAATCATGCCATCAGATCCTGGATGTGCCTCGACGCCGCTGCGTCCGACAGGATGTGGGCCGAGGCCAACAGCGAAGACCTGATCCTGTTCGCCGGAACGCCGAAGCAGCCGCGCACCGCGCCGTGGCTCGCCGTCGCGATGACGTGGGACGCGTTGAGAATGCCCTTCAAAATTCAAGCCCAGGCCGGCGATCTCGAGCGCTGCGTCGCGTGGACCCTCATCGAGTCGCGGGCGCACTGATGACCTGGACATCGACCACCGCGCTCATGGCGCACCAGATCGATGCCGTCGCGAAGCTGATTCCGACGCGCATCGGCGCCCTCTTCGCCGATCTCGGAACGGGGAAGAGCCGCATCCTGCTGGAGCTCGCCCGCCTTCGGCAACTGAAATTCAACTATCTCGTCTGGTTCTGCCCCGTCAGCGCGATGGAGAACACCCGCCGTGAGATCCTCAAGCACACCGACATTCCCGCCGACATGATCTACGTGTTCGGTCCGAAGACGAACGTGGAGACCATTCCACTCGACCGCTGCGTCTACATCGTCGGCATCGAGTCGATGCAGTCGTCGAACCGCATCTTTCGCGCCGTCGACAAGCTCATCACCGAGCAGAGCTACGTCGCCGTCGACGAGAGCACGTATATCAAGGGCGCCTTCTCCCGCAGGACGAAGCGCATCACGGGCCTTTCCGAGCGCGCCCGTTATCGCTGCGTGATGACCGGCACGCCGCTGACGCAGGGCGCCGTCGATCTCTACGCCCAGATGCGTTTCCTCTCTCCGAAGATCCTCGGCTACCAGTCGTTTGGCGCCTTCGGCGCAAATCACCTCGAATATCGGATGGTCCGCATGCCGGGCCGGCGCAATCTGGTCCGCACCGATCATGTCGTGCGGGCTCACAATGTCGAGTATCTCGCCGCCAGGATCGCTCCTTATACGTATCAGATCCGAGCCGAAGAATGCCTCGATCTGCCCGGCGCGATCCACGAGACCCGCTGGTTCGCCATGACCAAGGCGCAGCGCCGTCTCTATGAGCAAGTGAAGGAACAGATCCTCCGCGAGGAGGAAGAGAACATGATGAATCCGATGAATTCCATCTGGATCTTCAGGCTGTTCTCCGCCCTCCAGGCCGTCATCTGCGGATACCACGGGATTTCCAAGCAGGAAATGGTGCGCGTCGAGCACGATCGCGTCGAGAACATGCTCGCCGTCATCTCCGAAATCCCCGAGGACGAGCGCATCGTCGTCTGGAGCAAATACCTCCCGGCGGCCGCCGACATCAAAGCGGCGCTGGAAAACCGCTACGGCGCCGGATGCGTCGCCACCTTCACCGGTCCGACGGCGAACACCCGCGAATCCGAGCTCGCGGAATGGAAGGACGGGAAGCGTCGCTTCCTCGTCGCCACGCAGCAATCCGGAAGCCACGCGCAAACGTGGATCGAGGCGGCCTTCGTCATCTTTTACGCCGATGGATTCAAATTCAGCGAACGCGAGCAGGCCGAGAAGCGAACGATGCGCTTCGGACAGACTCGGAAGGTCCGCTACGTCACGCTGCGCTGTTCCGACAGCATCGACGAGAAGATCGGATCCGCGATCGGCGGCAAGCGCGACACGCTGAGGGAGTTCAAGCGCCAGGTCGATGTCTACCGGGCGCAAGGACTCAAGGCGAAGATCGTCGAAGCGATCAAATCCCTGTAAATAAAAGGAGTATGAATGATGTTTGTGTTTTCGAACATGGGCCAAAAGCTCGTCGATACGAGCTACTGGGCGAGTGAACACGCGCTGATGGGGTTTGTCTACATCAGCGTAAACGCCGGAGCGGCTCGATTGCTGCTGCCGCGCGTGCAGGAATCGCATCTTCCGGACATCGGATCCGCGAATGAGGTCGTCATTTCATTCGCGAGCCGGTTCGATCCGCGCAAGGATCCGAGCATCGAAATCATGTTCGACGACGGATCGGCGAATCCGTTCTGCCTCTTCATTTCTCGCGATCAATGCGACTGCTGGGCCAGCCTTTCAGCCGCGAAATCCATCCCCTTCTCGGTCGTGACGCAGGGGAATGGAGAAGTGTTCGCCTGCGAGGCGAAAGTCCGCAAGGTCCGCAGAATCCCGTGCCTATTGCCGTGGAATGCCTCGCACGCGAATTCGGTTCGGAGGTGATCATGACCACTATCAAATCCATTCAGGCACGCGCCGAATATTTCGGCTTTCCGACCAAGGCATGGTTCAAGGGCGACAAGATGCGCCTCTACTGCGATGCCGAACGCCGCGACATGAAGGTCTATCTCGAACTCGAAGGCGATTCGAAGGACGAAATCACCGGCGGCGCTTATAGGGTCTTCTGCTCGACGGAGCAGCACCCGAACTGGATCCGCTCGCAGGTGAAGGAATACCGCGAGCGCTTCATGCCGGTCTTCTACGCCTACATCATCGAACAATATCGCAACGTAGACCTCTCCGGATACGGCGAAGATCTCCGCGATCTGGTCGATACGTCCATGGCATTTCTTCACGACTTCGAGTCGCGCGAGCCCGCCAGCGAAGCGGACGAAGCGGAAGCCACCGACGAATCCATCGAGGGCAAGGCCGATGCGTGAATCTATTCAGCGATCCTTGGTCGGCGCTCGCACTTTCTTTGCCGTGGACTTCTTCGGCGGCGCCTTTTTGGCGGGCGCCTTTCGGATCACGGCCTTCTTCGACATCGGAGCCTTCACGGGCTCCGGCTTCCGGGCGGCGGCGATGATTGCTTCGCGGCGTTGCAGTTCGGACTCGACGGCTTTTCGTATGAAAGCCGTTCTCTCCTCGTCCTCGGCAAGCACGGCGGATATCCGGTCGACGGTCCCTTCCGGGAAACGTCCAAGTATGTCCTCCGAGAACAACTTCTTTCGACCCATTCCCCTCACCCCGTCATTTTTTCTTATATAGGTTATTGACGCTTCCAATGTCAATCTTATATAAGATATCGATGCCGCCGACGGACGAAGGAGCCGGAACGATGTGCACTCATTCATACTCATACACCGTCAACTTCCGCACGATCGAAGGAGAGACGCACTCGAAGGTCTTCGTCGACGACCTCGCCGCTGCGGAATCCTATGCGACAGAACTGTCGTCGTGCATCGACGTCGATGTCGAATCCATCGAGATCGACGAGCAGGAACTGCTTGGAAATCGCTGAAACGGACGCCGCCATGATCCACCTCGGTCTCACGATCCCCGAAAAGAAGGCCCGCATCGAGGCCTACTGCCGAGAGAACGGCGTCGATCACGTCGTCATGCTCTCGCCGGCCAAGTTCGCCTTCGAGGTGGACGCGCCGCGCTTCAAGAGCGTCGATTGGCCTGAGACGATCATGTATCGGACGTTCTACCCCTTGCTCAAGGAGATCGACGCCAACACGCTCGTCGTCGTCAACGAGAGCCTGCGCGATCGCAACCGCAATTGCCTCACCTACAATTGCATGCGGCATTTCCTGTCGCAGACCCGGCGCGTCCTCGTCTTCCAGTGGCTGCCGCTGATCGAGGACATGAGCGACTTCATGATCCTCTTCGACCTGGCCACCAGTAGCCTCCGAAAGGCGTTCCCTTACGGCACGGATCTCCTTTCCGAGGTGGAGATCGAGATCGTCGATAGGACGCCCTTCTTCGCCGGCGTCCCTGTCGAGACGGACGCGAAGACCAAGGCCAAATACGCAGCCGAGCGCGAGAAGATGTTCGCAAACCTCGGCATGGGCGATCCGCACACGATCCCGCGCAATCTCTACCTCATCGGCGGGAAGGCCAAGGCAGCAGCGGCGCCAAAGACGGCGATCGTCGCGCGCAACTCGCGGCTCAAGATCGACCGGTTGGCGACGTTCCGCCAGGACGCCTATCCGGACGGCCCCTACGCAATGCTGGAGCTGCCGCACGTCTTCATGGACTTCGCCGATTTCTCGGCGCTGTCGGGGCAGACGGAATTCGACGTGATGCTCGCCGATCTCAAGGTCGACGACTGGTATTTCCGGCGCTTCAACGCCTGGTCGAAAAGGATCCAAGATGGCTACCGCGATCTACGACAGTTCGGTGGACGTTCTCACGGCCGCGCGCAAGCGGCTTGAGTTCGTCTTCGACAATTTCAGGGAGGTCCACGTCTCGATCTCCGGCGGCAAGGATTCGACCGTCCTCGCCCATCTCGCGCTGATCGAGGCGAGGAAGCGCAATCGCAAGGTCGGCCTGTTCTTCCTCGATGAGGAGGTCGTCTACGAAAGCACGGTCCGCCAGATCGAATATCTGATGGAGCTTTACCCGGAGAACACCAACCGGCTGTGGCTCCAGATCCCGTTCTGTTTGACCAACGCCGTCTCTCTGACGGAAGGCCAGCTCGTCGCCTGGGAGCCCGGCCGCCACAAGGACTGGATGCGCCCGAAGAAGGCCTATTCGATCCACGCCGCCCCTTGGGACCGCGAGAAGCAGACCGTCGGCAATAAGTCGAAGGGCTTTGGATTCTACGATGTCATCGAGAATTGGGAACGCTGCCATTCCGGCGTCGCCTATCTCGTCGGGATGCGCGCGACGGAACACACGAATCGCTGGCTGGCCGTCGTGCAGCACCCAGTCGATGTCGGCGGCGAGATGGTCCATTGGGCGACGAAGAACGGCGCGAACGTGAATTTCAACCCGCTCTACGATTGGCAATACTGGGACGTCTGGAAATACATCCATCAGGAGAATCTCCGATATTCCCGCGTCTACGACTGGCAGTTCCGCAAGGGCACGCCGTTCCATCAATGCCGTGTCTCGTCGCTGATCCATGAGAAGAGCTTCCGCTCGCTCTGCGACCTGCCTGAGTTCGAGCCGAAGACCTACGAGCGGCTCTGCGAGCGGATCAAGGGCATCTCGTTCGCGTCCGAGACCGGCAAGGCGTCGCGCATGTTCGGCGTCTCCAAGCTGCCGAAGAACTACGACTCATGGCGCGGATATCGGGACTTCCTTCTCGCGACGTATCCGGACGCGGAGAAGAAAGGGATCTTCGTGAAGCGCTTCGCGAAGCATCTCGACAACGACTACGTGGCCCGCCAGCAGTGCCGCCAGCTCGTCCTCAACGACTACGAGAACAATCTTCCGATCGCGAACAAGGAAGATCCTCGCGTCGCCCTCATCCAATACTATCGGGAGAACCTGTGATGAACATCCTTATCGAAAGCGCCGAGCAGTTCAAGACAATGCGCGGCAATCTGAAGACTCCGACGATCAAGAGCCGCCACGGGCAGGTTCCCGTCCCGGCGACCGTCACGCTGCTCGTCGCCAGGAGCCTCCTCAAGGCCAACAACTACAACCCGAACAGCGTCCCAGACGAGAAGATGAAGCTCTTGAAAATGAGCATTCTCGACAACGGATTCTGCTTTCCGGTCGTGACGATCTGGAGCGACGATGACGAATGCTTCGTCATCGTTGACGGCTTCCATCGATACATGATCACCGGCCCGAAATGGCTGGACATGGAGTTCGTCCCGATCGTCGTCCTCGATCACGACGTCTCGAAGCGCATGTATGCGACGGTTCAATTCAACAAGGCGCGGGGGACGCATCAGGTCGATCTCGACGCCGACCTGATCCGCGCCCTGATCGAGCAGGGCAAATCCGAGGACGAGATCTCCGATCACCTCGGCATCGATCTCGACACCATCCACCGCTACAAGCAGCTCACGGGCATCGCGGACCTCTTCAAGAATTCCGCCTGGTCTCCGAGCTGGAACGCCGTCGAAGGCATTCGCGAGGAGAACATCCATGGTTGAGTGGAACTATGGCGGCGCCCATCTGCGCCACGACATGACCGGCATCATCGAACTGCCGAACGACTCCAAGGTCCAGGTCGCAGATCTGACCAAGGAATTGCCGGAATTCATGATGCTGGCGGACTGCCTCTTCATCGACCCGCCGTGCAGCAACGGAAACCTGAGGTCTTTTCATACGAAGGCCGACATGGACCTGATGTACGAGTTCAAGGATTTCGAGGAGGCGCTGTTCCGACGGATCGAGACGATCGGGCCGAGGGACGTCTTCATCGAGGTCTTCAAGTCGAACAAGGCGTCGTTCATCGAGCGGCTGGAGAAGCTCTACGGCTCGGTCCGCGTCCACGACAGCTTCTACTACAACAAGCCGGCCAACAGATGCTGGATCCTGCAAGCCAGCAGGCGGCCGACATTCCCGGAATTCGACATCGGCGGAATCGACGAAGCCAAGGCGATCCAGCGCATCTGCTCGGGCTTCGAATTCGACACCATCGGCGACCTCTGCATGGGCAAGGGACTCGTCGGCAAGCACGCCTATCTCGCGGGACGGCGGTTCGTCGGAACGGAACTCAATCGCAAGCGCCTCGCCGTCCTGGTCGATTTCATCCGCGAGCAGGAGACGAAGAAGGCCGCGTGAATCGACGTTTTCGAGTGAGTGAGTGGAGTTTTTACGTGTTCAACAATAGCAGCACACAATTCGCGTGGAAGATCGCGTCCGGAAATACCGTCTACGAACCCCCGATTCCCAAGCGCGGGGAGCGATACGCCGAGGGAGACCGCTGCTGGCTGTGCGGCGGTCCGACCGGCGGCCAGGGATGGCGCAAGGAAGACGCCATCGCGGCCACGTTCACAAATCATAACTTGGCGGCCGCCCACGGCGCCGTCGCCGTCTGCCAGTCGTGCACCGCCCTGTCGCGGTCCGAGACGTTTCAGGGCATCGTCAAGGCGCGGAATCTGGACGTCAAAACGTGGACGCAGGCCGGCTGGCATTCGTACAGCCACTTCTTCGCCGAGCCGAATGTCTACGAATGCCCGGTCCCGTCCCGCGTCCGCGAGATCCTGCTGTCGCCGCCGGAAGGACGATGGCTGCTCGGAGTGAATCCGAGCGGCAAGAAGCACACGATATTCCGCGCTCCGATCTGCACGGGCAAGGAGTGGGGCGTGCAATTCGACGAGGCGCGAATCTATTCGACGACCGACGAATTCGCGGCCTGCCTCGCGGATTTCGAACGTATGACCGCGCTCGGATTCTCGAAGGACGACGTCTCCAGCGGACGCCAGAGCCACGGTTCGATCCTGCGCGCCGGCGTCTCCGCATGGGCGTCCGCCGATGGCGCGATGAAGATCTGGCGCCGCGAGCGTCCCGACCTCCTCGATCTCGTCGCCTATTGCGCCCGCTCGGCGTCCGCCCATGGCGTCGAATTCAAGGCGCGGGATTCCCCTCCCCCGCCTGCGGTCGCCGATCCGCCGGCGCCGCCTCCGATCGTCGAACCGGCATCCGTCGAACCGGCGAAACCGAAGCGCGGAAGGAAGGCGGCGAAGCCCGTCAAGCCGACCAACCCCGTCCAACTGAGTCTGTTTTGAGGAGTCTCTCTTGCTCTACAATTTCGACACCCACGACGACCGGCTCGCCGCAGCCGCGCTCGTCCTCTACGCTGCCTACAAATCCCGCGACCGCCGTCGCTTCGCCGTCTCCACGGACATGTGGGACCGGATCGAGCGCTTCGTGAAGGACGCGGCGAAGAGATCGCGCACGCTTCCGGCTTTCGTGGAAGCTCTGAAGCCGCGCCTGTGCTGCGGATCGATCTCGCCGCGCTGGCTGTCGGCGGATCCCTTCGACGCCGCCTGCGAGCGGCGCGGAACCGAATTCCTCTCGCATCTCCTCGAACGCCACGACGGCGCGGCAGTGGTGCGGAAGGCATACGACGAGACGGCCTGCGTCGTCCTTCTCGTTCGTGACCGTCTCGAGCGGGAAAAGCCCGTCGAGTCGAACAGCAACGACGCGATCAACGTGAAGGAGTCTGTGTAATGGGTAACAAATCGTATCGTCTCGACGGCCTTTTCAGCCTGAAGTCGCCGCTTTCGCACATCAGCGAGACCGTCTCGAACTCGTCCTATCTCGTCCAGGAGCGCGTCATCCAGAATGACGGCAGCGTCGCCGACGTCTTCGTCTACAGCGGAAACGCCTGGCGCGGCCAGCTTCGCGACCTGATGGCCCGCGATCTCCTCGACCGCCTCGGCGACGACAACGGCCCGGCGCGCGTCGGCCTGGACACGTTCTCGCTGCTGTTCTCCGGCGGACGCATCGGCGGCACGCAGACGACGGACATCGGGCAGGCGCGTCGCCTGCGTTCCGCGCTGCCGTCGATCGCGCTGCTCGGCGGCGGCGTCGGCAATCAGCTTCTCGCCGGCAAGGCCCGCATCGGCAACTGCTATCCGCTCTGCCGTGAAGCGTCGGGCATCCTTCCGGCGTCCTTGCGCGCCGACGCCGCCCTCGTCGAATACGCGGACTGCACGCAAAGCAAGGAGCATTCGCGCCGCGACGACAAAAAGATCGAGACCATCAACGGCTATCTCTTGCCGGCGGCCGCGATCGAGGAGACGCCGAAGAAGGGGAAGAAAGCCAAGGCCGACGACGACGCGCCGGCGACCGACCAGATGAGGATCCGCATGGAGCTCCTCTCGCCGGGCGTCAGACTCCACACCTGGATCTCGATCGAGACGGCGACCGAGGAGGAGCTCGGCTGTCTCGTCGCCGCCCTGAAGCTCTTCTCCGACGCGCCGCACATCGGCGGGCAGTCCGCGAGAGGCTACGGGCTGGTGGACCTGGACTACGCGCTGACCGACCGCACGACCGGCGCCGTCGTCGAGCATTTCGTGACCGTCGCCGACGGCGCCTGCATGCTTTCTCCGGAGGCCTCGGAGGCCCTGGCGGCCTACGGAAGCCATGTCGGCGCGCTGAAGGAAACCGCCATCGCGCCGAACGGCGGCGTCCTGGCTCTTCTGGAGGGCGCGGCGTGAGCGTCTACATCGCGAAAATCAACACGCCGCGCGGGCCGATCTCCTCGATCCATTGCGCGCTCTACGCCTGCCTGCCGCCAAGGCCGGAGGGAAGCAAGCGTCCCTTCGTCTGGCGCGTCGCCGACGGCGGACGTTCGATCGTGTTCGTCTCGTCGGAGATGCCGATCGTCCCGCATGCGACGATCTCGCTCGAGGCGGGGCGGTCCTACGAGTTCGCCATCACTTATACGCGCGACAAGCACGTCGGAAAGAAGAAAGCCCGTCACCTCGTCGAGATCAACTCGATGCTCGATCTGCGTGATCGCATCTCGCATTTCGCCGGCTCCTACGGTGGAAGCGTCGGATTCGTGCGCCACGAACACATGCGGACCCTGCATGTGCGCCGGCAGAACGAGCATCTCGAAATGCCGATCGTGGACGCCTATGGGCGCGTCGTGGTCGAGGATCCCGTCGCGTTCGAGCAGGTCGTCCTCCAGGGCGGACCGGGCGGCGCCAAGGTCTACGGATGCGGCATGTGGTGGCTGCCGGAAATCATGGAGCCGGCTCTTTCGCCGGCGAAACTCGAAAGGATCGCCGCATGAAACCGACTCTCATCCGAGCCGTCCTGGTCAACGGCTACATCACCAGCAACCCCTGGACGCCGACCATCGACGGCATCGTGGCCTACGCCTCGCAGCTTCGAAAGCACGGCGACGAGTTCTATGTCCACCGCGATTCCGAAATGGTCCCGGTGGACGACCTGCCGATCGAGAAGGCCAAGTTCAACGGACGCTGGTGGTATTCGTGTTCGACGCCGACGCCCGTCGATTCCGTCGGACGCCAGAAGCGAAACTACCACCGCCGCTTCGACGACCAGTATGAGGGCTATCTCGTCTCGGGCGTCGGCAAGGTGCTGACCAAGGCCGGCCCCTACAAAGCGGCTCGCCTCGCCGACACGCGTACGATCTGCCGAGCCGTCGAGTGGCACGTCGTCGGCGACCGTGACGCGCTGCGGGATCTCCTTGGCGACATCGATCAGATCGGAGCCGCCCGCGCCGTCGGCTTCGGCTCCGTCGTCGAGTGGCAGTTCGAAGAGGGCGACGCCGAAATCGCAAGACGCCGGCGTCCGCTTCCGCTCGAATACGCGGAGAGCATCGGCATCGCAGGGCGCAGGATGTCGTGGGGCATCGTGCCGCCGTCGCGCCTGCCGGAGTCGATCTGCGAGTGCGTCATGCCGTGAATCATGGCCGTCGCCGGGTTCCGACAGGGATTCGGCGACGGCTTTTCGATGGCGGAACCGCATCCGCATTAACCATTCGTTTCCCAATCCGCCTCTCGATTCCACACGCTGCGGTCGTATTAACACATCATTTCCGCGCCGCTGATAATTGAAACGACACGGGTTTCCATAACGAAGTCGATTTCATGTCCAGCGTTCTCACGAATTCATCCGCGATCACCGCGCTCCAGAACCTGCGCTCGACGCAGTCCGCCCTGGCGGACACACAGCACCGCGTCGCTACCGGCCTCAAGGTTTCCACCGCCGCCGACAACCCTTCGACATGGGCCGTCGCGGAAACGATGAAATCCGATCGAGGCGTGGTGTCGACGATCGCGGATTCGCTCGGGGTGAGTTCGCAGATTGTCGGCGTCGCGATGGCGGGCGTCGAAAGCACGATCTCGGTGATGAACCAGATCAAGAGCGCCATCGCACAAGCGGCACAGCCGGGAGCCGACAAGGCGAAGATTGCCACGAGCCTTGTCGGCCTGAGCGCGCAACTGCGATCGATTATTGCGTCCGCTTCGTTCAACGGAATAAACCTACTCGACGGATCGCAGTCCTCGATCAGCTTCGCGTCCGGATACGTCGATGGGAATGGGTCGGGATCGGAACTGCGATCACTGGGCTTCACGCCTGCGGCGTTAGTAGAAAATAAAACGGCAATTGCATCCTTAAACGCAAGTAACATCACTGTAAACAATGCATATCAAGCTGGACTGCTATCCTCAAGCAACAAATCGGATATATTCGATTCTGGTAGTTCTTCGAATCTCGGGTGGATTCCAACCTATGGATTCGAGCCAAACGAGTCGATATTTCCAAATAGCCCTACATATTACGATACATACTCCTATGATCTGGCCAATAATGTCATAAACGTAAACTACTATGCCAATTTCGCGGAGATATTTCCGGATTCGTCTGGTGGCTCCGGACTTGGAACCGTCTTGCTCAACCCTGTCATTGAAGGGAAAAGCCTCGATGTAGCCGATGCGGTTATTTCCCGCCTTACCGACTACGCCTCCACGCTCGGCTCGACAAAGACGACCATCGACTCCCAGCGCGGCTTCATGCGGACCCTCGGCGACGCCATGGACCAGGGCATCGGCTCGCTGGTGGACGCCGACCTGAACGCGGAATCCACGCGATTGCAGGCATTGCAGACGCAGCAGCAGCTAGGCGTCCAGTCGCTATCTATCGCCAACAGGGACGGCGACATCGTCCTGAAGCTGTTCCAGTGATTATGTCCGTCCGCCTCGGATGGTCTCGGCCATTCTTCCGAACGCCAATTTCCTGATCATCAAATATCGGGGAGCCGCCTCGTCCGATCCCATGCCAACGACGGCCACTGCGACGAAAGCGAATCCCGCCGGCAGGAGGATCAACGCGCTCCACAGACGGTCGGCAGGCGTCGGCTCGACCCGATATCCGCGATCGCGAGGCGCTTCCGGAGCCAGCAACAGCGAACTGACGTAGTTCGGCCAGATCGCCATCGGAACGACCGCAAGGCTGTAACTGACCGCGACGACGACCGAGAACACGATGTCGTCGATCCATTTGATGACGTTCATTTTATCTCGTTCTTCAGGCCTTTTATGCGCCGGTCGACTTCGGCTGCGAACGCGTCCTCAATGATCGCCACGATCTCCTCGGGTGTCCGTCCAGCTCCTGCGGCCGCGATGCAGGCGTCCGTTGCGCGATGGACGACCAACGAACATTCCGATTCGATGTAGATCAGTCTGGACGCCGCCATGTGCCACCGCATCGCGATCCGGACGAGTTCCTCGATCTCAGGTCTCGGCGCCTTCCGCAGGGCGTGGCGGGCGGCTTCGGTCTTCGAAATATCACTATCGCGGGGAATTCCGAACAATTCGTGGTCTTTCAAGGGATTTGGTGAAAACAGCGCGCCTCCTTAGCCCCGCGCAAGCCGATCGTCAACGCGGTCCAGTTTCTGCTTCGTTTCCGACGGTGCGGAAAACGGAAGTCAGGCCGTCCCCGCCCGCGCCGCCATGTCCGCCAGGGCGACGCCGACATCCTGGACGAAATCCGCCACGCCGGGATGGCTCTTCGCGAGCTCCCTCGCCTTGGTGTCCCGCTGCGCCGGCGACAGGCTGGCGTCGCGAAAGATATTTTCCATATCAATGACGAACACTGCGGATGGAATCGAGATCCGATGCAACGGCACATGGAATTCCGATGACGGAAACAGCCGCGTCAGCGCGATGATTTCACTGGGTCTGAGCATAGTCGGTCTCCTTCGATGCCGATGTCTTGGATTTTCGGCGTTCTTCCCGCCGATAGCTTTCGAGCTCCAATTGAAGGCACTCGATCTGCGCCTTCATGGCTTTCAGCACATCGTCGTGCAGATCCGAAATTCCTTCGCGCAGCGCAGCCATCTTCTCGCGAAGATCGACGCTGGATTCGCGATCGAGGAGCGTTTTGATGACGTGGATCGCTTGCAGGCACGGAACCGCGACGAAACGCCGGTCAAAACTCGCTTCCGCCGCAATCTCGAGTTCCTCGAGCAGACGCTCGGCCTCGATCGGCGTCTCGTCGACATGCATGTGAAATTCCGCCAGCCTGTCCATTGCCGGACTCCTTCAGATCACATCCGACCAAAGCAGATCGACGACTTCGTTGAAGTCGAGCGGCTGGACGATCAACACATTCCGCTCCTGCCAGTCCTTCGCACCGCCGCAGAAATATTCGCCGCTGGCGACGCAATAGGCGATAGGTGTCGATCCGACGACCTCGCCGTTTTCCGTCACTTCCTTCCAATATTCGGTGCGGAAACACAGATTGCCGCCGAAGAGGAACAGCCCCGGCCGGCAGGCCTCCAGCGAGACGGGGCCGCGCGGCGCCTCGTCTTCATCGTCGTCGCCATCGACCGGAGCCGCGTCGACCTCATGAACGACGGTAGCCTGGAAGCCGTTGAAGGCTTGAAAATCGGACGATCGATCGAACGGGTCGGAATTATGGTCGCTAAAAACCCGCGCGATCTCGATTTCGGCGTTGTCTTCGAGGCCGAGCTGCTTCCGCAATTGACGTTCGATGATCGCCTCGATGTCCTGCACCGAGACGCGGAACACGGCTTCCCGGCGCGTCTTGGTCGTGGTGATGTCCTTCTTCGTCTCGAATGGAATCTTGCTCATCGCCCCTCACTCCGTTTCGACATCCCAGAATTTCCCGGCGCGCACGATTGCCTCGTCGTTCCCGGCATCGGTATTGTCGTGCGGTTCATCGAGCCACGCCGCCAGCGTCCAGCCATCGGCTTCCCACATGAAGACGTCGCACCATCCGCCGTTATCGACGCTGTAGAAAAGACTCCAACCCTTGCGCGGGCGGACTTTGCCCTTCTCCTTCCGTCCCTCGAAAAGCACTGGATACCAGCCCGATTTCGAAGGCGATTTCGTCGGCGGCTGCTCTTCGCGCGGCCACTGGAAAACCTTGTCGATCAGGTGATCCCCGATCCTGGACGCCACGTCGCAATGCGCCCGATCGACTCCATATGTCGTCACATGCTCGCCGTGCGGCGCCGGATCGTCGCCGACGCGCCGGGCGTAGATGATCACTTGGTCGTAGCCGTAGTCGTCGGCGATGCGCTTCGCGGCGGAGATCGGAATTCGCTTCATTTTACGTGGCTGCGACATTGGAGTGTCGTTCCTCTTTGGCTTTTGACGCTTGCGTTCCCGATCGGGAACATTTTCCGGCAAACGAGCGATCTCGGATGAAAGCTTCCCGATCGGGAACGTCATGCCGACTCCTTCGACGACCATTGAATCGAGCGATGAATTCAAAGTGATTTGCCGTCAAGAAGCCTTCAGGCCGGGGAGCGATAGCGGCGGTAAAAAAATCGCTTTGAATTTTCACGCGCATAATTCACCTGTCGAATCATGATCAAGCGCGGCTTCCGATACCGGCTCGACCCGACCGACGAACAGGAACTCATGTTCCGGAAGTTCGCGGGCGTCTGCCGCGCCGTCTACAATGCCGCGCTCCATCAACGCGAAGTATTCTGGCGGCAGCATCTTCGGACGGAAGGAAGGCACGTTTCCTACGTCGGACAGGCTGCGGAACTGACCGCGCTTCGCGCCGAGTTCGACTGGATCAGGGAAGTCTCCCAAGCCTGCGAGCAGCAGGCGCTGCGCGACCTCGACAATGCGTTCCAGCGGTTCTTCGACGGCGTTTCCGGCTATCCGACCCCGCGCCGGAAGGGCAAGAACGACGGTTTCCGCTTCCAAGGACGCAATGTCGAAGTCGAGAAGCTCAATCGCAATTGGAGCCGGGTGAAGCTTCCGAAGATCGGATGGGTGCGCTTCCGCGACACACGACCAATGGTCGGGAAGCTGAAGAACGTCACCGTCTCTCTCGACTCGCTCGGATGGCACGTCTCCTTCGCCCGCGAGATCGAGCATGAAGCTCCGGCGAATATCGCGCCCGCAGTCGGCATCGATAGAGGAGTCGCCAATTCCATCGCCATGTCGACCGGCGAAATGGATTCGATCGGCAAGGAGCGGCTCGCCGTCCTCGACCGGCGTCGCAGGAAGCACCAGCGCGATCTGTCCCGGCGCAAGCGCGGATCGCAGCGCTACGGCAAGACCCGCAAGCGGGTCGCCGCCGTCGCCGCCAAGGGGGCTCGCGTCCGCGAGCATTTCAACCATGTCCGGACGACGCGCATCGTGCGGAACTTCGGCACGGTCTGCATCGAGGATCTGAACATCGCGAACATGACGGCGTCCGCGAAGGGCACGGTCGAAGAACCGGGAAAGAACGTCGCGCAAAAGGCGGGACTGAACCGCTCCATCCTCGAGCAGGGTTGGGGTCAATTCGAGGAATTCCTCACCTACAAGCTCGCCGCTTCCGGCGGCGTGCTGGTGAAGGTCGATCCGCGCAACACTTCGCGGAAATGCTCCAACTGTGGCCATATCGACGCTCGCAATCGCGAAAGCCAAGCATCGTTCCGATGCGTCGAATGCGGACACGAGGCTCATGCCGACGTGAATGCGGCCATCAACATTCTTCAGGCCGGAACGCGGCCTTCGGAAGAGGCGAAAGCCCCACGCCGAAAATCTCGGAAGGCCGCCTAGGCCTTTCGCATAAATCTCCGAAAGGGGAAGACGTTATCACAACGATTCCTTGGACAACCGCTCCACGATCCGCTCCATCGCGGCCGCCGCGCCAGGATTCAACGACAGCATTCCGCGAACAAGGAACTGCCTTTGAGCCGGATCCGCCTTCGACGTTTCGTTGATCCTCGAAACGAGATCGCCGGCGAGAACGTCATCGCGCCGATCTCCTCGAAGGCCGCCAGACTGCTCGATCACGGCGGCCCACTCGATGGCTTCCAGCGCGGACAGGGACATCAGGACTTTCCTCTGTCCTGCGCCAGCTTCATCTCCTCAAGACGCTGCAACTCCATTTCAAAGACCCGGCGAAGGAGTTCATTTTCCTGGAGTGTTTTTCCGCCGCCTTCCTTGTCCACAAGCCTGCCACGATCCGCAAGCAGGAAGGCCAGCAGCTTCTCCTGATACTCGATGGCATCCTTGCTCGGACGACGACCTTTGACCGGAGAACGAGCGGCGGCACGCCGCATCTTTCTTTCGAGAGACATTATTGAATTCCCCGTGCTTGTCGTCGGCAGCGTGTTCGCCGACCTTCAAATCAATGGGTGAATCCAAGCTCGGTAAAAATCAATGGTGCGAAAGATCTTTCTGAAACGCATCGAATCCTAGGATTATTCACTATACGAAATATCGGGCGTTTATTTCGTATAGCGAATAAAATCCCGATACGAAGACAAGGCCGTCATCGACGGCGCCGCTTCTGCGGCTTTTCATATTGATTCCGCTTTACGCCCATAGCCGCGTCCATTTCGGCCATTTCCGCAGGAGACGCAGTGCCTCCCCACCACGCCAGAAACTTCAGTGCGCGCGCGTCGCCTTCCGGATCTGGACAATTTGCCGTCGGAATCTTCGAAGCCGTTTTTGGAAGACGATCATTCGTGCCGTCCGATGAATTTGAATTTGGATTCTCGATCGCAGGAACGTCCTTCGAGTCCTGTGCCGTCACATGGACAATCCCAATTTCATCATCACGAATTGCCGTCTCCGAGGATGTTTCGACAGATGTGGCGATGGAAATCGTTGAAGGCGGAATCGACGGTTCAATTCGTGAAGACGATTGGCCGAATCTTCCAAAACGTGAAGGACGACTCTTGTGAATGACGGAGCAATTCGAAGCGGATTCCTCGGACGAAGAAATATCGATCGATGCAGGAATTATCCCGTCTCCATTCTCGCCGTCATCCACACCAATGATCGTCTCCGGAACGATGGATGTCGTCGATGACGGAATCGACTTTGCAGGGGACGACGACCGGTCAATCCTTCTTCCGAACCGTCGCGGATTCCCTTTCACGTCGATGATCTTTGAGACATTCGCATCGACCTCGCCGAGAGATTCCCCACCGACGGTCTTCGAAATAGCCACGCTTTCCACGGTCTTTTCACCGTCGTTCTCGACCGAGATTCCAGCCGTGATTGACGTCTTCACCAATCCGCCCCGCAGACGCGCCAATTGACGTCCCAAATCGGACTTGCGATGTGCGAAATCCGCAGTGTCATTCACGGCCTGAATCTCCAATTCATCAACGCAGTCGTCTTCCATCCACCACGACGGAATATCCACACCATCCTCATTCGAGTTATCGTCCCAAGCCGGCAGGGACGGAATGACGATGTCGGATGCGACGACTCTTTCGATGCTCTGATGTTCGATCTTCGTTTCGTCTTCCATCTTCCCCCTGCGAATTCCTTCTCCATTCCGGGGATCTATAGACCTTCGTTTATCGCGAGAGGCGCAATCGTCTTTTGTTTGTTGGGGAGTCGACCTCTCGTTCATGTATTTATAAGCGGTCGGCTTGCTGACTCTGGCCTCGCGAGCGATGGATGCAGCCGAGACTTCCTTCCCGGCTTCTCGAAGTCTCGAGATCGCGGCAAGAACGGCGTTGCGGGCGGTCGCCGCTCTGCATTCTGCGGAATATTGGGCTCCGACAGCCTGACGTTCCGCGACCGTCTTCAATCCCTTGACGCGATCCCGGCACGCTCCCCTGTCGCGCCCGTTCGCGGAGCAGCGATCGGGATCCCATCGCCCGGCGGCATAGAGCGCCACGCGACGGATCATTTTCATGAGACGCTTTTGCTCGGACTTCTTTTGAAACATATGTCCGATTTCGGCGGTGCATTTCGCCTCGAGGATGTCCGCCAGCGCTTCCGTGTCGCCGATCGCGTCGAGATATTCCGGATCGCAGGCGTGGTGCATCATTCTCAGGGAGTCGAAGGCGATGCGCTGCGCCGCACAGAAGGCCGCGTTAGAGTCGTTTTTGTCCAATCCCGAACCCAGCGCCGCAGCGTCCCTGGCGAGATCCCCATACCGACGTCCGGTGTCGACGCACTCGGCCCATTCCGTCAGATCGGGAAACGCCGTCCCGTTCCAGATTTCCCTGGTCCAGTGTGAACTGAGCGGGCTCTTGCCCTTTCCTTCATTTGCGATCGCGCTGATGTCCGCGCCGAGGTGCAGCAGCGCCGCGGTGCATCCGCGCACTACGCCGTCGAACAGCGCCATGATGCGCTTGTTGCAGCGCTCGTCGTCGGGGTCGTACCAGACCTGCGAGCCGTACGGTAAAAGCCACCAAAGATGCGGACGCCGCAGGGTTCCGTCATGCTCGACATGACCGACCGGTATGTGCGGCAGACACGGCAGATCGCCTCGATCGACGACCTTCTGAAGCTCGTAGCGCAGGTAGGCCATCGACGGGAAATCCATGTCGAGATCGACCCGCCAGCCGTGTCTCATCAGCCGCGTCAGTTCGATGACCGGCATGTCGAGAGCCAGCAATTTGCTGTCTGCCAGCGGCAGGAATCCCTTTTCATAGCCGGCATGCAAAGAATTCGCGATGCGCTTTTCGATGAGTTCGTTGGTCTCGTCGCCGAAGCGTTCATGCGTCCGACCGTGGTAGACGCGGGGGGTCGCCGCGATGAAACGCCTGAGGACGTGCTCTTCCTCCGACGCCAGTCCGACCTCATGAAACGGTTCGATGAAATAGGCGCCGACCATCCCGCCCGGCCATACGAAGCCGGTTTCGAGACGCTGCTTTACGAGATCCATTCTCGACTGATGACGCTCGATCGACGCCTTCGCGAGCTCGGAGACTTCCGCCGTGGTGATCTTGCGCTTTCGACGCCTCAGCTCGCTTCGAACGCCGCGCATGGCGGCATAGTCGGAGTCGAATTTGTCGATGCTGACGTCCATCAGGAACTCGAAACAAAACGAGCGCCGAGAGGCCCCACTCCTCTCGGCGCTCTGAACCGTGCGCGACTTGCGCCTGCGCGACGGATTCTAGAATTCCGTTTCGATGCACGTGGGGCATGCACCACCCGAAGATGGCGCCGCCTCCCGCATGCCGCAATAGGTATTCAATGGAGATATCAATGTGTTAAGCGCAGCGTCGCTTTCGGACACCCGCGTAAAACAGACTCTTTCGCGCCTTCAGATGCAACTACGCATCGAGAGTCGAAAAATCACTGTCGCGTCGTCATCGACACATGGAGGCTATCCTGGACATGTTTGCGAGGCATCGAAAATGATGACGTCGCGAGACGGCTGGAAAACTTTTTGAAAATATTTTTTCGAGGGCCGTCGAAAAATGGGGTCGAAGCGCCTTTTTGGACGAGATCGACCCCGAGGCATCACGGACACCGCAGGAAATCGTGCTCGGCGCCGCCGTTCACGCGCAGCGATATCCAGTCGCGGTCTCCGTCGTTGTAGCTGCGAGCCGTCACAGTTGCGTTCGAGAGACTCGCCCCGAACGCCCGGTCGCATATGCCTTTCCATGTCACCGTCTCGCCGGAGCGACTCACCGAATTGAACCGGCATTTCAATTCCGGTGAAGAGATCTCCATCCGCCCGATGGACATCGCCGCGAATTCGCAGGCTTCCCCGTCGGAACCCCATTTGCCGACGATGGATTTCGCGGCCTCCGTTGGAGTGGACACGACGGCCAGCGCAGCGACCCCTCATTTAATCGTTTTTTCCAAGGCCGTAATCCTGGTGTCGGTGTATGAAAGGATATCGCACGAAGTGTCTTGATTTATGCCGTATTGCGATTCCGCCCGTCTCCCACTAAAATCAACTGACTCCATTATGTCGGTGGCGGGAAATGGGAATCGGTGAAACGATATTCTGGTATGCGGTCGGCGGAATTGTCGTTCTTGCAATCGCATGCTCGATAATCAACTCCATTTACGAATGGTATCAGCGCGACGTCAATAAAAAGTGTCCTGCATGCGGGGAATCCGGCGTCTTCGAGCAGGTCTCGGACGTCCTCAAAAACAAGCGCAGAACCAGTAGGAGGATTTTGCGAATGGAGGGGGCGGACAGGTATTACGAAAACGAATACACTACGACGGAATATTGGGAATCGACATACAGATGCTCAGCATGTGGGCATGAGGCCGTCTATGAGCACACGGATTCGTATCGGTCCTGAATTCACCGACACCGCACATAATCCCTCTCGACACCTCCATTGATCCGCAAACCAATCCGCTCATAATCGCCGTCGTTGTAGCTCCGAGCCGTCACGGTGGCGTCAGCGACTCGTGAACCAAAAGCCCGGTCGCACGAACCGCGCCACGTCACCGTCTCACCGGATCGGGAAACCGACGTGAAATGGCATCTCAACTCCGGCGACGAAATCTCCATCCGTCCGATGTTCGTCGCCGCGAATCCGCAGGCCTCCCCATCAGATCCCCAGCGTCCGACAATCGATTTGGCAGCGAATGCCGGTGTAGAAGCGATGACCAGCATGCATAGAATTTTCTCCATCGACGCCTTCCGTAATCGTTTTACCATTTTGGACCCCCAAAATAATCGTTTTTCCATGGCCGTAAGCGTTTTTCCATATTTCAGACCGGCATGTAATAGGCTCCAATCAGTCGCTATTCGGCGCCACGATGGCGATGATCGCGAGTTCTTCAGCGCTGCGCGTCATCCGATTGACCAGAAGTTCATCGAATTCCGGCGCGTCCGATGCGATGCAATCCAGCGCGCGCTGACTGAAATCGACGGGATAGAACCCCTCCGACAGCCATGCATAAGACGTGTTCGCATCGAGCCCGATCCGTCGCAGTTGAGAGCGATATAGGTCGAGCTGGTCCAGCGTCGGCGTCCGCCACCCGATCCCCGTGCCCCACCAGTTCCGAGCGATGAATTTTGCGACCTCCGCCGCCGGCTCCCGCATCGTCAGCCGCAATCCGGCGAACGTTTGCTGCCGGCACCACGTCCCGCAGATCTGGTGTTCGATCAGCGACCATTTGAATCCCGGCGCCAGGACCGGGACGAGATGAGGGAACACCAGAAACGCGGTCGGCGTCATGATGTCGTGCGCGTTCGGCTGGGCATTCACCCATTCCTTTGCGTCGTTGGCATCGATTTGGGATCGGCGCGAATATTCGAGCAGGACATCGCGCCCGTTGTCTCCGATCCATTCGCAGACGGGGTGATCGCTCGAATGCGAGAAGACGGATTCGGGGAGCATACGAAGTGGGAGAACGCCGTTCGGCATTCCCTTCTCCGCGCGGAATGGCCCGAGAATCTGCTCGATGTCGTCGTGCTCGATCGTCATGCGTCTACCTCCACGACAAGCATGCCGAACTCCGTGTTTTCAGGCAGTCCTCGAAATGAGTGAGGCCCGTAGCCTTTCGGATTGCAGATCACACGCGTCTCGCCAACACGATAGTCGAACGACGAATGCATGTGGCCGTGAATCCAAAGCGCCGGTCGATATTTCTCGATCAGCCATGTGAGATCGCTAGCGAACGCCGGCGTCAAAGGATCATTCGTGAACTGCGGAGCCACCGAGTCTGGATGCGGCGCATGGTGCGTCACAACGACCGTCGGACCGTCGAATCGCTCCTTCAGCCGCGCCTCTAAAAAGCACAGGTCGATGACGTGCAGTTCGTGCGCTAGCGTCGGCGTGAACCCATTGATCAAGCGATGATCGTTGAGCCATCTGCCGGCCTCCGCCATCGCCTCGTCGCGCCGTCCGAACAGATCGTAGTTCGTCCAAAGCGTCGCCCCGAGGAATCGCACGCCGTTGATGACGACGCGACCTCGGTCCAGTAGATGGACATTCGTGCCCTTCGCCGCCTCGGCGCCGGCGAAGACTCGCGCCTGGATCGAGCCGCCGTAGAACTCGTGGTTGCCAGCGACGTAGACGACCGCCGCCGGGAAGAACTCCATCTTCGCCCACTCCACAGCGGAATTCGGTGGAGAATGGATATCGCCGGCCAGGACGACGACATCGTGCGGCGGGAGGTTCTCCGGCATGGACCATTGGTATCCGTGCTCGATGTGGAGGTCGGATAGAACAAGGATTTTCACAGACACTTTCCCTCCACGATTTCGAGTGCCTGCCGAGCGAGAATTCTCCGCTCGGCGACGGCTTGGGCGGCTCGGTCGGTGCCGGCGAGTGAATACAGATATTCCTCGCGGTCACCGAGCGGCAGCAGTCGATAGACCCGCTCCATCGCGGCGTCCGACGTGATTGCACCGGCGCGCCAGCTTCTGGCGACGTTGTCGATTGAGTTTCCGAAGATCCTCTGCATCAGCGGACCTCCATTGTAGCGGCGTCGGCGATCTCCGGAACATCCTCGGTCGCCGCGATCAACGCCGCAATCTCCTCACCCGTCAGAAACCGCTCCTTGTCCGCCGCCTTTGCGAGCCGCAGCAACGCCGAATGATGCTTTCGGACGAGGTCGAACGTCGCCGTATAGACGGTGTCGAGCGTCTTTTTGACGGCCGCCTCCGTGGCGATTCGATTCTCGAAATGCTCTTCGTCGACATGCATCAATCCCGACGCACCGAGGCCGCCACGCGTGTGAAGCGTCCTCGCAGTCGCGGTCGCCGCCTCGATGTCCGCGACACAGAGCGTGGACGGCTCGCCGAGGACGACATGCTCGGCGGCGCGCCCGGCCAGCAGGGTGCCGATGTTGTGATGGAAGTCGCGCTCAAAAAACATATTGGATTTGCCGACGTGGACATATCCGCGATCGATATCGAGATAATCGATCGACACTTTGTACAAATGCGCGACCAACGCATGTCCCGACTCGTGCAGCGCCGCCCGCCACGGATCGACGCCATGCGGCTTGATCGACCCCCTCACCGCCGCGACAAGATCGTCCGCAGTCACGCGCCGACGAGCGCGCCGAGCGATTCTGCGAGCATCGCGGCAGGCCATTTGGATTTCGGCGGGCGTCATTCCTCGGCACGCGCGGGCCGCACGGGCGTCGTTGAGACCGAGGTGATGGCGGATGATTCCCGGCAACTCGGCGACGCCGGGCGCGGGAATGATGACATGCCGGTCCAGACGACCGGGACGGCGCAGCGCGGGATCGATCTTGTCGGGGTAATTGGTCGCCGCGATGACGATGATACCGTCGCGGCCGTTTGCGCCGTCGAGAAACGCCAGCCAGGCATTCACGATCGGGCCGAACCAGGAATCGTTGTGGGCGTTTTGGCCGCGAGTGCCGATTGAATCCAGCTCGTCCAGGAAAAGGATAAACGGCCCGCTCGCCGCCTTCTTTTTCCATGCCGTGAACTGCTTCTTCAACTCCTTGCAAACGGAATCGCCGCCAACGGAGTTCCCGTGCCAGTCCGAATATGTGGACACGACGAGATCCAGACCGCACTCCATCGCGAGAGCGCGCGCGAACGTCGTCTTCCCGCAGCCGGGAGGTCCTGAGAGAAGGACGCCCTTGTCGACGTCATGCCATCCGATCCGTCCGTCCTTGTAGTCCCGCAGATCCGCAGCGAGCTGAAGACCCCACTCCTTTGCGGCTCCGAACCCCGTCATCGCCGAGAGCCTTCGAACGACGTCGGCCGCCGCGTCCCCGATCGGAGCCGCGGATTCCGCGATCATCTGCTCGAGGTCGTCCATGTCGTCATTGATCTTCTGCGTGCCGCGCTTCTGCGCAGCCTTGATCCGCCGGCGAATGCGGTCCAGCGCCTCGTCGACGGAGATTCCATGACGCAGCACGGATTGCGTCCACTCGACGGTCGCGTCGACATAGACGTCATCGAGCGACAGAAAGTGATTCGAGCGCGTCACGGCCCGAAAGATCCGACCGAAAGTCGCAGGCTCGTCGAGATCCAGGAGGATTCGCATCGAGTCGGACATCTCGACCAGGGACGACGGCAGCTTGCTCACGCGTCCGATGCCGATGACGGTCGGGCAGGTTTGCCAAAGCCCTGTGAACGTCTTGTCGTCGGCGTCGTCGAGGATGAGCCCGATGTCGCGTCCCGCGCTCGGGCTCACGGTGACCCGCCCCTTAAACAAAGCGGCGAGCATGCTCCTTACGCAGCCGCCGACCTTTGAATCGTCCTGCGTGATGAGAATGTGGGTGCCGTCAAGAATGCGGTCGTCGATGCCCGAGGCGTCGAGGACGGCGGCGCCGATGATGAGATCGAGATAGTCGTGCCGGGCGGGGTCGGGGATGATGAGGTCGTCACGAAACTGGTCGGCCCACGGCTGGTCGCCGTCGTCGGGCTTGGCGGTGGGCGCCGGCGGGGTATTCAAGAAGGCGAGAACGCGTTGGGTCCAAATGTCCTTTTGCATGGGTTGCACCTTTGTCTTAGGCGCAATCATATACTCCGGATTTGCCAGGCATTTCCGCGGCTGGACCCTAAAATTTTACTGTCCTGAAAATCGTCAAAATTCAGGACAGCAGCCGGGGGCTATCCCGGAGGACGCTTTGAGGATGCACGTATCGGATTCATCGATGAAAGATGGTCCGAGAGTTCGCGTCAGGGAAAATCGTCCTTCATATCGGCGACAGCCGCGATGTCGTCGCGCGCCTCGACGCATGCTCGGTCGATTCGATCGTGACCGACCCGCCGTATGGCATCGGATTCATGGGGCGGCGGTGGGACCACCCCGACAACATCGCATTCGATCCTGCATTCTGGCGCGAATGCCTGCGCGTCATGAAGCCCGGCGGACACCTCGCCGCCTTTTCCGCCGCGCGGACATATCATCGGATGGCGTGCGCCATTGAAGACGCGGGCTTCGAAATTCGCGACCAGATCGGGTGGCTTTACGGGTCGGGTGCCCCGAAGACCAAAAAGACGCTGAAGCCGGCATGGGAGCCGATCTGTCTTGCGCGGAAACCCTTCGAGGGATCCATGCGCGACAATATGGAATCCACCGGCCTCGGCGGCCTGAATGTCGATTTGTGCCGAGTCCACGGCAAAGACACCGTACCGATTTTTCGAAACGAGAAAAATCTTTCGTCGAGTGGGATTTACGGCGACGGCCTGCATGGTGGCATGAGGACAGGCGAGCAGGCCTCCAGCCGTTGGCCGGCGAACGTCGTCCATGACGGCAGCGACGAGGCCCTGTCGATATTCCCCTCTCCGAAAGGAGAGTCCGCAGCCAGATATTTTTACTGCTCAAAAGCCCCGAGATCCGAGCGAGCCGGGTCGAAACATCCGACGATCAAGCCCATGGCTCTCATGCGCTGGCTGACGCGTCTCGTCACGCCGCCGGGCGGCCTGATCCTGGAGCCTTTCGCCGGCAGCGGGACGACCCTCGCGGCCGCCGAGCTCGAGGGCTTCATGGCCATCGGAATCGAGCGAGAGGTGGAATTCGCGTCCGATATCGAACGCAGGATGACGGCCTAGCTGCCGAGCCACCCCGAATCATGCCGACGAGAATCGGGGCGCCGAATCCGTGCCCGACGGATCCTTTTTCCCGCTCCGTTGCCCCACTGCTGCCCCAGCGGTCGTTGCCCCGGGGAAGCATTCAGCTAACTTGTTGAAATAATGGTACCGCCACCCCGACTTGAACGGGGGACCCCCAGATCCACAATCTGGTGCTCTAACCAACTGAGCTATGGCGGCACGTCGGCGGGGCGGAAACTAGAAGCATCGCCGCGCCAATGCAATGCAGAAATGCAGGAAGGGACGCGAAAATTTCCGCGTTTCGCGATCGCCGCGCCGGTCTAGAATACCGCCTCCCATGGCGGCGGCGCCGCCCCTTCCAGCCCGTGAGACGTGAAGCGATGAAAGTCACCCTGGTCCAGATGAACTCGGTCAGCGACAAGGCCGCCAATCTCGCCGCCGCCCGGGCGCTCATCGACCAGGCCGTTCGCGAGGAGCGGCCGGACTGGATCTGTCTGCCGGAGGTTTTCGACTTCATCGGCGGCAATCGCGCCGACAAGGCCGCCGCCGCCGAGGAGCTGCCCGGCGGCCCCGCCTATTCGCTCTGCAGCGCCCTCGCCCGCGAATATGGCGTCTTCATCCACGCCGGCTCCATTCTCGAGAAGGTCCGCGGCGAGGAGCGCCTCCACAACACCACGGTCGCCTTCGACCGCAGCGGCAAGGAAGTGGCGCGCTACCGCAAGATTCACATGTTCGACATCACAGCGCCGGACGGCGCGCAATATCGCGAGAGCGCCGCCTTCAAGCCCGGCGATGCCGTCGTCACCTATGATTGCGAGGGCCTCACCATAGGCTGCGCCATTTGCTACGATCTGCGCTTTCCCTATCTTTTCCAGGCGCTGGCCGACAAGGGCGCGGATATCGTCGCCCTGCCCTCCGCCTTCACCCTCGTCACCGGCAAGGATCATTGGGAGGTGCTGGCCCGCGCCCGGGCGATCGAGATTCAGGCCTATTTCTGCGCCCCGAATCAGACCGGCGCGCATAAGGCCGGGCATGAAACCCGCGCGAGCTATGGCAATTCGCTGATCGCCGACCCGTGGGGCCATGTCGTCGCCCGCGCTTCGGAGGGCGTCGGCCTCGTCTCGACGCGAATCGACCGCGATCGCATCCGTAAGGTCCGCGCCATGATTCCCGTCGCGAGCCATAGGGTGAGCCTGCCCGGCTGAGCGGGCGGCGGCGCTGCGTTTACGATCTAACCAGCGGAGCCTTCAGGGGAAATCCCAGGCGCTCTTGCGCGATTCGGCAAAGTGTGGCTACATTATTGTTTAGACTGCCGACAATCCGCAAAACAGGATCGGCGCGCCGCAAAAAAAGGCGCCGGCAGAGGGGGGAGCAAAAAATAATGGCCTCGCGAACCAAAAGCCGCGAAGCGGGCAGGCTTGCGCCCGTATCCGTAGCATGACGAAGAAAATCGAGCCAGGGCGCACTTTGACGCGGGCGTCCCTGCGCGAGGCCGTGTACAGCTGTTGTCCAACGCTGTCGCGCGCCGAAGCTCGCCAAATCCTCGACGCCACATTCGAGGAGATCAGCGAAGCCCTGGTGCGAGGGGAATCGGTCAAGCTGCGCTCATTCGGCAGCTTCAACGTTCGCGCCAAGCGCGAACGTATCGGCCGCAATCCCAAGACCGGCGTGGAGGCGCCGATCTGCTCGCGCAAGGTGTTGACCTTCAAGGCCTCGCCCGTGCTCATCGCGCAGGTGAACGGGCTGCCGATCGAGCATTTGGAAGAGGCGGACTGACCGCCTCTCCAGGAAAAGCGCAAATGCGAGCGGGGCCGTCGGCCCCCTCGCCTCTCAGCCCGAGAGCTTGGCGACCAGAGCGTCCGACACCTCGAAATTGGCGTAGACATTCTGCACGTCGTCATTGTCCTCGAGGGCGCCGATCAGCTTGAGAATTTTCTCGCCCGCCTCATCGTCGACAGCGACGGAATTCTGCGGCCGCCAGACCAGCGCGGCCTTTTTCGGCTCGCCGAACTTGGCTTCCAGCGCCTTGGCGACGTCGCGCAGGCCCTCGAGCGAGGTGATGATCTCATGCGTCTCCTCGCCGGAGGAGACGTCTTCGGCGCCCGCCTCGATCGCCGCTTCCATGATCGCGTCCTCAGAGGCCGCCTTGCGCGGAAACTCGATGAGGCCGACGCGATCGAACATGAAGGAGACGGCGCCTGTCTCCGCCAGCGCGCCGCCCGCCTTGGTGAAATAGGAGCGAATCTCGCCGGCGGTGCGATTGCGATTGTCGGTCAGCGCCTCGATGATGACGGCGACGCCGCCCGGCGCATAGCCCTCGTAGCGCACCTCGTCATAATTCTCGGCGTCGGCGCCCGAGGCCTTTTTGATGGCGCGCTCGATATTGTCCTTGGGCATGTTCTCGGCGCGGGCCGCGAGCACGGCGGCGCGCAGGCGGGCGTTCATATTGGGATCGGGCAGGCCCATTTTGGCGGCGACGGTAATTTCGCGGGCGAGCTTGGAGAAGAGCTTGGAGCGGATCGCGTCCTGCTTGCCCTTCTTATGCATGATGTTCTTGAACTGACTATGTCCCGCCATCGTCCCGGCCCTTGAAATTCCGCTTTCCTGCCCCGCGGGGCTTCGCCGCGTCATATACGCCGGCCCCGCGCGGAAATAAAGGAAGGCGAAGCAGCATGAAAACGTGGCCTCGCGCTTTCGCCGCTCGACCGTCGCCGCTCAGGAGAGCAGCCGCGTCTCGTCCTCGAAAGTGGTGGAGCCGATCTGATAGAGCCAGAAGCCTTTGGACTCGCCCGCCGCGATGATCGCATGCGCGGCAGCGATATCGACATTGTCTGGAATATCGACGCTCAGCAGCAGCTTGCGCCCGACGTTGAGGTCCATATGCATGCTCTCGTAAGAGCAGCCCATCGCCTTGAGCAGCCGCCAGTCGGAGCCGGCCAGAACCTCCTCGCCGTCGATCAGCAGCATATAGGTCGAATGGCCGCCGCTCCTCGCCAAGCCCTTGAAATCGAAAAGGCGGCCATCCGCCCTGGGGACGGCGATCACAATGTCGCGGAACGACACTCCGGTCGCGAAATAAGGGGAGTTCAGCAGCCGGAACCGCGTCCACTCGCTTCCCTCGACCGGCTCGGCCCAGAGCGCTTCCGACGCATGGCCGTGCCAATCCTCGGGGTCCAGCGAAAACAAGACTTTCGGCTTGCTTTCCACCCGCGCCCCTTCCCTGAAATGCAAGTCTCGGAAGATAAGGAGAAACCCTAGCCGAGCCGGGGGCTCGACGTCAATTCGTCGCCCGTCGCGTCCCCCGCCTCTTCGCGGCGCCGCGCCGCATCGACGCGGCCAGAGCGCGCCCTAAGTGAGCAGCGTCGCCGTGGCCCCTCGGGGTCATGGCGCTCCGGCTTCTGCCAAGGAGGACGAAAATGGGTCTGCTGGACGGAATCATCGGCGGCGCGATCGGCGTCGAGCTCGCCACTCTGATCAACGGCTATATCGAAAAGCGCGGTGGATTGGAGAATGTGCTCAAGGACTTCGAGAAGAGCGGCTATGGCGAGAAGGTGAAGTCTTGGGTCGGCACCGGCCCCAATCTGCCCATCTCCGCGGAGCAGGTGCAGCAGACGCTCGGCTCCGATCGGGTGAAGGAGCTCGGCAATAAATTCGGCATTCCGCTGGACAAGGTCTCGGCGGCGCTGGCCGAATATCTGCCCAAGGTCGTCGACAAGGCGACGCCGGAAGGCAAGCTGCCGCCCCAGCAGCACTAGAGTGTTTTCGAGCGAAGTGGGAACCGCTTCGCGTGAAGAAAACACGACAGAACAAGGAGATCGATTCCGGTTCGATATGAACCGGAATCACTCTAAAGGCTCGGAGCAAAGCCGGGCGGGGCCGCGAAGCCCCGCTCAGGCCCGCTTCGACTGGGCGGCCTCGCCCGGATCGGCGGCGGTGGCCGCGGCGATCTCCGCCATTCGCACGCCGAGATCGACGATCGCCTGGCGCAGAACCAGCACCTCGCGGTCGCCGGTCGCAGCCGCCTCGGCGGGCGCCGCCGCCGGGGCCGTCGCGGCGATCGTCTCGCGCAGGCTCGCATGCTCCTTGCGCAGCGCGTCCATCGCCCCTTGCAGCAGCGCATTGTCGGAACGCGCGGCCTCCAGCCGATCGGCGTGATCGCGCTCCTCGGCGCGGGCGACGCGCAGAGCCGCCTCGAGATGCGCGATCTCGGCCGCGGAGCTGTGCTCCAACGCCGCCAGCCGCGCGCGGGTCTCGTCGAGATCCTTCTTCAGATCGGCCGTCTCCAGCACGGCGGCGTCGAGCTCGCGTGTCGTGCGCGCCAGCACGCCATCGACGGCTGAGAGGCGCTCCGCCACGGCGGAGGCGGCGGCGAATTCCGTCTGCAGCGCCTCCAGCCGCTGGCGCAGCTCGGCGTTCTGCACATGCAGGCTGGCGATGCTCGACTCATGGGTCGCGACCTCGGCGCGGCTCTCCTGGCTGAGGCGGGCGAGCTGCTCCTTGTCCATCTCCACATTGCGCAGATTGTAGATCAGCGTCTCGACGCGATCGGTCATGTCGTGCAGCGCGGTTTCCGTCGATTGCAGCAGCGCCGTGCGCTCCTCGAGGAAGCCGCGGGTCTCGTTGAACTTGCGCTCGAATTCGTCGCCGCGGGCGAGAGCCTGCGTCAGCGCGCCGTCGAGCTGCGCGACGCGGGCGGCGTTGCGGCCGATCTCGACCATGTCCTGCGTCTTGGTGGAGCGGACCGCCGCCATCTGCTGCTCGAGCCGGCGATAGCGCACGGCCAGCTCGCCGCGCAGCAGGTCGCGCTCCGCCACCATTTTCTCGATCGAGAGCGGCGTCAGCATATTGAGTCGGCGCAGCGACAGACGCATGGCCCGCCGCCAGAAGGCGGGCAGGAACATCAGCGTGAACAGCCCGGCCGCGAGGAACCCGAGCGCGAAAAACATCGCTTGTTCGATCAAGGCGCGGCGTTCCTTCGCTCTGGCTCGGGCGCTGTCATTTCCCTTCGGGGGGCCGAATGTCGCGCCGCGACAATGCCACGTCGCCGGCCTGAAATCAAAGCGCTCGGCCGCGCCCGGACTTAAGGGTTTTTCCGCGTCTTCCGCCCCTCAGCCGCGCCCGAACAGCTTCTCTATGTCGGCGAGCTTCAGCTCCACATAGGTCGGCCGGCCGTGATTGCACTGGCCGGCGCCCGGCGTTTTCTCCATCTCGCGCAGCAGCGCGTTCATCTCCTCCGCCGTCAGCCGGCGGCCGGCGCGCACCGAATGATGACAGGCGACGCGCGACAAAAGCGCATCGAGCCGCCGCGTCAACCCACGCGCGTCCCCCTCCTCGGCGAGGAGATCGGCGATATCCTCGATGAGCCGTCCGACATCTATGTCGCCGAGCGCCGCCGGCGTCTCCCGCACCAGCGCGGCGCCCGGGCCGAAGGGCTCCAGCGCCAGGCCGAGGGCGGACAGCTCCTCCTGCGCCGACAGCAGCGCGTCGAGCCGCGTCGCATCCAGCTCGACGACGCGCGGAACCAGCAGCAGCTGGCGGGCGACTCCCTCCGCCTCCCGCTGCGCCTTCAATTTCTCATAGACGAGCCGCTCATGCGCGGCGTGCTGATCGACGATGACGAGCCCATCCTTGGTCTGCGCGACGATATAGGTCTCGTGCAGCTGCGCCCGCGCCGCGCCGAGCGGGTTTTCCACAGCGGCGGCCACGGGCGGCGCGTCGGCGGGCCGCGAATCGGCCGCAGGCGGGCCGACATCGAAAGCCGCTTGCGGCGGCTCCGCGAAGCCGGCCGGGGCGCTGGGCGAGCTGCGCAAATCCCAGTCGAGCGGCCGGCTGCGCGGCGGCCCGCCGAAGGAAGAAAAGCCCGCGCCGGAAGTAGCCGACCATTCCCGCCCGGGCGCCGTTCTGGCCCGCTCGGCCAGCACGTCCAGCGCCGCGCGGGCCGGCGTGTCGGCGCTGCGATGGAGCGCCGAGGCCAGCGCCTCCTTCAGCGCCCCCACCACCAGGCCGCGCGCGCGGCCTGGATCGGAAAAGCGCACCTCCGCCTTGGCCGGATGGACATTCACATCGACGACGCGCGGATCGCATTCCAGGAACAGCGCCAGCGCCGGATGGCGGTCATGCGAGAGAAAATCGAGATAGGCGGCGCGTATCGCCCCGGAGAACAGTCTGTCGCGCACGGGACGGCCGTTCACATAGACATATTGCATCAGCGCATTGGCGCGATGAAAAGTGGGCAGGCCGGCGAGTCCCTCGAGGCGGAACGCCTCGCGCTCCGCATGCAGCGCGATCGCATTATCGGCGAATTCCGTCCCCAGCGCCTGGGCGATGCGCCGCGCCCGCCCCTCCTCGGAGTCCCCGCAGGCGGGATAGTCGAAGGAGGCGCCCATATCCGCCGCGAAGGAGAAGCGCACGGCAGGATTGGCCATGGCCAGCCGTTTGACCACATCGGCGACAGCCGCCGTCTCCGCCCGCTCGGTTTTCAAAAATTTGAGCCGCGCCGGCGTCGCCGCGAAGAGATCGCGCGCCTCCACCCGCGCGCCCTTGGGCCAATTGCTGGGCTTGAGCCCGCGCTTCTCGCCCGCCTCCACCCTGATCTGCGCGCCGACCTCGGCGCCGGCGGCGCGCGCGTCGATGGTGAGATCGGCAACCGCGGCGATGGAGGGCAGCGCCTCGCCGCGAAAGCCGAGCGTCGCTATGGCGGTCAGATCGCCATCGGGGATTTTCGACGTGGCGTGGCGCTCGACGGCGAGCGCCAAATCCTCGGCGCTCATGCCGCAGCCATCGTCGATCACGCGAATGAGCCGCCGCCCGCCCGCCTCAATGGCGACGTCGATGCGCGAGGCGCCGGCGTCGAGCGCATTCTCGACCAGCTCCTTGACGGCGGAGGCCGGCCGCTCGATCACCTCGCCGGCGGCGATGCGATCGACGAGAATGGGATCGAGACGGCGAACGCGCATGAAGGGAGCCGGCGGTGAATGGAGCGCGGCAATCTATAGGAGGGGAGCGATTCGGTGAAATGGGGCGGCCGCCGGCCTATCGCCGCCGTCTCTGCTCTCTGGCGATGGCCTGGTCCAAAGCCTGAAGGAACTGCGACCGGGCGGCCGAGGAGAACGGCGGCGGCCCGCCGGTGGCCTCGCCCGTCGAGCGTATATGCTCCATGAGCGAGCGCTGCGCGAGCGCCAGACCGATCGAATCCTTGGTGAAGGCGCGGCCATAGGGCGCGATGGCGTGCGCGTCCTTCGCCAATGCACGCGCGGCCAGAGGAATATCGGCGGTGACGACCACATCTCCGGCGACGACCTGCTCGGCGATCCAATCATCGGCCGCATCGGCCCCGGCCTCGACGATGATCCTCGAGATCATCGGCGATCGCGGAATTTGCATGAAGCTGTTGGAGACGACGAAAGTCTGCAACCCATAGCGAGAGGCGACCTTATACGTCTCGTCCTTCACGGGGCATGCGTCGCCGTCGATGTAGATTTTGATCGGCATGACGCATTCTAGCCGATCGAGCGGCGGTCGTCGCGCGCGTAGGACGTTCCCGCTCACGAACGACGATGTCGCGCCATAACCCGCCATTCGATGCGGACAGCCGGAGGGCGCGGTTCAAGGAGAACGACGAGAGGCGCCCTGTCGGCGTCGAATATCGCACGGCGCCGCCCTGATCCGAGTGCTCGGCCGCGTCGATTGGGACCTGCCGAAATAAACGCGCGCCGTTCGGCGACACCCCCTCCGGCGCGGTCGGCGAGCGCTCTCGACAAAGGAACGCTCATTGTGCCTCCGGGCCGACTTTTCCCGCCGCTGGAGCTTGCGCCTTGCTCGCCGCCTGAAGGATTTTCGCGCGCCGATAGGTGATCCTTTCTCTCTCCTTGCGGCTCAAGCTGGATGAGGTCGCGGCGCGATCACACGCCTCGATGATCGCCTGGACATTCCGATCCGTCACGTCTTCTTTCGTGAAGCAGGCCTGCCAGCTCACCAGGAGCTGCAAAATGTTCGAGTCGGCGCCGGCGTTTCCTCGCATCGTCTCGATCACTTTGTCGTGACAGCCGGCGCCATCTCCAATAGCCGGCGCGGGGCAGCTCACTGTCGGTTCGAGCGCGAGCGCAGCGCATGTGGCGGCGAGCCCCAGCATGAGGCCTCCGGCGCCGACAAAAGCCGAGCATGCTCGGCTGCGTGCGAAAACAACGCCGCGGAGCGCTCTGCGAGCTGGGGGAATTTTAGGAAGCGGGCTTTTTGGGGCTGACATGGCTCCTCACGGCATGACTTTGACCATCGACGCGTAAGCAGGCGGCGAAGGTGGGATTTCGCGTCGATCGAGACAGCGCGCGCGATCGAGGGAACGCCTCAGAATTGCTTCGGAATCCGCGCTCCCGTCGACTGATCGCGATGCGACGAAGCCGTCGGGGCGCACGAGCAGCGCTCCGCTCGGTCCGAGCCCGGTTCGCGAGAGAAATGCGCCGGTCGGATCATCGACATCCACTCCGATCAGAAAGGCTCTCAACGGCGCGCCTTCGCCGCGAGAGAGCGCTCGCGCGGCCTCGATCCATGCGGATCCGGCGGGACCGGCCAGCAGCACAAATCCTTGTCCCACGAGATCATGCGTCGAAATCTCGACGCCGTTTCTGACGAGCGGAACATGCGCGAGTCGGGACCCGGGCTTGCCGCTCGGATGCAGCGTATCGTCCGCCGGCAGTCCATCGTCCGGCCCGTCCAAGGAAATAGCCGGCGATCGATAGCGATAGCTCATCGCGGCGTCGAGATAGTTGACTCGACCGAAGGCGTCGGAGAGGTCGGTGCGGTCCTGGCGAAGCCGCTCGACATAATTCTCGGTCGCACGCGCGATCGAGAGCTGCGCGACCGGGCGGCGCTCGGCGTCATAGGTGTCCAGCAGAGCCGGGCCGGCCTCGCCTTTGATCACCATGGCGAGCTTCCAGGCGAGATCGGCCGCATCCTGGATCGCGGTTTGACCGGCGAGGCCTCCGACCGGCGGCATTATATGGGCCGCGTCGCCGGCGAAAAACACCCGGCCGAGACTCATTCGTTCGGCGAGCAGCGCCGACATCCGCCAGGGAAGGACGTTCAGAATCTGGACGTCGAGATCGGGTTGACCCAACGCCGCGCGCACGAGCTTCTCACATCGCTCGGCGTCGAAGTCCGACACGGTTTCGCGAGCCGCGTCATATTCGACATTGAGCTGCCCACGGTCGGGATCGTCGCAGCTGACGAAGGCTCCCGTGAAGTCGCGATGACGCAGGTAGCAGAGAAGGAAGCCGCGGTTCTCCATCGCGATCGACAGATCCGCTCGGAAGAGAATGGATACTGCGTGAGATACGCCGTCGACGCCGATCATGTCGACGCCGAGCGCTCTGCGGATAGCGCCGCTGCTTCCATCGGCAGCGACGAGATAGTCGGCATGGACCGTCTTCTCCTCTCCACTCTCCGCGTCGCGCAGACAGGCGCGGACACTGTCCGCGTCTTGCGAGACACGGATGAGCTCGGTCGAAAAGCGAATGTCGGCGCCATGCGCTCGCGCATGGCGAAGCAGCACCGGCTCGACGCGATCCTGACCGGCGCTGCAGAGCATCGCCGGCGAGAGCGGGCGCGGATCGAATCCGCCCGGCGTCGCCATTATCTTTATGGGCGAGCTCGTGACCGTCTCTGCGACCATGATCGTCGTGTCGCCGGGCGCGGCTCGTGTGGCGAGGCGCAGGTCGTTTTCGAGGCCAGGAACCTGCCGTAGCAGCTCCAGGCTGCGAAGATTGAACCCGTGGGCTCTCGGATGATCGGAGAGCGCGGCGCGGCGCTCGACGAGCCGGCACGGAACGCCGCGGATGGAAAGCATCAGCGCGGCTGTCAGCCCCGCATATCCGCCGCCCACGATCAAAACTGGCGCATGTTCGGATGGCATGGTCCTGCAACCTCCCGCTCTCTCGCGTCGCGTCTTCTCTCGGCGCGCCTCGCGGATCATGGCCTTTTTAGAGGGCCGCGTTCGCGCGCACGCTGTTCCTGGGCAGTGCGAGACGTCGCCAGAGCCACAGCGCGCAGATGGCCTCAGGGACGATCAGCGACGTATAGGTCAGAGGCGGCGAATCGGCCGCGAGCCCCAACGCCAAAAGAGGCACGGCGCAGGCCCAGAGCGCGACGCTGTCCGCTTTCGCGACCTCGGCGAAAGCTCTGCGCGACAGCAGCGCGGCCCTCGTCACATTGGCCGCGTGTCGAAGCGGTAGTGAAATGGCGAGCGCCACGATCAGGGACGACCACCAAGGCCCCTGCTGACCGTACAGATCACCGAGCAGATCGCGGCTTGTGAACAGCACGAGCGCAGCGAAGAAAGAGATGGGCGCGCCGCGAAGCCAAAGCGCGCGGACGAGCGGAGCGATGACGTCGTCCCCGACGCGCGCCAGTCGGAAAGAGAGAAAGCGCGTGAGCGCCAGCAACGGCGCGAAGACGAGGAGCATCAGCGTCTGTCCGGCGGCATAGGCGCTCAGCCGAGAAATGTCGTAATGTCCGAGCCAGGGGGCCGCGAAAAGCATGACGCCGGCCGTTACTGCGAAATGCACCGCGATAGTTCGCTGCGACTCCCATGCCGTCGAACGAAAGAAATCCGTCGTCCAGGAATAGCTCGGAATGTGGAATGGCGTCCCATGACGCGAAGAGAGGGTGCGCCAACACCATACGGAAGAGATAATCGCAACGACGAGCCCGCTCGCGAAGCAGCCCCGAAGCCCCAAGCCCAGAACGCCGATGAAGAGGAGATTTCCTCCGATCTTCAATGCGCCTTCGATCAGTTTCCAGCGCACGATGGAAACGCCTTCGTTCAGCGCGTGGAGAATGAGAATGGCGGCGTTGACGGAGAAGCGCAGTGGCGTGGCGACCGTGTATAGGTAAATTGCCGTCTCGATCTGCGCGGCGACTTCGCCCTCACCCGCCGCCAGCGCAGCCAATCGCGGATAGAAGACGAAGCCGAGAAACCCGCAGAACAGGCCGATGACCGCCGAGAGGCACAGCGCGCCGCCGATCACAGTCGCCTCGTCGGCTGCGCCTCGCCGCTGCGCGACGATCGTCGAGGCGACCGTTCCCATGGCTGTCATCAGCACGAGATCGAGCAGCGCCAGACGCGTGAGAAGAACATAGGCGCTCTGCGCGTCGCCTCCCAGCCACCCGAGCGTGACGATATCCACCTGCAGCACGAACTGCGTCGAGCCGATGCTGACGAGCAATGGCCAATATCCGCGCCAGAAGCCGCTTTCGATCATCGCGGTATCGGCCGCCAGCCGGGAAAATGGCCGAGTCTGAGACTGGGCGTGAAGAAATAGCCGAACAGACCATCCGGCGCCGGAAGCGGCTCCTCGAACTCGAGGCGCTCCACCTGGTTCAGGCCGCAATAGACGCTGTCCATCTTCCAGCCGACCACCACTGCATCGATCAGAGGCGTGCCGATCACGACGCCGAGGTCGTCGACATTGCGATCATAGCCGAGCCAGCGAGCGGCGGAGGCCGTCATCATCGACAGTAATAGTTCCTCGCTCAGCCGGTCCCGAAACTCCGACTGCGCCAGCCATTGATAGACCCATAGAAAATAGGTCCAATCGAAGGACAGCTTCTCCTGTCTGGCCCAGGCCATGAAAGGATGGAAGATCGAGGCTCCGTCCGGGCCGGAGAGATCGAGCAGCAATGGGCAGGTGTCGAACAGCGTGTGCCAATAGGCGCGAAGGCTTATGTCGATGCGGATATAGGAACGAGACTCGCGCGGATAGGTCGCGAGCCGCGCAGGGCTCATTAGATCGCCGTAGAGATCGGCGTCGATTCTAGCTGGCGCAGGCGACAAGACCGGCATGCTCGAGCTCCTGAGTGCGGGGGAATATCTCGCGCAGACGCTGCAGATCGACTGCAATCGAATCATAGTCGATGTTGATGTCGCGCTCGTAAGTGATGGTCGCGCCCGGCTTGTCGAACGACGAGCGCATCGAGGACAGGAATTCGATCGTGTCCGGCGCCATCTCTCGATCATGCGCGTCGACGATGACATGAGGCGCGCTGAATGACTGCGCATAGCCCGCGACATGAAAATGCTGCGTCGTCTCGATGATGTCGTTCCAGAGGTCGAGCGGCGCGCCGCAATTGTGCTGCGCGCAGACGGCGTTCGACGCGTCGAAGAGAACGCCCGCTCCGGTCTCCTTGGATAGGCGCCGATAAAAGGCCGGCGCATCCCATCCGCCCTCCATGATCGATGGAAAATTTTCGAGATAGAGGCGACGTCCGAGCAAATCCTGCCACTTCTCGACGCGCCGTCGAACGGCGTCGAATTGCGTCTCGTAATCAATTTCGCCGAGGTTGTAGAAGCATCTGCCTTCGTGCGTAAAACGTAGCAAATGGTCCGACACGTAGATCGGGTTCAATGCGTCGATGAGAATCCGTATCCGCTTCGCCAGCTTGCCGAGAACCTCGTCGTCACTCTCGAGAAATTTCGAGAACATGATATGAAATGCGATCGGGCAATCGAGAGTCGTCTCCAGCTCTTTTGGAGGGACATGGAGAAAATTGTCGATCAATAGCTCACAATAGTCGATCTGGCGCGCCTTGATCATCCGCTGGACCATGTCGAGCGTCGCATTGAGCGTGAAATTGAAGCCGATCTGCATATCGAAACAGGCCTCCAAGAAAACGACCGCAGGTCTCGAGACGCCGCCCCCGGCGAATGCGACGGGGGCGGCCTGCCGATCAGGGGCAGAGCGGGCCGCACATCGGGCACGAGCTGCACATCGCGCCCAGACGACCGACGACCGGGAGAACTTCCTTCTTGGCGATCTTGATAGCCATTGCTTCCTCCTGAAAAGCGCCGAGTTGTGCCGGTCTGACTGTATTATACAGAATAGACAAAGCATCGCATCTGCGGCGATCAGCCATGCGACAAATATATAATGGCTTAAAATTCTCCAATTGCAATACAAAATCGCCGATTTTTCTCTTTTAGAGCTGAAAATAGTTGAGTGTAAAAAATATATACATTTCGTACGTAGTATAGATTGCATCCATACATGTTTGCGGTCTGCGCCTCCAATGGGCCGGAGACGCGCGCCGAGAGATCGATCCTGCGGCAGCGTCGCGCGTGATTATCGATGAGCTCTTCGAGCGTCGCGATCGTCCCGTCATGCATGCAGCGCGGCCGCGCCACACTGTTGCGGCGCGCTCGCCGCCGCGGCAATATCGGCTACGAGCGCGAGAGAAGCGGCGCGCGCTTCATTGCTTGCCGCCCACGATCTTCGCCGGCTTGGCAGCGCCGACCTTGAAGACCGGCGAGACGCCGGGCTTCGTCTGCTTGCCGGCGTCGCCAGCGCCTGGAGCGCTTTCCGCGAGATTGAGACCGAGCGCCGAGAAGATCGCCGGGCATTCTGGATCGTCCAGCGCGGTCATGCAGCCGATCGAGCCACCTTTGTCGACCAGAAGATCGGTGTTCTCGAACAGGCGCGTCAGATCGAATTCGACACGTTGGGTCTTGGGATCGAATCGGTCGAAGGTGACCGTGAAGCGATTCTCGCGCGCGCAGGAGACGATCTCGCCCGTCGCGGGATTGCCCTTGCAGCCCGACGAGCCGAGATGCGTCATCCATATCCGCGTCTTGGAGCCGTCGGACTTGGTGATGTACGGCGCGGGCGGAATGACTTCCACGAGAAGAAATTTGCGGCCGGCCTGCCAGTTCCAGGCCATGGCGGCGATGTCGAGCGGCGGGGCCGCGGTTTCCGTGCTCGAATGATTGAGCGCGATGATCTTGCCGTCCGCCACGCCCTGGACCGGCACGCCGATCGAGAACTCGAGTCCTGCATAGGCGCCAGCCGGCGCGGTTCCGTCGACCGTCGTGTTCTTTGCGGGATTGGTGTCGGTGCAAGGCGTGTTGCCGCCGCGCGCGTCCTTGAAGTCGAGCAGAGCGACGCCGGCATATTGCCAGTCGTTCTGCGTGAGAGCGACGGGCGTGCGCACGCCCTTTGCATCGATGAGCTTCACATCGTGAATATAGAAGCGGGCGTCGTGCAGCTTCGTCTCGAGACGGCCGCTTCCGAGATTGGGCAGCGGCGCAGCGCAACCGACGTCCTTGCCGTCCGCCGTCAGCGCGAAGCGAAGCGTCACCGCCTGGTCCCGCGCCGCGGCGCTGTGACAGACGCCAACCGTGAGAGCTGCGATCAGCAGCGCCGCGAGCTTCGACTTTTGTTCCCGCATCGTTCGTCACTCCTTCCAGATAGGCTCGCACTCTCGTTTCAGTCGGCCGCCAAATTCGCAAACAGACTTAGAACTCCACGCGCAGAGAGCCGAGGAAAGTGCGCGGCGTTCCGGTCTGGATGGTGTAGCGGTCGTAAGACGCAGGAAAATACCTCGCATCGCCGATGTTCTTCACATTCAGCTGACCCGTGACGGTGAGGCCGGCGATCTGCGTCGTGTAGGAGATCATTCCGTTGACGATCGCATAGCCCGGCACGACGAAGGAATTCGCATTGTCGCCGAGATAGCTCTCGGAGACCGACACGCCGGCTCCAAGACCAAGGCCGCGGAAAGCGCCGTCCGCGTCATATTTTATCCAGAGATTTCCGTAATTGCGCGGGCTTCCCGCCAGCTTCTTTCCGGTGACGGCGAGCTGGGTCGTGATGAGCGTGAGTGGATTATAGGAGGGCGATCCCTCCACGGTGCGCACATCGTCATGCGTATAATTGGCGATCACGCTCCAATTGTCGTCGATGCGGCCGGTCAGATCGAATTCGAAGCCCTGGCTGCGGGCCTTGCCGATCAGCAGCGTGTTTCGCGTGTTCGTCGGATCGGTATAGGGGACATTGGACTTGACGATGTCGAAATAGGCCATCGTCAGCGAGAGGCGCTTGTCGAGGAGCTCCGCCTTGACGCCTGCTTCATATTGCTCGCCTTTCTGCGGAGCCAGAGGCGCGAGATTTTGCGTCGTGCCGTTGTTCGCGCCGAAGGACTGCGTAAAATCGCCGAACAGCGAAAGCCAGGGAAGCGGCTGGTAGACGACGCCGACGCGCGGGCTGAAGGCGTTGGAGTAGACATTCACATAAGAGGCGCGCGCGGCATAGTCGGACGCGCCGATCTTGTTCGAGCCCGTTTCCGTCCAGTCGTAGCGGCCGCCGAGCAGCACATGTACCGAATCGTCGAAGAAGGAGAGCATGTCCTGGCCGTAGACGCCGGTCCATTTCTGACCCGCCGCGCCGTAGCTGGCGGTCCCTCGATAGGGGTTCTCGGGCAGCCAATAAGTGGGCGCATAAATATTGATCGCTCTGATCGGGCTGAAGAAATAGGTGAGGTTCACGGGCAGGTAGGTCCCGAAATAATCATATCCGAGCAGCACGGAATGCTCGATCGGCCCGGTCGTGAAACGGCCCTTCAGATCGACATTGGCGCCGAAGCTGTCCTCGCCATAGCCGGGCAAAAAATTCACGACACGGTTCATCACGCCCGTCGCCTGATTGACGCCCGTTATCGAGAGATTCTCGTTTCGCGTGTCGATATGGTAATAGCTGAGCCGATTCGTCAGGCTCCAGCCGGGAAGAAATTCGTAAGTGGCGTCATAGGCGATGCGCTTGCGCTCGAAGTGGTTCGGCGTCGATTTCATAATGGACGGCTCGCCCAAATATCGGCTCACCGGAATATTGGCCGGAGCGCCGCCGATCGCAGGGAAGGTCGGATAATCGTCGACATAGGTCTTGTTCTGATATTCGAAATCGATGTTCATCTTGAACTGCTCGACCGGACGAATCGAGATCGTCGGCGCGATGAAGAGATTTCGATCGGTCACGAAATTGCGGTAGGAATCGGTGCTGTAGAATTCGCCGTTGAAGCGGTAGAGAACGCTCTTCTCGTCGTTCAGCGGCCCGGTGACGTCGAGGGTCGTTCGTGTCCCGCCGAAGGATTTCACCTGCTGCTGCAATGAATAATAGGGCGTCTCGAGCGGTCGCTTGACGACCAGATTGATGATGCCGCCGGGTTCGCCTCTGCCGAACAGCATGGCGGCCGGACCTTTCAGCACTTCGATCGCTTGCAGATTCGTCGTGTCGAGATTGCGCAGCCTATATTCCATCAGCCCGTTCTTGTAGACGTTGCCGACGGTATTGTAGAAGCCGCGAACCTTGAACAGCTCGATGCCGCTGATGCCCTGCGTGACGCCGCTGACATTGGAGAGCAAGGCGTCGTTGACGGAAATCGCCTGCTGATCGTCCATCGTCTGGCGCGTCACCACCTCGACCGCGATCGGCGTCTTCAGCAGCGGCGTGTCCGTCTTCAGCGTCGAGGGCGCGCTGATGGCGTTGTAGCCGGTGTGCCGATCTCCCGGCCCTTGGCTACCTGCGCCCGAGCCGGGGCGGCTTGTCGGACGATTGGGCTCGGAGCCGATATCGATCGTCGGCAGAGGCGTGGCGCCGCCAGCGCTCGCATCATTGCGGGTGTCGCCCGATTGAGCCAGGACGATCAGCACCGACTTGCCGTTGGGAGACAGCGCGTAGCTCAGCCCCGTTCCCGACAGGACTTCCGACAGCGCCGCCGCGAGACTATGCGATCCCGAGACGCCTCTCGTCCGATACGAGCGGGTCAAGCGCGAGTCATAGACGATGCGCACGCCGCTCGCGTCAGCGACGCTGTTGAGCGCAGTCGAGATGGGGCCGGCCGGAATGTCGTAGCTTCGCACGATCTCCGCGATTTCCTTCTGCGGCATCTGCGCATGCGCTTCGGCGCGATCCGCGTTCGATCCGAATGCGAGAGCGCCCATCGCGGTCAGGATGGCCGTCGCCCCCATCATCCCACCCTTCGCTGACTTGCTGCCGTGAGGAATCCGATCCGACATCTCGTTTTGGTCCTGTCCCGTCTCCAGGCGGCAGGCGCCGCGCCTCCCACTCAGACAAGGACGAACCGACCCCTCCCACGGGGAGGTCGACGAGCAAAAAAAATCCTCTTCTATCCCGTGAGCACGACGAGATAGCCGAGATCGAGAGCGCGAAGGCCGAGAGCCTTCTCGATCGCGGAGATGGCGGCGATCGGATCCGCCGCGTCGAACACGCCGCTCACGCGCCTTTCTCGGATCGATGGATCGAGAATGAGAATATATCCGCTCAGATAATGTCCGAGCACAGAGACGACCTCGGCGAGCGGCTTGTCGTCGAAAATCAGCTTTCCGCGACGCCATGCGGCGACATGGTCGACTTGCACCCGGTATGGATCGACCGCGGCGACGCCCGGCCCGAAAGCGCTCTGCTCGCCTTCATCGACGATGATCGCCGGGCCGCCCGTCATGACGCGCACCCGATGCTGCGCGACAGTGATCTCCGTTCGCTCCCCCGTGGTCGAGATGTCGAAGCTCGTGCCGAGAGCCGTCACCGAGCCGCGGGCGACCAGAACGGAAAAGGGCCTGCCGGCGTCCGGCGCGACGTCGAACCAAGCCTCGCCCTTCAGCAGGGTCACATTTCGCTTGCCTTCGTCGAAATCGAGCGAGATGGCCGAGCGAGGGCCGAGCTCGATCCGCGATCCATCGACGAGCCGAATGGTCCGCGTCTCCGCGACGCCGGTGCGGGTCTGCGCCCTCAACATGATCCAGGCGTCGTCGAAAAAGACATAGGATAACAGCGTTATGGCCAGCCCCGCGAGGACGGTGGCGACGCGAACGCGCCGCGATCGGCGCGGCGGCGGCACTTCGAAGGCGTCTATGAGCGGCCGCAGATCTTCGAGATCGCCCCAGATGCGGCAAACCTTCTCGAATGCCTCGCGGTTGGCCGGCTCATGCGTCAGCCAAATGACGAACGCCTCGCGCTCCTGCGGAGTCGGAGCGCGACTGTCGAGGCGCGTCCACCATTCGATGGCCGCTCTCCGACGGTTCGCCCGATCACGGGGAGCGTCATCCTCCTCCATCGCCGCGCCAATCTGCCTCTCATAGGGCGTTATCGCCGCCATTGATCCACTACTTTAGCAGGACGGACGCCGACCGCGATATAAGGTGAGGTCTCGAGACGAAAATTTAGTCGAGCGCCGCATGGCACCTCTCCAGCGCCAGCCGCAGATGCTTGAGGACCATGTTTCGGGAAATGCCGAGCCGCTGCGCTATTTCGTCCGGCGAAAGATCATGGAAGCGACGTAAGATGAAGACTTCCCGACACTTGGGGGGCAGGCCTTTCATCGCGGCGTATAGCAAGCGGGCGCTTTCCTTCGCCTCGCAGACTTGTGACGGATCGAGCCCGGTCTCGGCGATCTCGGCCGGGATGTCGCCTGGCGCGACGTGCTTGGCCATGCACTTGGAATGACGGGAGAAGTCGCGCGCGAGATTGATCGCCGTCGTTCGTAGATAGGCGTCCTCGTCGGCGATCGGTCCGGCCTCCCGACGCCGCAGCATCCGCACAAAGGTCTCTTGTAGAAGATCGAAAGCGTCCTCGTAGCCGACACGACGCGTCAGACAGTCGAGAAGATCGCGCTTGTTGCGCTCGAAGAGCTCGCCGATCGAACGGCCATTGGTTCTGAACATGATGTGGCTTCCGCTGGAGCCTCGAACTCGCGATGGCGGCGAAGCGAGAGGCCGCACGAGCGGGACCCGCCCCGAACGATTTTCCCGCTCCAGAGCGGGAGAAGCGCTCAGGACAGACGCGGCGGAGCGCGGGAAGAGTGAGAGCTCGTCCAGGTCGTAAGCGGTCGGTCGACAGTGTCGACGCGCCTATCGGCGACGTCGGTCGAGGTCAGAGGGGCGAGAAAATCGGCGACAACGGCGAAGAAGAAAAGCAGAGGAGGCTGATCGTCACGACCGCCCGATGCGCAGAGAAGGCAGCATTGATCGGCCGTATGGCGCTCCTGGATCGGCGCATTTGAATCCGACGCGGGGGAGAGCCTGCAGATCTCATAATTTCCAGCCTCGAAAGAGGCGGAGGCATGAGAACGGAGCGCTTCCACATTTCGCGCAAAGGCAAAACTGCTCTGCAATGCGACGAAACAGATCAAGGCGCCGATAATGGCGCTCGCCGATCGTTTTCGCTGTGCGCCCCAGTTCATCATGCGTGATTTGTAAGCCCGCCCCTTGTCATTGGTCAAGTTTCGGAAGGACCGAGAAAGTTCCGGCGCGACCGTCGAGTTGAGCGGACTCGCGAGGAATGCTGCAGGGACAAGAATAATTCCGCCGTGGGGATGGCGACGGTTGCGGCGATGCAATGACTGACGTCCGCAGAGACACGCCGCGGTCGACTGCATCGGACAAAGCGGCGGTGGCCTTACGTGACAAGAAGAGAGCCCGAGCCAAGCGGCCCACGAACGACACGCGGGCGATTCCAGAATCCGAAGATGGACGGGTTCGCTTGGTCACTGAATTGGTCGGGACGCCGACCTTCTTCTGGATCACGACGGCGCCGTCGTCGACGCAGACGTCGTCCACCGGTCGGCGCACGAGGTCGCTCGAAGGCCTGCTCACGCGCGCTCTCGCCCGAACCACGGGAACGTCGGCTTTCGGCATTGGCGGACGTCGGCCGTACGGGAGGGACGCCGCTGCAATAGGTCAGAGACCCCCTTCACCGTCTCGAACGGTCAGGTGGCGCCATTTGCGGACTTTCGCTCGAGACTCGTCTCGACGATACGATATAGGCTCGGCTTTGTTCCGTTTCAGATCGGCAGCAAACCCGCGCAGCCTGGGTCATTCCGGATCGATCCGAACCGGAACGACTCCAGAGGGAGCGAGACGCCCCGCCTCACACGGTCGGCGCCGGGACCAGCATATGGACGATCATGCCGTGCAGGAAGGACGCCGCAATGCCGAGCACCAGGGCCGCCGCAGTGTAGACGTCCGAATATTCCTCCTTGCTGCGCATCATTCGCGAGACGCCGACATAGAAGAGATAGACTGCGAAGACGCCGAGCACGTCGAGCCAGCGCAGACCCGGAACGAGGCCGAAGATCTCGGCGAGCCAGATGGGCGTGTAGGAATAGGCGATGAGCTTCAGCGCGCGCAGATCGTCGCGCTTGCCCTCGAAGCTGGGCGCCAGCATCGAGATCACCAGAGCCACGCCATAGAGCAGCGGCAGGCCGAGCCCATATTGCAGCGCGGCGCGGATGAGGCCGGTGAAGAAGGAGTAATGCACGATATTGGAGCCGCGCGAGAAGCCGAACAGCCAGCCGCCGAGGAAATTGGCGATGGCCGGCACCGCCGCGAGATAGAGGATGTAATTGCGATAGAGATCGAGAGCGGTCGTCTGCTCCGCCTCGATCGCCGCCCACTCCGTCTTGGGCGACGATATGATGCGCTTGGCGCGCTCTAGAATGTCCCGGAGCCGCTCCTTGATGTCCATGCTCTACTCCCCTGCCTCGCCCTGTTGCGCCGCAGCGGGAGACTGGCCCAAGGCGCGCGCAGAAACAAGCGCGCTTGCGCCCACGGCGGGGGATCAGTCGACGCCTGTCCACTCCCGCGCAAGCTCCTCCGCCCCCATCAGCCGCGCGAAGCAGGAGAGGAGCGGCAGCGCCGCGGCGCTCTCCTCCTCTCCGTCCAGCGGAAGGGGCGAGGCGTCCTTCACCACTATGATCGGATGGCCGGCGAGAAATCCGTCGATCGCGGTCTCCAGAGCGAGATCGCCGAGCGCGTCGCCGAGCAGAATCAGCAGCGGGCCGCCGAGGCCCTCGAACAGCCGCAGGAAGCCGGCGTCGCGCAGCAACGACGGCGCCTCGGCGCGCAGCGCCGTCTCACCAGCCGCCGCGCCGGCGGAGCCCGCCCGCTCCAGAGCGAGATCGCGCTCGACGAAGACGGTCGGCAGGCCGGCGGCCTCCCATCGTCGCAGCAGCCGCGCGCCAGCCGTTTCGAGAGCGCCAGGCTTTCGCGTCGGCCGCGGCTCCCGCGGACGGCGCCTCTCGGCGATGCAAACCAATATGGCCCTTGGTCGCGGGTCGAGGATCGGCGATCGAAACACAGTCGGATCCGTTCCAAAATGCGGCCTTTGCTGTCCGGCGGCCGTCGCCGGTCTTTCGAGGCCTGCGTGAAATCTCGTAATTTTCTACCTATACGTGAAGGATAGCAGAGCCTGCGCCTCGCCGCATCATCCATCGCCCCTCGTCTCGCCCGCCGCCTCGCTCTGGCCCTCCGCCTCGCGCTCCGCCCGCGGCGCCTGCACCAGCGACATGCGCACCAGCTCCGGCAGGCTACCGGCCTGCATCTTGGCCATCACATTGGCGCGATGCACTTCCACCGTGCGCACGCTTATGCCGAGCTCATGAGCGATGATCTTATTGGGCTGGCCGCGCAGCAGAGCGGCGAGCACCTCGTTCTCGCGGCTCGTCAGCGTGGTGAGCCGGCGCTGTATCTCCTGCGCCTGCAGATCGCGCGCGCGCTTGCCGCTGTCATAAGCGAGCGCCTGACGCACGGCGGAGAGCAGCGATTCATCGGTGAAGGGCTTCTCGAGAAGATCGAGCGCGCCCTCCTTCATCGCCTGCACGGCGAGCGGCACATCGGCATGGGCGGAGATGACCACCACCGGCAGCGACAGCCCCATGTTCTTCACCTTCAGCAGCAGCTCTATGCCGGTCATCTCCGGCATGCGCACGTCGGTGACGATGCAGCCTGTGGCGGCGCGATCGACCCCGGCGAGAAAATCGACGGCCGATCCATGCGTCGTCACCTCATGGCCTTCGGTTCGCAATAGCAAGCGCAGCGCGTCGCGGACGGCGGCGTCGTCGTCGATGACATGCACGGTCGGCTCGCTCACTCTTCCTCCTCCATCGCGGCCAGCGGCAGCGTGAAGCTGAATGTCGCGCCGCCGTCGCTATTGGGACCGGCCCAGATTTTTCCGTAATGCGCCTCGACGATCGAACGCGCGATGGTGAGGCCGACGCCGAGGCCATTGGGCTTCGTCGTCGCGAAAGGCTCGAAGAGGCTCGCGCGCGCTTCCTCGGAGAGGCCTGCGCCCGTGTCGGCGACGTCGAGCCGCACCATCGATCGGCCGCAGAGAGCGGTCGAGATCGTCATCCTGCGCGTGCGCGAAGCGCTCATCGCGTCGCGCGCATTGCGCATGAGATTGACCAGCACCTGCTTGATCTGCACGCGATCGGCGAGAATGCGATCATCGGCGGCGTCGAGGCGACAGACGACATTTATGCCCGACTGCTTGGCTTCGACGATGACGAGCTCATGCGCCTCGTCGAGAATGTCGTGCAAATTCTGCAGCGTCTTGTCCGGCTCGCCGCGCGAGATGAACTCGCGCAAATGCGCGATGATCTGGCCAGCGCGCACGATTTGCGTCGCGGCGTTGTCGAGCGCGTCCTCGACATTGGCGGGGCGCTGCTCGACCGGCATTTGCAGCAGGCGGCGCGCCGCCTTCAGATAGATGGCCGTGGCCGAGAGCGGCTGATTGAGCTCATGCGCGAGGCCGGCCGCGAGCTCGCCCACCGCATCCAGCCGCTCGGCGTGCAGCTTCTGCATGCGCGCCTCGATCTTGCGCCGCTCGGTGAGGTCGCGGATGAAGGCGATATAGAGCCGGCGGCCATGATAGGAGGCTTCGCTGACCGCGAGATCGACGGGAAAGAGCCCGCCGTCCTTGCGACGACCCTGCGTCTCCACGACATTGCCGAGCGACTCCCGCTCTTCCATGAAACAGGCGCCGGCGCCGGCCTTGCGGCCGCCGAAGAGACGCACCGGCACCAAAGTCTCGACATGCGCGCCAATCGCCTCCGCCTTCGCATAGCCGAACATGCGCACGGCGGCGGAGTTGAGCGATTGGACCGCGCCTCTCTCATCGACGGTGAGGATGGCGTCATGTGCGCCTTCCACCGTGGCGTAGAGGCGCGCCTCCTTGTCCACCAGCGCCTGCTCTATGCGCTTGCGCTCGGTGACGTCCTGCAGATAGCCGTGCCACAGAGTCGCGCCATCGGGCTCGCGCGTCGGCTTCGATTGCGCGTCCACCCATATCCAGCCCTTGCGCGGATGATTATAGCGATAGCTCTCGCGCCATACGCTCATCGAGCGCGCCGATTCGGCGATGCTGTCGAGCACGCGCGGCAGATCGTCGGGATGAACGCGCGCGAACTTGCCGTCGACGCCCTGCCGCAATGTCTCGGCGTCCATGCCGTAAATGTCTTCCACATTGGGCGAGGCGTAGGGCATGGAGGCCTTGCCGTCGGGGCCGAGCCGATAAGAGGCGATGAGGCCGGGCACGGAGGCGGCGACGCCGGCGAGCTGATCGGCGAGCCGCGCCTTCTCGCGCAATTCGGACTCGATCGCCTTTTTCTCGGTGATGTCGCTGACGACGCCGATGAGCCGCACGGCGCGGCCGTTCTCGACCAAGGCCTGGGCGCGACATGCGATCCAGCGCAGAGCGCCGTCGCTCTTTCTGTGAATGCGAAACTCCGCCTGATAGCGCCCCTCGCCATGCGGATCGATCGCCGAGCGCACCGATTGGCGCACCGAGGCGACATCATCCTCGTGCACGATGGCGAAGACCACCTCCGGCGAGAGCGGCTGATCGGCGGGAAAGCCATAGATATCGCGATATTTCTGATCGGCCTCGGTGACGTCCGCGGCGATGTCGTATTCCCAGCTGCCGATCGCGCCGGCCGCGAGGGCGAGACGCAGGCGCTCATTGCTGCGCCGCAGAGAATCCTCGATCTCGCGGCGGTCGGTCACATCGATGGCGGCGCCGATCGCGCGCGTCGCGACGACGCCGCGCGAGGTGCGGCGGAACTCGAATTGTCCGGCGAGAGCGATCCAGCGCAAGGCGCCGTCCATGCGCCTGATGCGCATCTCATGGCTCCACTCGCCATTGTTCGCGCCCGCGCAGGCCTCGAGAAACTTGCGCTCGAAATCGCCTTTGTCCGCATCGACCAACATAGCGCTCGCCTCGGCGAAGCAGAGCGTCTGATCCGGCGCCAATCCCAAAATCTCATGCATGGTTACGGAGAAGCGGCTCGTCCCCGTCACGAGATCGGCGTCGAAAGTGCCGACGCCGCCGGCGGCCACGGCGAGCCGCGACCATTTCTCGCGCTCGCGCAACGCCTCATTGGCGGCGAAGGAGCGCTCCATCCATTTCATCTGGGTGAGATCGGTGACGATGGCGAGGCGCGGCCCCGCATCCTCGGCCGGCGCGCCCAGCTCGACGCTCGCCGACAGCAGCGAGCCGTCGGCGCGGCGAATCTCGAACTCGCGGCTCGCCGCCTCCGGCGCCGCGAAGAAGTCGGCGAAGCGCTCGGCCTGCTCGGGCGCGATATGATCGAGCATGCTGTCGCCGATGAGCTGCGCCGCCGGGCGGCCGATCATCTCGCGAAACTGGCGATTGCAATGCAGGATCACGCCCTCGGCCGAAAGCTCGATCGAGCCTTCGCGCATCTGCTCGAGCAGACGACGACAGAAATGCTCGACGCCCTCGCGGGGCGCCGAGGACGCAGCCGGCGCCGTTCGCGCTCCGAGACGCTCGCGGCTCTGCCCGGCCTCGAGAAGAAGCCGACGCAGATCCTCGATATCCTGAAGCTGGTCGCCTTGCTCGTCCACCGACTTCCTCTCCCCTTCCGAGACGCGAGCGTCATGAGGCGCCCGAGCCGGGAAGGTGTTTCCCACCACGGCGCGGCTGCGGACCGCGCGATTTGCGAACGTCGCGTTCGAGCCGTCGACGGCGCGCTTCAGAGGCGAGAGCTCGCGCCTCGCTTAGGGATTCGGTGGCTTGTAAGACAGGCGCGGCCGGCAGGCTTCCTGTGGAAACTACTTAGCGCGCTCTTTGCTCTACTATGCCGGAAGCGCAAAAAAATATGCGCCAGATCAATCATCTGGCGCATATTGTGAAAGAAGCGGCTTATATTTCGTTCGCATTCGAACGATCAGAACTCTTCCCAGCCCTCATCCGCGGACGCAGCCGAGGCGCCGCGCCCGCCGGCGGAAGCGACGCGCCGCCGCGCCGGCGCCGCCTCGACGCGCCGCTCGCTCGCGCGCGGAGCCGCCGCCGGACGCGCGCCCTCGCTGCGCTCGATGCGGAAAACGGAGATGAGGCTCGAGAGCTCTTCCGCCTCATGACTGAGGCTGTGGCTCGCCGCCGTCGTCTCCTCGACCATTGTGGCGTTCTGCTGCGTCATGCTGTCGAGCTGGCCGACGGCGCGATTGACCTCGGTGAGGCCGGTCGCCTGCTCGCGCGAGCCGGCGGCGATGTCCGTCACCACGCGGCTCACCTCGCCGACCTGCGAGACGATGCGCTCCAGCGCGGCGCCGGTCTCCGTCACCAGCACCACGCCATTCTCGACCTGCGAGGTCGAGGCGGCGATCAGCGCCTTGATCTCCTTGGCCGCCTCCGCCGAGCGCTGCGCCAGCGCGCGCACTTCCGAGGCGACGACGGCGAAGCCGCGTCCCGCCTCGCCGGCGCGCGCCGCCTCGACGCCGGCGTTGAGCGCAAGAAGATTGGTCTGGAAGGCGATCTCGTCGATGACGCCGATGATCTTGCCAATATCGCGCGTCGAATTCTCGATGCGCCGCATCGCCTCCACGGCGTCGCGCACGATGGCGCCGCCCTTCTCGGCGTCGGAGCGCGTCACCTCGAACACCTCGCTCGCATGGCGCGTGCTGTCGGCGGTCTTGTTCACCGTCGCGGTGATCTCCTCGAGCGCGGCGGCCGTCTCCTCGAGATTGGCGGCCTGAGCCTCGGTGCGGCGGGCGAGATTGTCGGAGGCCTTGGCGATCTCGACGCTCGAGGAGCGGATCGCGCTCGCCGACGCGCCGACATCGGCGAAGGCGGTGGCGAGCTTGGCGGCCGCATTGTTGAAGTCTTCCTTGATCTTGTCGAAGCCGCCGTCGAGCTTGTCGACGACGCGCCGCTGCAGATCGCCGCGGGCGAGCTCCTCGAGCGCATGGGCCATCACGTCGATCGCATGGCGCTGATGCGCCTCGGCCTCCGCGCGCTGCGCCTCGGCGGTGCGGCTCTCCTCGCGCAGCACGTCGAGATAGACCGACACGGAGAGATTCATGTCGAGGAACACCGCCTTGACAAGCGCTGCGACGCCGCGGGAGGTGCGATCGACGCGCGCCTTGCCGGCGAGCATGGAGCCCGAGAGATTGTCCTCGACAATGGCCTGAATCAGACGCTCGGTGATGAGCGCATAAGCGGAGATATAGAAGCTCGGCTCCAAGCCGATGCGGGCGTGCGCCTGGCCGACGGCCGTCACCATGCGCACATATTCCACGCCGAACTCGGCCTCGGTGATCTGCGCCCAATGGCGCATCTGCGCGGATTTCGCCGCCGCCATATGGCGCTCGTCGGAGAAGAAGCCGCGCAGCTTCGCGTCGCCGCGAACCTTCTCGTAAAAAGCGTCGAGAGCCGGGCCGAGGGCCTTCGAGATGACAGGCTTGACCTGGCGCAAGGCGCCGCGGGCCGCCTCGTTCATCTCCATGAACGCCAAACTGTCGTTCAGAGATGAGCTGCTCTTCGAAGACTCGGCCATCTTTTGCTCCCGCAATTCGTTAACCATCGGGCGCGCCGCCTCCGCGAATCATATTCGCGCGCTCCCGTGCTTACGGATTAAGCGATATGGGAAGTTTCGGCATTACTAACATGTCGCAATTCGTCATTGCATCGCACAGTCCTGCAACGACGAAACATTATCACATCAGTAAAATATTAGACGCCAGCCCGAGACAAGCTCGCCTCGCTAGTCGAAAGCTTCGTCCCTCTGCGTCGAGGCCTACTCATTGAAATCGAAACAGCAGAAACGACATGTGGCCACGGCGCCGCGGCCCGTCGATGCGAGCGAATTGCTCGCCGATCTCATGGCGAGCCTGCGAGCGGACGACCTTTCGACCGCGCTGCGAAAAATCGACGCATCCCGCGCGCTCGTCGACGGCCACGCCTTCGCGAGCTATCTCGCCGGCCTCGTCCGCGTCTCGCTCGGACAGGACGAGGCGGCGATCGATCATTTCGGCAAAGCGATCGCCATCGATCCCGATCATGCGCAGGCGCTCTACGGCCGCGCGGTGGCGCTGCAAAAATCCGGACGGCCAGAGGCGGCGATCGCCGACCACGCACGATCGCTGCGGCTCGATCCCGGCAATGTCGAGGGCTGGCTGAATTATGGCGTCGCGCTGCAAATGACGGGACGCAGCGCCGAGGCCGTCGACGCCTATGGGCAATTGCTGGCGCGCGCGCCCGGCCATGCGCAGGGCTTCGCCAATCGCGGCCTGTCGCTGCATGCGATCGGCGAGGATACGCGCGCGATCGAAGATTACGACTGCGCCATCGCGCTTCTTCCCGCCGATCCCGTGCCGCAGCGCAACAAGGCGGTCTCGCTCGCGCGTCTCGCGCGACACGAGGAAGCGCTCGATTGCTTCGCGCGCGCCTTCGCGCTCGATCCCACCTGTCTCGACGCCGCCGATGGCGCGCTTTCGGCGCTCGTCGCTCTGCGCCTCTTCGAGGAGGCCGTCTCCTTCTGCGACACTGTGCTGAGCCTTGCGCCCGGCCATGTTCCGGCGCTGCTGACCAAGGCCAATGCGCTGCACGAAACCAAGCGCTACGCCGCCGCGCTCGCAATATTCGACGAAGCTCTCTCGCGCGCGCCGCAGGATCCCAAGCTGCTCACCAATCGAGGCATGAGCCTGTTCGAGCTCGGCCGGCTCGAGGAGGCGCAGTCTTGCGCGCTCGCCGCCATCGCCGCCGATCCGACCTTCGCGCTCGCCTGGCGCTGCCGCGGCATGGTGGAGATGCGCCGCTCCGATCTCGACAACGCCCTCGCTTCCTTCGACGCGGCGCTGCGCCTCGCAGACAATGAGCCGGACGTGCATTGCGGCCGCGGCATCGTGCTGAAAGAGCTCGGCCGCTTCGACGAGGCGCGCGCGCAATTCGACCGCGCGCTCGAGATCGATCCGCGCCATGCGGAGACGAAAGCCAATAAGGGCACGCTGCTGCTGCTGCGCGGCGAGTTCGAGCAAGGCCTCGAGCTGTTCGAGCATCGCTGGGTGCTCGACGACCGCCCCAAGACCGAGATCGCCTATCGCTGGCCGGAATGGCGCGGCGAGCCGCTGACCGGCAAATCCATCCTCATTCTCGACGAGGCGGGCCTCGGCGACGCGCTGCAATTCATCCGCTATGCGCCCTTGCTGGCGAAGGCGGGCGCGAAGGTCGCCTATCATTGCCGCCCCGCCCTGCTGCGCCTGATGCGCGGCCTCGGCGAGAGCGTCGAGATCATCGCCGCTCTGGCGCAGGATGCGGCCTATGACTATTGCGTCACCCTATGCAGCCTGCCGCACGCCTTCGGCACGCGCGCGGAGACGATACCGGGCGACCCCTATCTTTCTGCGGAGCCGGAACGCGTGGCGCTGTGGCGCGAGCGTCTCTCGGGCGAAGGATTGAAGGTCGGGATCGCCTGGCAAGGCAGCGCGCATTCGCGCTCCGACCATGCGCGCGCCGCGCCGCTCTCGTCTTTCGCGCCGCTCGGCGCCATTCCCGGCGTGCGGCTCTACAGCCTGCAGAAGAATTTCGGCGCCGATCAATTGCGCGACGCGCCCATGCGCGTCATGTCCTTCGGCGAGGATTTCGACGCCGGCGCCGACGCTTTCGTCGATACGGCGGCGGTGATCGCCAATCTCGATCTCGTCGTGACGATCGACACATCCATCGCCCATCTCGCCGGCGCGCTCGGCAAGCCGGTGTGGATCGCGATCAAGCATGCGCCGGAATGGCGCTGGCAATTGGAGCGCGAGGACAGCCCCTGGTATCACAGCGCGCGGCTGTTCCGTCAGGAGAAACGCGGCGATTGGCGCGACGTGTTCGCCCGCATCGCGCGCGAGCTGGAAGCCCTCGCGGCGCCGCAGGCGCGGCCGGCCGAGGCGGACGCCATTCTCATTCCCGGCTCCGTCGGCGAGCTGATCGATCGCATCACGATTCTGGAGATAAAGGCGCGCAAGATCGCCGACGCCGAAAAGCGCGCCAATGTCGCGCGCGAGCTGGCTCTGCTGCAAGGACTGCGGGACGAGCGCGGCTTCGTCGGCGGCGCGCTGGATGCGCTGGCGCGCGAGCTGGAGGAGACCAATCTCGCGCTGTGGAACATTGAGGACGATATTCGCAATTGCGAGAAGCGCAGCGATTTCGGCCCGCAATTCATCGCGCTGGCGCGCAGCGTCTATCAGCGCAACGACCATCGCGCGGCGCTGAAGAAGCGCATCAATCTCGCCTGCGGCTCATTGATCGTGGAAGAGAAGTCCTATGACGAGGCGCCGCGCGCCTCGTGAGCTTTCGCTGACGACTGGTCAAATCCCGCTCGATTTCGACGAGAACTCGAAACCTTCGATCAGCATGGGCGGGGCCGAGATCGCGGCGCCGCCCATCTCGGTCTTCACGCGCTCGCTCGCGCCGATCGCCGCTATGCGCGAGAAGGCGCCGTGGAGATTCTCGTTGAAGCGCATGTTGCGCACGGGCGCGACGACCGCGCCATTCTCGATGAGGAAATTGCCGTCGCGCGTCAGCCCGGTGAGCAGCAGGCTGCGCGGCTCGACCATATTGGTGTACCAGAAGCGCGTCACCAATATGCCGCGCCGCACGCCGCGGATCATCTCCTCGAGGGGAGTCGTCCCGCCGGCGACGGTGAAATTCTGCGCCGCCGGAATGGCCTCTGCGCCGGTCTTCTGCGCCCAATAGCGCGGACGCGCGAGCGTCTTCAGCACGCCCTTGTCCACCCACAGCCGCGCCTCCTGCGCGAGACCCTCCTCGCCGAAGGGCGCCTCCGGCGCGATCGGGTCGCGCGGATCGGAGCGCAGGGAGAAATCGGCGCTGAACAGAGCCTCGCCGAGCTTGGTTCCGCCGCCGGCGCGGGAGAAGAAGCTGCGGCCCTCGTCGGCCGGTCGGGCGCGCAGCATCCACATCAGCCATTGCGCCAGCTCGCCCACCGCCGTCGGCTCCAATATCACCGTATAGCGTCCGGGCTCGAGATCGAGCGGCTCCTCGTCGCGGGCGGCCTTCAGCGCGGCGCGGCGGCCGATGTCGGCAGGATCGAGCTGCGCGACCGAAAAATGCCGGACGCCGGCCCAGCCGGACCAGCCGTCGCTCTTATGGCGCGCCGTGGACGAGAGATCGACGAAGCTCTCGCGATCATAGGCGAAGAGTCCGGCGCTCGAGGCCAGCGCCGAGAAGCGGCGGCCGGCCGCCGCGCAGCCGAACATGTTCACGCCCCGCGCCGTCCCCTCGGCGACGACGCGCGCGGTCGCCTCGGCGAGAAAGCGAAGATCGAGCGCTCCGGTCGCCTCGTCATAGCGGGCGCTCTCAGAATAGACCTGAGCGCCGAGCGGCGACAGAAATTCGGGGTCCTCCGGCAACAGCCGCGCGATCTCCTCCGAGCGCGCCACGGCGCGGGCGAGCGCCTCCCGATCGAGCCCACCGACCGAGACCGAGCCGACGCGCCCGCCGACATGCGACTCGATGCGCGTCTTCACATGCGCCGTCGCGACATTGGTGGTGACGCCGCCGCCGGCGAAGCGCAGGCTCTGCGCCTCCTCGCCCTCGATATGGATCACGCAGGACTCCGCCGCGGACAGGGACCGCAGACGATCGGCGAGGGCGAGGGCGTCGTCTCGCGTCAGGAACATGGCCGGCCTTTCTCATTCGACGGGTCCGGCGGCGGCCGGCGGTCGCATGATAAGATGGTTGTCCTCCATTCGAAAGCGTCCGGCGCGGCCGCGACTGTGGCCGCCGCGCAACAGCGGCTCGGATATTCGGCCGCGGCGGCGCCCGATCATTGACCCGGCAATTCCCGCGGACCTATTTTTGCGTTCGATGAGGACATTCTCCTCCATGCGCCGCCCCGCGCGCCGGCTTCTCGCCTGCGCAACGGTGATTCTCGCCCTGCTGCAGGCCATCGCCCTGCTCGGCTCGATAGCGCGGGCGCATGGGGCCGTCGGCCTCTCCCCCGCTCTCTCGGGCGACGCGCTCTGCGCAGCCGCCCGCGACGGCGACGGAGCGCCCCTCGCCCATCACGCCGGCGAGCATCATTGCGTCCTGTGCTCGGATCGGGGCGCCGAGCCGCCCGCCATCGCGCCCACGGCCGCGCCGCTCCTGCTGCGGCCCGACGGGGTGGCCAGCATAGGCGCGCGGGGGCTGTCGCCGCGCGCGCCGCCGCTCGGCTGGGCGAGCTCCTGGTCCTCGCGCGCGCCGCCATCGGTCTGAAAATCGAATGCCGCCGCCCCTCGGGCGAGCGGCCGGCCTCGACCTTTCGGATCAATCGCGCTCGCGCGCCAGCCAGGGCGTTCCACTTTGTCTCGATCGATCTCGTCGCGCGGCGATCGGCCTGCGGACGCCAAACCGTGGCGGCTCCGCGAGCTGTTTCTCGCCCATAAGCGCGATCTCTTCGGCTTTCTCGTGCGCAAGGTCGGCGCCGTCGATGCGCCCGACCTGCTGCAGGAGACGTTCCTGCGCATGGTCCGCCATGATCGGCCCGAGACCATCGAGGACCCGCCGGCCTTTCTCAAGCAGATCGCGGTCAATCTGGCCCGCGACTTCGCCCGCCGCCGCAGGACCGAGGAGGGTCGTCTCCAATTCGGCGATTATGTGATCGACCCGCCGGCGCCGGAAACGCCGATCGAGGAGCGGCTCGACTATGAGCGGCGCTCGGCGCTGCTGAAAGCGGCCATGGCGACATTGCCGCCGCGCTGCCGCGAGGCCTTCGAGCTGCATATCTATAACGACGTTCCGCTCGTCGAGGTGGCGCGGCGGATGGACATATCCGACCGCATGGCGCGCAAGCATGTCAGCGTCGCGCTGCGCGCCTGCCGCGCCGCGCTGCGGAGCGAGGCCGAGTGATTTTTTCCCGTTTCGAGGTTCCGCCTCGCGCCGGCGCCGCGTCATCTATACTGTCGCGCGCGGCGCCTCGAGGACGGATGGAGAGATGACCGGGGATAAGGCGAAGGAACCCGCGCCGGACGAAGCCGGGGACGCCGCGATCGAATGGTTCGTGCGCTTGCGCGAGGGGCGGCTGTCGGCGGAGGAGACGGCCGCCTTCGAGGCGTGGCGCGCCGAACCGGCCAACGCCGCCGCCTTCGACGAGGTGCTGCATATGTACGGCCATCTCGCCGGCATGAGCCCGGCACGCCGCATGCGGCCGGCGCCGCGCGCCGCGCGCGGGATGCGGGCGGCGGCCCTCGCCTTCGCCGCGGCGGCGGCGGTCGCGGTCTTTGCCTCTTATAACGAAATCGCGCTGCGACTCGAGGCCGATCACTTCACCGGCGTCGGCGAGAAGCGTCTGGTGACGCTGGACGACGGCTCCCATGCTCTGCTCGACTCGCGCTCCGCCATCGCTTTGCGCTATTCGGCGGGCGAGCGGCGGCTCCGCCTCCTTTCCGGCGAAGCCTGGTTCGACGTCGCGCCCGACGCTTCGCGCCCCTTTGTCGTCGAGGCCGGCGAGGGCCGCGTGACGGCGCTCGGCACCGCCTTCGACGTCGCGCTGGAAAGAGGCGGCGCGCGCGTCACTGTGACGGAGCATCGCGTCGGCGTCGCCAGCGGCGGCAAGACCACCATCGTCGAGGAAGGCCAGCAGACCACATTCGAGCGCGATGCGCCGGCGCATGCGCCGATGAGCGTCGATATCGACATTGCAACCGCTTGGCGGCGCGGCAAGCTCATCGTCAATCGGCAGCCGCTGGGCGATGTGCTCGCCGCGCTCGGCCGCTATCATCGCGGCTATATTTATTGCGTCGATCGCGCGATCTGCGCGCGGCGCATCTCCGGCGTCTTCGGCGCAGAGGAGGACGCGCTGCAATCCTTGGCGGAGATCGAGGCCTCGCTCGGCCTGCGCGCCATCCATGTCACCAGCTATCTGATCCTGCTGTATTGAATTTAAACGCTTCATCGGCGCGCGAATTTTTTCGCGCGAAGGAGGTTCCGCTTTTTCCGCCTGCCGCGTCCTGTTCCCGAGAGCCCGAACTCTATGGCGGGCGTTGCGACGGCGGGACGAAATGGCCATGGCGCGGAAGAAGTCAGTAGGCGAGGGCGTGAATATGAGTTCGACGGCGATCGCCTTGGCGCTGAGCGCGATGACGCTCGGCGCAGAGGCTCCGGTGACGAGCGCAGAGGCCTCCATCTCGCCGCAGGAGCGCGACGGCGCGCTGCGTGACTATCGCATTCCCGCCGGCGCCATGGAGACGGCGCTCAACGCTTTCGCCGATCGCAGCGGCCTGCATATCGTCTTCGACGTCGGGCTCACCGATGCCGTGAAGACACGCGGCGTCGTCGGCGCCTATTCGGTGCGCGAAGGGCTGGACCGGCTGCTCTTTGGAACCGGCCTCTCCTATCGCCTGTCGGAGAATGGCCGTTCTGTCTCCATCATTCTCGCGCAGGCCGCGCGCGGAACCATGACCGACGCCAACGGCGAGGAGCTGCCGCCGATCGACGTCGGCGCCGAGCGGAAGCGCGCGGGCGCCTCGAGCGCGCCGGGCTTCGACGCCGAGCGCGCCAAGGAGCCGATCTATCGCGATCCGCCCGGTCAGACGGTGACGACAGTCGATCACAAATTCCAGAACGCGACGCCCATGTCGACGGTGCAGAACGCGCTTCGCTACAGCCCCGGCGTCACTTTCAGTCAGGGGCAGAATGCGCGCGATTTCGTTATCTCGATCCGCGGCTCGGGCAATCGCGTCAGCGCGCCCGGCGTGCGCAACATCATGATGTTCTCCGACGGCTTTCCGATCGTGACGTCGGATGGCGAAGGCCGCTCGGAAATTCTCGACCCGCATTCCTTCGGCGCCGTCGACGTCTATCGCGGCCCGTCCTCGGCGATGTTCGGCAATCACGCCTATGGCGGCGCGGTCAATTTCCGCTCTTTCGAGGGCGCCGACATCGACGGTCTCGAGACCGGATCGGAATTCGGCAGCTACGGCTATATCAATAATTACATCCGCGGCGGCAAGAAGCTCGTCGACAAGAGCTTCGGCGAGCTCGATCTCTCGCTCTTCGCCTCCGACTTGCGAGGCGAGGGCTATCTCGCCCACAATGCGCACGAGTTCCAGAACGCCAGCTTCCTGGGCAAATGGTCGCCGACGCCGACAGATCGCTTCACGTTCAAATTCGCCTTCAGCCAGACCTTCACGCAGACGTCCAACCGCCTTTCTCTCACCTCCTATTATCTGAACCCGTTCTCGAGGAACTACGGCTGTCAAATCGCGGTCGCGGCCAATTCGGCGCTCTGCAACAATCTCACCCAATACGCCAACGGAATAAGCGGCGCGACGACGCGCGGCAGCGTCGATCAGTTCGGCACGCATATGCACGTCTTTCGCGATATCGCCGGCCTGCGCTGGGAGCACGATATCGACCAGAACACGACATGGCGCACGCAGGTCAGCTATGATCTGATGGAGACCGCGAGCGGAACGCTCATTCCGCCGAAATTCGTCGGCGGACCAGGTGGTCCGGTGGCGGCGACCGGCCCCGCGGTCGGCTTCGCCGTCTCGACCGATGTGACCAATCACGGCTCGCTGCTCGGCCTGCCCGCGACGCATTACCTCGGCTTCTTCTACGACAATCTCAAATCCACCTATTCCTCATTCGCCCAGGTTCCGAACATGTGGAACTATGGGATGCGCGGCGCGCCGACGGGGAAGATCGACTCCTATCATTCGAACATCGGCCTGAAGGCGCGCGAAGAGATCGCGCTCACCCCCGATCTCACCGCGGCGATCGGCTTCAGCGCCAATTGGAACAGAGCCTGGGGCGTCAACACCGTCTATAATTTCAACGCGGCGGGCCTGCCGCTGCGCGCTCTCGACGTCGCCGCGGACAACGACTATTGGAACACCGCGCCAGAAGCCTCGCTGACCTATCGCTACAGCCCCGAATGGCAGTTCCGCGCGCGCTATGCGACCGGCTATGGCACGCCCAATTTCCGCAATCTGACCGCCACCGCGACAGGCGCCGGCAACAATACCGCGCTGAAGGCGCAGACCAATATGGGCGTCGATGTCGGGGTCGACTGGACGCCGAACGACAGGCTGAGATTCAGCGTCACCGGGTACAATGAATGGTTCCGCAACGAGCTGCTGCAGCTCACGAGCCCGTTCCCGCTTCTGATGGTCTATTTCGTCAACATACCGAAAGCGATCCATCGCGGCGTCGAGGCCCAAATGGATTGGCGGCCTTTCGACGGATGGCGCTTCATCGCGGCCTATTCTCACAACGACCAGTTCTCGACCGATTACGTCGAGCAGATATCCAACCAATATTTCGATCGGCAGGGCCACAAGATTCCCAATGTGCCGCCGCATCTCTTGACGACGCGGATCGGCTATGATCAGCCGGACGGCGCTTTCAAAGGCCTCGGCGCCTATGTCGAATATGTCTATAAGAGCGGGTATGCGCTCGACATGGGCAATCTGCTCTATACGCCGTCCTATGGAATCGTCAATCTGAACCTGCATTACAGCCGAGACATTCCGGACTTCTATGTCAAGAATGTCGAGTTCTACTTCAACATCGACAATCTGTTCGACCGCACCTATGTCGCCGGCGCGACGGCGACCTCCAATACGCTGACGAATGGCGTGCAGACGCCGGGTCCGCTGCTCGCCAACTCCACCGGCGTGGGAATTGTCGCCGGCTCGCCGCGAGCCTTCACGGGAGGCGTGAAGTTCAAATTCTGAACGCGCGCGACATTATTGCGAGCCGTAGACGAAGCGATCCAGAACCACGGGAATCTTCGCTGCGCTCGCAATGACGAGACGATGCAAAACGAGCGAGGAGAGATCACGTCTCGCGCGCTGTGTTCAGCACCGTCACGCCGCGGAAGCGCGCCGCCGGCGCGCCATGCGAGACCGGCGCGAGCTGCATCGGCTCCGCCTTGCCGCAAGTGAAGGTGCCGCAGAGCCGGTAGGTAGAGGAATCGCCGAGTCCGTCGAGCGAATTCCAAAACGGAATGGTGCGGCCCTGATAGGCCGCGTCGCGCACCGGCTCGCCGAGCTTGCCGTCGCGGATCTCGTAGAACATCTGCCCGCCGAATTGGAAATTGTCGCGCTGCTGATCGATGCTCCAGCTTCCCGCGCCGACGATATAGAGCCCCTTCTCGACGCCGCCGATCAGCTCCTCGAGCTTGCAGGCTTCGGGATTGGGCGCGAGCGAAATATTGGGCATGCGCTGAATGGGGAAAGCGGTCGGGTCGTCCGCATAGGCGCAGCCATTGGAGCGCTCGGCGCCGATCAGATGCGCCTGTCCCATCGCCATTTGATAATTGCGGAACACGCCTTTGGAGACGATCTCGAATTCCGCGCGCGCGCGCGGCGCGCCATCGTCGTCGAAGGCGACGCTGGCGAGCCCGCCCTCCTGCGAGCGATCCGCCTTGATCGTCATCAGCTCGCTGCCGAAGCGCAGATTGTTCAGCATATGCGGCTTGACGAAGGAGGTGCCGGCGAAATTCGCCTCCCAGCCGAGCGCGCGATCGAGCTCTGTGGAGTGGCCGACCGTCTCGTGAATGGTGAGCCAGAGATTGGTGGGATCGATGACCACATCCGTCACGCCCGCCTCGACAGGCTTGGCGCCCAGCTTTTGGCGCGCATCCTCGACCGCCTGACGCGCCTCGCCGAGGAGATCGCAGGAGAGCGCATAATCCCAGCCGGCGGCGCGCGCCGGCGCGAGGCTCTCGCGCGTCGCGAAACGGCCGGAGCCCTTGTCGATCAGCGTGACCTCGAAAGAGGGCTGCGTGCGCGTGCGCGATTGGAAGATGCGGCTGCCGCGGCTGTCGGCGAAGAGCCGCTCCTCCGTGGCGAAGGCGAAGGAGGAGACGCAATAATCCGCGCCCGCCGCCAGCGCCGCGGCGTTGACCGCCACGAGGCGTTCGACCTTGGCGGGCGCATCGACCGCGAATGGATCGACGCCGAGCGGCATGATCCATTCGGCGACATGCGGCTCGGTCTCCTCCAGTCGCACGGGCGCGACGCGGATCGGCGCGACGGCGCGGGCGTTGTGAATAGCGCGCTCGACCGCCGCGGCCAGGGCGCCTGGCTCCAGCGAGCGTGCGCCATAAAAGCCCCAGCAGCCGTCGACGAGCACGCGCAGGCCGAAGCCGGGGCTGACGCTCTCGAAAAATTCGTCGAGCCGTTCTTCCTTGGCCTGGATGAATTGGCGACGCGTCTCGCCGAGACGAATATCGGCGTAGCTGGCTCCAGCGCGGCGCGCTGCGGCCAACGCCGTCTCCGCCAGCTCGGCGAGACGGGCGCGATCGAGCCGAAACGGCGCGGCGGTCCGCGAAAGCTCTTTGGGATTATGCGCTACGGTCATGGTTCCCTCGCCGCCGAAGGATAGACTGGGACCGGCGGCGAGGGAAAGCCGAAAAGCCGGGATTCTCGGCTTTCAGTGCAGAACGGCGAAGCCCTGCTTCTTGTAGAAGCCGGCGGCCTCCGGCCCCTTCAGAAAGGCGAAGAATTTGGCCGCCGAGTCGCTGGTCGAGGAGGCGGTGAGCGCGATCGGATAGACGATCGGCGGATGCGAGGAAGCCGGGAAGGTCGCGACGACAGAGACCTTGGGCTCCGAATGCGCATCGGTCAGATAGACGATGCCGAGCGGCGCCTCGTCGCGCGCGACGAAGAGGAGCGCGGCGCGCACGTTCTCGGCGAAGGCGAAGCGCGATTCCAAATCCTCCCACAGGCCGAGCTTCTGCAGCGCCGCCTTGGCGTATTTGCCCACAGGGACGGAGGCCGGATCGCCGGTGGCGATGCGTCCGCTATCGCCGAGCGCGCCCAGCAGCGCGGACTTGTCCAGCGTGAGCTTCTTCGTGTTGGCGATCTTGGGCGCGACGAGCACGAGGCTATTGCCGAGCAGATCGACGCGCGAGCCCTCCTTCAGCAGGCCGCGCGAGGAGAGATAATCGGCGGAAGCGGTGTCGGCCGAAATAAAGATGTCCGCCGGCGCGCCCGATTCGATCTGCTTGGCGAGCGGCAGGGAGGCCGCATAGCTGATGGCGACCTCGGCGCCGGTCTTCTTTTTATAAGCCGCGGCGGCGTCATCCAACGCATTCTTGAGGCTCGCCGCCGCGAACACCGTCACCGTCTTGGCGCCGGTCGCCTTATCGGCCGCGGGAGCCTCTGCATAGGCGGGGGTGAAATTCAGAGACAGAAAAGCGGCGACGAGCGCCAGACTAGCCAGTTTGACCATGAGAACCACTCCGATGATCGGCTCGGATGGGTGAGCCTTGTCCTACTTATGCATATATTTTGCCTCATTGTGAGTCTTTCACATGATTTTGCATAGGAACAGCAAGCGGCGACCGCGGCCATATCGCGCTATCGTGACGAAAAAGCCGGATGAGCAGGCGATTGTCGCCGAAGACCGGCCATGCTAATTTTCCCCGTCTTCGGAAAAAACGCACAATGTCTGAATTTCTCACCACGCGTGAGCTCGCCGCGCTGCTGCGCGTCAAGGAGCGCAAGGTTTATGATCTCGCCGCGGAAGGCGCCTTGCCGGTGCGCCGCGTCACCGGCAAGCTGCTGTTTCCCCGCCTCGAGATCGAGGAGTGGCTGGCCGCGGGAGCGAGCGGCCGGGCTCCGCGCGGCGAAGGCTCGGCGACACGCCCGCTCGTCGTCGCCGGCGGCCATGATCCGCTGCTCGAATGGGCGTTGCGCGAATCGCGCTGCGGCGTCGCGGCGCTGCTCGACGGCGCGCTGGACGGGCTGGAGCGCGCCGCCGCGGGCGGCTGCATCGCCGCCGGGCTGCATATTCCAGAGCCCGACGACGGCTGGAATGTCGAGACGGTGGAGCGCCGGCTCGCGGGAGAGCCGGTCGTCGTCGTGGAATGGGCCAAGCGCCGCCGCGGGCTGATGTTTCGCAAGAGCCTCTCCCGGCGCATCGACGGGCTCGCCGATGTGCGCGATCTCGCCTTTCAATCACGCCAGCCCGAGGCCGGCAGCGAGCTCGTCCTCACCCAGCTGCTCACGCAGGCGGGGATGAAGCGCGAGCATCTGCGCCTCGTTCCCGCCGTCGAGCGCTCGGAAACCGATCTCGCCTCCGCCATCGCCGCCGGCGGCGCCGACGTCGGCCTCGGCCTCGAGGCCTGCGCGCGCCAGTTCGGCCTCGATTTCGCGCCGCAGATCGTCGAGCGCTTCGATCTCGTGGTCTGGCGCAAGGCCTATTTCGATCCGCCATGGCAGACGCTCATGCGCTTTTGCGCGAGCGAGGCGTTTCAGGAGCGCGCCGCGCGGCTCGGCGGCTATGACATCTCGCAATTGGGCGCCGTGCGCTTCAACGCGGATTAGAGCGTTTCCGGCCGAAGTGGACGCCGGTTCGGCGCTTGAAACGCGTCAAAACAAAGACTCTGGCAGAGCGCGCGCTGGCGCCCGCCTTGCTGTATCGCTGAAGGAATAGGAGGAGAGACAATGTCAGCTTCCACCGAAGCGACCGCCGAGCCGACGACGCTCGAGGCGGCGATCACGACCTGCGTGCGCGCCTTCTACGACAAAGGCTTGGCCGATCCCCTGCTGGGGCCGATTTTCAGCGCGATCCCGGAACTCGACCAGCATCTCGATATCATCGCGAATTTCTGGTCCAAATCGCTGCTCGGCACCGATCGCTACCAGGGCCATCCTTTCGCCGTTCACATAAACCTGCCCGTCGAGCCCGAGCACTTCGCCCGCTGGGTGGAGCTGTTCACGCAATCGGCGCGCGAGAACCTTCCCGCGGCGCAGGCCGAGGAGGCCATCGCCAAAGCGACACATATGTCACAATGCTTCCAAGGCGGGCTGTTTCCCTTCACCGGCGCGGATGGCAAGCCCTCGCGCCTGCCCCCGCACTGAAGTAGTAGGGCGGCCCCTCAGATCGAGAGGCCGCCGCCGCCTTCCAGAAACGCGTCCCAGGAGAAGGGCGTCCAGCCCTCCGCCTGCATCTCTATCGCAAAGGATACGCCGCGCGCGATGAGTCGGTTGCGCGCGGTCATGCCGGCGACCTGAGCGCCAGTCGAGGCGGCGATATCGGCGAGCGGCGTGCCTTTGGCGACCGCCCTGCCCTGCTTGATAATGCCGCGAATGCGGCCGCCATAGGGGGCCGGCACGGGAGCGCCGTCGATCTCCCCGAACGCCTCGCCCGCCTCGACGATATTGCCTATGTCCTTGTGCATTTTAAAGAGTCCGGAGACGGGAGCGCGCACCGGCTCTGCCTCCGGCGGGTCCGCCTCGCAGCTCGGGCCGGGGCCTTCGCCGGGGCGCCGTATCGCGCCCGGATCCTTGCCATAAGCGTCTATGGCGAGATCGCAATTCTCGCCCGGGATCGAGCCCGGCGCGACGCCGATGGTGAGGCCCGCGAGATTTTTGACGGAGAACGGGTCCTTGCGCGGATTCATCTCCGCATCGACGACGACTTCCCAAGGCCAGCGCTCGAGAATTTCGTTGAGCGGATGCGTCAGCACCGGCACGAACATGCGGCTGCGCAGGCCGAGCATGAATTCGGCGACGAGATCGGCGCGACGCGCCTCCACGCCCTCGAGAACGCTGGAGCCGTCGAACCAGGCGTCCGAAAACGTCATCTTACGGCGGAGATCGGGCGGCGGCGCCGCCTCGTGGACGGCGACGATATGATCGGCGAGGAACAGCTCACGCGCTATCGCGGACGCGGTTTCGCCGATGCCGAGAACGAGAACGCAGGAATGTCTCTCTGACATGACGGGCTCACTTCGGCTGAGGTGAAGAGGGATTGTAGACCCTAGCAAGAATCTGGCCTTTGTCGCGAAATCGGCGCCAGTCGGACCGACGCGCGCCGCCTCCGCGCGCTGCGCCCGAATGCCGCAGGCGCGGACCGTCAGTCTGGAACTTTTGCAATATAGTTTGGTATACGGCTCGCATAGAACGAAACGTCTCGGGCGGAGACGCCGGCTCGGCCGGCACGTCGATGGCCCGACAAGTCGGAACACGCCGCGAGCCGGCGATATGGAGGACGATGTGCAACCGAATGTTTCTTCAGAGGTCTCGACCGAAGCCGGCCATGTTGTCGCGAATATTCCTGCGGCTGTCGAGCCGGTGGAAAAGGACGCCAGCGTCGCGACCGCGGTCGGCGACAACGTCATCATCATGGTGCGCTTCCGCCCCGATACGACCGTCTGGGAAATCAATGGCCTTCCCGCCCATCTCGACAAGCAGGCGTGGTTCAAGCTGCTGTGCCAGCGCGCCGGCGACAAATACGAGACGCGCGCCGGCGGCCGCGGCTATTTCCGCCTGACCCGCGAGCAATATGAGGCGATCGCCGCTCGCAATCCGAACTGAGCGTTTCGAAGCGGGCGCCGCCGAGCGGCGTCCGTGTTTTGAGCGAAAAGCCGCCGAAACGCGCCTTTTCAGCGCCAAAACAGGCGTTTTTCCCAGTAAAATGTGAGATTGGCGTATTTCTCGCTAGTTCAGCGATCATGCTGGACAAGACAACGCCGCTCTTTGCGCAGACCCACCATTTCGTATCGATTTTCCCGGCGCGCGTGCTGCGGCACGAGCCGGACGCCGGCCTCTCCACGCTGTTATTCGCCGGCGGGGAATTGCGCGTGCCGATGGTCGACGCCATCGTCGGAACCGCCATAGAGGTGGAGATCGACGCGCGCGACGTCTCCATTGCCCTTTCACGGCCGATGGATGTCTCGATACTCAATCGTCTTCCCGGCACGATCGTCGAGCTGGATTTTCTGCCGCCGCCCTTCACGCGCGCGCGCCTTTCGCTCGGCGGCGCCCGCCTGGACGCGCTTATCACGCATGAATCGGTCGAACGGCTCGCCTTGGTCGAGGGACTCTCGGCCTGGGCGATGATCAAGACGGTCGCCGTCAGCGGCCGGACGCTCGATCCCGACGCGGCTCCGTTTCCGCGTCAGTGGCCGACTTCTGGTAGGACCAGTCGAGCGCCCCGATGATCTCGTCCAGCGTTCGCTTGGCCGAATTGGCCGCGTGACGCTCGATCGATCGATAGACGCCCACCAGCCGCTCGCCGAAAGGCGTGATCTCCGCCCCGCCCTCGCGCCGGCCGGGGAAGGTCGCCACCACCGGACTTTCGAAAGTCCGATTGAGCGCATCCACCGAAAGCCAGCATTTGCGATAGGATAGACCGAGCGCCCGGCTCGCGCCGATGATCGAGCGTTCCTTGCGCAGCGCGTCGATCAGCTCGAGATCCGCGGGAGCGAGAACTCCGCCATTGGGCAGCTTCAAAATAACGCCGACCTGCGGCGCATCCGCTTCTGTTCGCATCGTTCCGCGCCTCCTACGACGCCGCGATCTGTATCGAACAAAATATAGCTGAAAGACGACGATCCTGTCACATTGGCAACAGGATTGTCAGTGGGCGACGAAAGGCCCCGCGATCGGCGTCGCCTCGCGCTTGGCGAGCTCGATGCGGATCGCCCGGCCGACGGCGCTCGCGACCAGCCCCGATCGCTCGTCTATGCCGGTCCATTTGGCGGAGCGCCCACGCGGATCGATCTCCAGCAGCTTGACCCCGGCCGGGATGTGGAGGCCGTCGCGGATGACCCCGCGCAGCACGCCGTCCAACGGCGCGGTCACCGGCTCGCCGTCCAAATGGCCGACGACGAAATCCTTGAACACGCGAACGCCGATATCGATCGCCGAATGCCACAGGCCGGGCTTGGTCGAATAGGCGAAGCGCTCCTCGCCGACATCGCCGAGACGGTTCGGCACATGGTCGGCCGGCTCGGTCTCGCCCTCCTGAACGATGAGGCCCGCCTGCGAGGGCTTGGTCTCGATCGCGATATCGCAATTGCGGCCGACGGCGAAATTCGGCCCGAGGCCGACCGCGACCTTGGCGAGATGCCGCAGATCCGGGGTCGCGCGATATTTCTGCATGCGCGCGTCGACGAGCGCATGGGCCGTGCGAACCGCCGCGAGATCGTGGAACTGCAGCGGCGTCACCGCGACCTTGGTCGTGAAGTCGAGGATCTCGACCAGCTCCATGGTCGAATCGGCGCGCTCGGCCTCGACCTCCTCGAGCGTGATGCGCTCGCCATAGAGGCAATCGTGAAAGGCCATCTGGCGGCGGATGACGGGCGGGAAGGCGTCGTGGCTCAGCACGCAGGCCCAGCCGATCCGGTTCATATTCACGGCGACCGCGGAGGCGATCTCGTTCGTTCCCAATATGACGGCCAGCGGTCGCTTTCGCCGCGGCGTCTCGAATTCGTGTCGAGGGCGCATCGCTCACTCCTGATCTGCGCAGGAGTTAGCAAGCGGCGCGCCAGCGCTCTGGTAATGAATTTCTTTTTTGATTTCAGCTATCTATGAAATTATGCGACACAGCGGCGGGAAGCGCACCTATATTGTCACGTATATAACAGTGACGGTTTTCGCCCGTTTGTCGCCGCATCAGGCGCCCTCGGCGCGAAAATGGACAGCGAGCCAGACGGTCGGCAGGGTCTCATCCGTCCATTCGACGCGATGCCGGCGATGCGCGGCGATCTCGAGATAGTCGCCCGGGGCGAGCGTCAGCACCTCGTCATGGCCCTCGAAACGCAGTCCAGCCGATCCGGCGAGCAGGATCACCCATTCCGCCTCCTCCTGATCGTGCCAAAATCCGGGCGGGCTCGCCTGGCCGAAGGAGACGATACGCTCGACGCGCATGTTCGAGCCGGCGAGCAGCGGCAGAAACTGCTCCTGCTCCGCTTTTTCCGGCAGATCGGCGAAAATATTTTCCAGTCGCATGGGTCTTCCCGCAGCTCGCGCCGCGCCGCGGGGCGTCGCTCTCGCGACTATTCCGCGGCGTCGCGCAGACGCGCGCGGGCGACCGCGCGCAAATCATCGATCGGCGCGAGACCCTCGCCCGATTCGAAATGCCAGAAAGTCCAGCCATTGCAGGCGGGCAGGCCCTGCACCAAGGCGCCCGTCTTGTGAATGGAGCCGACGATGGCGCCGATCGACAAAGCGCCGTCCGCCCGCACCACCGCCTTGTGGCGTCCTTTGGCGTCGGTGAGCGTCGCGCCGGGGGCGACGAGGCCGGCCTCGACGACGCTGGCGAAGGCGATGCGCGGCTCATTGCGCTTGGAGGGCGCAGGCGCCACGGCCTCGGCCGGAAGCGGCGAGATCGCCGCGATGCGCGCGCGCGCCGCGGCGGCGTAGATCGGCTCGCGCTCTATGCCGAGATAGTCGCGGCCGAGCAGGCGCGCCGCCGCGCCCGTGGTGCCGGAGCCGAAGAAGGGATCGAGCACCAGATCGCCCGGATTGGTGGCGGCGAGCATGATGCGGGCGAGCAGAGCCTCGGGCTTTTGCGTCGGATGCGTCTTGCGGCCGCTCGAATCCTTGAGACGCTCGCCGCCCGAGCAGATCGGCAGCAGCCAGTCCGAGCGCATCTGGCAATCCTCATTGCCGGCCTTCAAGGCTTCGTAATGGAATGTGTAATTGCGCGCCGAAGCGTCGCGCGCCGCCCAGATCAGCGTCTCATGCGCATTGGTGAAGCGACGGCCGCGAAAATTCGGCATTGGATTGTTCTTCCGCCACACGATGTCGTTCAGGATCCAGAACCCGAGGTCCTGCATGATCGCGCCGACGCGGAATATATTGTGATAGGAGCCGATGACGAAAATAGTGGCGTTGGGCTTCATGGCTCGCCGCGCCGCCGCCAGCCATTCGCGGGTGAAGGCGTCATAGGCGGCGAAATCGGCGAATTTGTCCCAATCATCGTCGACGGCGTCGACGACGCTCTGATCCGGCCGGGTGAGTTGGTTGGCCAACTGCAGATTATAAGGTGGGTCGGCGAAAACGAGATCGACGCTCGCCTCCGGCAGGCCGAGCATGACCTCGACGCTGTCTCCGACGACGACCTCGTTACGCGACATCGCGCGAGGCGACCCGTAATTCGACATCCCAGTACGCGAGACCTTTATCTGGGACTTGGGGCGGGCCGCCCCGACGCGCGCGCTACTCATGAACAATCACCGGCTACGCAACCAACGATGCGAACATTGCCCGATCGCGGTAAAAGCCGGGTTTAGAAAGCCCGTGCGCGGCTGTCTCTTTTCCGCACGCCTTCGTTAAGAAATTCCATTTTCACCAGATATTTACGAACGCTCATGACAGGCGCTCAGAGGGCGGCGGCCTCGCGGCGCGGCGCGCGCGGCTCCCGCAGCGGCGCGAAGCTCATGCGGTGAAAGGGCGTCGGCCCATGGGCTTCGAGGGCGGCGAGATGCTCGCGCGTGCCATAGCCGGCGTTGGTCTCGAATCCGTAATGGGGATAGAGCCGGGCGAGGCGGCGCATCTGGCTGTCGCGCGCGACCTTGGCGACAATCGACGCGGCGGCGATGGAAAGAGAGAGCGCGTCTCCTTTCACGATCGCCTCGCCCGGACAGGCGATCTCGGGCAGGTCGCGGCCGTCGACCAGCACGAAGCCCGGCGCGATATGAAGCGCGGCGACGGCGCGCGCCATGGCCAGCAGCGCGGCGCGGCGAATGTTCAGCCGATCGATCTCCTCGACGCTGGCGAAAGCGACGCCGATGGCGAGCGCGCTGGAGACGATTCGCTCGAAGGCGGCGTCTCGCGCCTTGGCGGACAGAGCTTTCGAATCGTCGACGCCATCCGGCAGACGGTCAGGATCGAGAATCACGGCCGCGGCCGCAACCGGGCCGGCGAGCGGCCCGCGCCCGACCTCGTCGACGCCGGCGATGGGTCGAGCGCCGCCGCGCAGGACGCGCGTCTCGGTGAGAAAATGGGGAGGCATGCTCGCTCGGCTCGTCGAAAAAGGGCGGCTGAAACAAACACAGCGGCGGAGCCGGAGCAATCGGCCCCGGCGCGCCTTTTTTAAAAAAGGCTCAGCTGCTCGGCGTCGCTGCGCGGCGGCCGGAACAGATCGGCGCGCAGCCGCGTGCGGGAGAAGCCGAGACGTTGCGCCGCCAGCTCGAAACGACGGCCGATCATCCAGGCGTAAGGGCCGTCGCCGCTCATGCGCTTGTCGAAGGAAGGGTCGTAGAGCTTGCCGTCGCGCGCCGAGCGCACCAGCGAAAGCACATGCCGAGCCTTGGCCGGAAAATGGGTGACGAGCCATTCGCTGAACAATTCGCGCAGCTCGAGCGGCAGCCGCAGCATCACATAGCCGGCCTCGCGCGCGCCGGCGGCATGGGCGCGCGTCAATATGGTCTCGATCTCGGCGTCATTGATCGCCGGAATGATCGGCGCGACCAGAACGGCGACGGGAATTCCCGCCTCGGCCAGCCGCTCGATCGTGGCGAGGCGCCGCTCGGGCGAGGCGGCGCGCGGCTCCATCGCCCGCGCCAAGGCCGGATCGAGCGTCGTCATCGAGATCGCGACCTTGACCAGGCCCTTGCGCGCCATGGGTGCGAGAATGTCGATGTCGCGAACGACCAGAGAGGATTTCGTCACTATGCCGATCGGATGATCGGCGCGGCTCGCCACCTCGAGCAGGCCGCGGGTGACTCGATAGCGCTTCTCGAGCGGCTGATAGGGATCGGTGTTGGCGCCGATGGCGATGGTCTTGGGCGAATAATTGCGCGCCGACAATTCGCGCTCGAGCAATTGCGCCGCGCCTTCCTTGACGAAAATCTCCGTCTCGAAATCGAGGCCCGGCGAAAGGCCCATATAGGCGTGGCTGGGACGCGCATAGCAATAGACGCAGCCATGCTCGCAGCCGCGATAGGGATTGATGGAGCGGTCGAAGGAAATATCCGGCGAGTCGTTGCGCGTGATGATCGTCTTCGCCCGCTCGGCATGGACATTGGTGTGGAACTCGCCGAGCTCCTCCAGCCCATTCCATCCGTCGTCGGTCTCGACGCGCCGCTCGCGCTCGAAACGGCCGCTCTCATTGGAGAGCGCGCCGCGTCCGCGCCGCCGCGCCGGATCGACGATCGGACGCTCCTCGCTGGAAAAATTCACGACCGCGCCGATCGCCTCGCGGCTCAGCTGCGCCGCCCGGCGCCAGTCGCTCTTCTCCGATTTCTCGATCAGACGTTTCGCCGAGCTCGCCATGGCGATGATCTCCTTGCCGGCCCTGCGGCCGGCGTCTCGGCCGGATTCTCGCCGGTGCGCCGGCCTCGCTTCGGCTCGCGGCGCGAGACGCCCATGCGCGACACTGGGGCGCCTCGCGACCGCGAGCCTCGATGCGACGCAGCTACTTACAACTCTAGGGGACTTGTTTACGCACGCTAGGAACATTTGACGAACAAGAGAACGTATATGGAACACTATGGGCCGTGTCAAGCGGCGACGCAGCCGATCACAAAGCGCGAGGCGGAGAGAAACCGCGCCGGGCGCGCTCTTGTCCACAGGCGCAGCGGCGCGGTTGAACGCGCGGCGCGAATCGATGTTTAAGTCCGCGCCATGATCTTTCCCTCCTTCACGGCCGGAGCGGCGCCGCAATGACGGCGCCCGCCAAGGTTTCCATCGATCTCGGGACCCGCGCCGATGGCGGCGTCGCGACGCTCGATCTCGAGGAGCTGCTGGCGACCCGCCTTCTGGTGCAGGGCAATTCCGGCTCCGGCAAATCGCATCTGCTGCGCCGCCTGCTGGAGCAGAGCGCGCCCTGGGTGCAGCAGGCGATCATCGATCCCGAGGGCGATTTCGTCACGCTGGCCGAGCGTTATGGCCATGTGGTGGTGGACGCCCGCTGCGGCATCGCCGATCTCACCCGCATCGCCGCGCGGGCGCGCCAGCACCGAGTCTCGGTCGTGCTCGATCTCGAGGGGCTGGACGCCGAGCAGCAGATGCACGCCGCCGCCGCCTTTCTCGGCGGGCTCTTCGACGCCGAGCGCGACCAATGGTATCCGCTGCTCGTCGTGGTGGACGAGGCGCAGCTCTTCGCGCCCGCCGTCGCCGGCGAAGTGTCCGACGAGGCGCGCAAGGCCTCGCTCGGCGCCATGACCAATCTGATGTGCCGCGGCCGCAAGCGCGGGCTCGCCGGCGTCATCGCCACGCAGCGCCTCGCCAAGCTCGCCAAGAATGTCGCGGCGGAGGCGTCCAATTTCCTCATGGGACGCACCTTCCTCGACATAGACATGGCGCGCGCCGCCGATCTGCTCGGCATGGAGCGGCGGCAGGCGGAAATGTTCCGCGATCTGCAGAGCGGCAATTTCGTCGCGCTCGGCCCGGCCATGGCGCGCCGGCCGCTGCCCGTGCGCATCGGCCCGGTGGAGACTTCCGCGCGCAATGTCAGCCCGAGGCTGCTGCCGCTGCCGGAGGCCGGCGCCGACGACGCGCATCTCATTTTCACGCCCGGCGCCGATGAAGCGCGTTTCGAGGCGCCGCGCCGGCCGCCGCCGCCCGCGCCGACCGCCGATGTGCTGGCGCGTCTCGCCCGCAGCGCGCCGCCGGCGCCGCCCGCCGTCGAGCCGCCGCCGAGCATTTCGCCCGAGCAGCGTCAGGCCGCGATCGATTCGGCGCTGCGCGAGATTTTGAGCGACAGCGACGCCAATTTCCGCACCATCGCCGTGCTCTATCAGGATTTTCTGGTGCGCTGCCGGATTCGCCGCATCGGCGGCGAGCCTTTGAGCCTGCCCGCCTTCCGCCGCCGCCTCGCCGTGGCCCATGCCGGCATAGAGCTGGCGGAAGCCGAGTCCGAGGATTCGCCCTGGGCCGAGGTGCTCGCAATGGCAGGCGCGCTGCCGGAGGATATGCAGGGCGTTTTTCTATCGCTGGCGCGCGCGGCCTTCGACCATCGCCCCTGCCCTTCCGACGCCGATGTCGCCAGCGCCTATGGCACGCGCTCGCCCGGGCGGGCGCGGCGGCTGCTCGCCTATATGGAGGAGCGGCAGGCGATCGTCTGCCGGCTGGACCAGCGCGGCTGGCGCATCGTCGCCATTCCCGGCGTCGCCTGGGAGACCGAGCCCGGCGATCCCACCGCCGCCGCGGGCGCGACGACGACCTGAGCTATCGGCGCGTCGGTCGAATCGCCGGCGCGTTGCGAGCCGGGGCGCGTGCAGGATTGGCCTTGCGCCCCCGCGAACTCGACTTGGCGGGAATCGTCCTTCCGTACTCTCGCCACCAGGCCGTAAGCGCCTCCATCGCGGGGCCAAGTCCACGGGCCTTCTGTGTTATCTCGTATTCGACCCTGGGCGGCACCTCCGCGAACACGGTGCGCGAGACCAGACCGTCCGTTTCAAGTTCGCGGAGCTGCGCCGTGAGCATGTGCTGCGTGATGCCGGGGATTGCTTTGCGCAACTCGCCAAAGCGGTAAACCCGCTGATTGAGCAGCCACATGATCTCCAGCTTCCATTTTCCCGAGAGCATCGCGAATGCACGGCGCATCTCATCTTGCATCGTGAAGTCGTCTTCGGCCATTAGTCAGCTTTTCCATACTTACTGTTATATTTTCATCCTACTTGCGTTCGTTCATCTTAGACTGCATTTTCGATGCATCGCGAGCAGATTTGAATCTGCCCGGCAAGCGAAACGCCAGTTCGACACATTCATGGCGGCCGGAGCAGCGGCCGAGCAGGAAACTCTCATGACGGCATTCACTGTATACTGGATCAGCACGACGCTCTTGTCGCTTCTGTACCTGGCGTCCGCCTATATGTATGCGACAAAGACAGGCTGGGTACGGCAAACCCTTGCCGAGCTTCACTATCCGGCTTCCTACCTCGTGCCGTTCATGATCGTCGTAAAAGTCCTCGGCGTTGCCGCGATCTTGTCGCGCGTGAGCTTGCCGCTGAGCGATCTCGCCTATGTAGGCATCTTCTACCACCTCATTCTGTCCAGCCTGGCCCATCTCGGTGTGCGCAAGCCAATCGGCGCGCTGCCGGCCGTCATAGGCCTCATGCTGCTGGCCGCGTCCTTTGCGACGCAGAACGCGGCTCGCGATGTACCGTCGCCTTACGCCCAAATCGCCGTGCGCTGACGCGGCGAAAACCACCACCCCCACCAAATGGAGACGACCATGGGTAGACTCGAAGGAAAAGTCGCAATCGTGACCGGCGCCGGTCGCGGCATTGGCCGCGCGACGGCAAAGCTGTTCGCCGCCGAAGGCGCCAAGGTCGCGGTCGTGTCGCGGACTCGGGCAAATGTCGATGCGGTCGTCACAGATATCAAGGCCGCGGGCGGCGCTGCCGTCGGCGTCGTCTGCGATATCGGCGACCCCGGCCAGATCAAGGCGGCTGTCGACACCGTCGCCTCGGCCTATGGCGGTATCGACGTCCTGGTGAACAACGCGTTCGATTCGTCCGCGCCTTTCTCGTCGGTCATCGATCTCTCTGTGGAGCAGTTGCAGCGCAACTTCGACACAGGCCCGATCGCCTATCTGCGGATGATGCAAGCCGCCTATCCCTACCTCAAAGCCAGCGGAGAAGGGCGTATCATCAATTTCGGCTCGATGGCGGGCGTCATCGGCCTGCTGGGCTATACCCCCTACAACATGTCGAAGGAGGCGGTGCGCGCCCTGACCCGTACCGCGGCGCGCGAATGGGGACCGGACAAGATTACCGTGAACAACGTCCTGCCGGTTGCCGAAACCTGGGGTCCCGAAATCAACGTTCCCCCGCCAGCCAACCCGCTCGGCCACTACGGATCGCCGGAAGAAGACATTGCGCCTGTAGTCCTGTTCCTTGCCAGCAAGGACTCGCAGTTCATCACGGGCTCGAGTCTGACGCCCGACGGCGGCTCGATCATCGACAGCGCTCGCTGAGACGATGGAGCGTCGCACGCTTCATCGAGTTGCGGCGCTAGCCATCGGCTTTGAGAGTGATCGGACGATACGAGCTCAAAGGCTCGCCTCTCGAGGAAATGCGCTTATCGCCGCACCGTCTCCCGCTGCGCATAGCCGAGGCGGACGTTCAGCTCTTGCAGCACTTTCTCGGCGGCTTCGGGAATATTGGTGCCGGGCGGGAAGATCGCAGCGGCGCCGGCGTCATAGAGCGCCTGGAAATCCTGCTCGGGAATGACGCCGCCGACGACCATCATCACCTCCTCGCGTCCGGCCGCCTTCAGCGCATCGCGCAATTCCGGCGTCAGAGCGAGATGGCCGGCGGTCATCGTGTTCACGCCGACGATATGGACTTGTTCTTCCGCGGCGCGTTTGGCCACTTCTTCCGGCGTCGCGAAGAGATCGCCGATCACCACCTCGAAGCCCAAATCCGTGAAGGCGGAGGCGATGACCTTCTGGCCGCGGTCATGGCCGTCCTGGCCGAGCTTGGCGACGAGAATCTTCGGCTTGCGCTTGTCGTTCTCGGCGAAGGCGGCCGTCATGCCGCGCACGCGCGCGACCTTGTCGCAATCGGCGCCGGCCTCGCGCGCATAGACGCCGGAAATGACATTGGCCTTGGGCTTATGGCGGTCGAACACCTTTTCCAGCGCATAGGAGATTTCGCCGACGCTGGCCTTGGCGCGCGCCGCCTCGATCGCCAGCGCGAGAAGATTGCCGTCGCCCTTCGCGCCTTCGGTCAGCGCATCGAGCGCGGCTTGCGTCCTCGCCTCGTCGCGCTCGGCGCGCAGGCGCTGGAGCTTGGCGATCTGCGCGGCGCGCACGGCGGAATTGTCGACCTTCAGCACATCCGGCGCGACGTCGCTGTCTGGGCGGAACTTATTCACGCCGACGACGACCTGCTGTCCCGTGTCGATGCGCGCCTGCGTCTTCGCCGCGACTTCCTCGATACGCTGCTTGGGCAGGCCGGCGGCGATCGCCTTGGCCATGCCGCCGAGGCTCTCGATCTCCTCTATATGCTTCCACGCCGCCTCAGCGAGCTCGGCGGTCAGCTTCTCGACATAGAAGGACCCGCCCCAAGGATCGATGATGCGCGTGGTGCCGCTCTCCTCCTGCAACACAATTTGCGTGTTGCGGGCGATGCGGGCGGAGAAGTCGGTCGGCAGCGCCAGCGCCTCGTCCAGCGCATTGGTGTGCAGCGATTGCGTATGACCCTGCGTCGCCGCCATCGCCTCGACGCTGGTGCGGATGGCGTTGACGTAAACATCTTGCGCGGTGAGCGACCAGCCGGACGTCTGGCAATGGGTGCGCAGAGTCATGCTCTTCTCGGTCTTGGCGCCGAGGTCCTTCATCAGCCGCGCCCACAAGAGGCGCGCGGCGCGGAGCTTCGCCACCTCCATGAAGAAATTCATGCCGATGGCGAAGAAGAAGGAGAGCCGCGGCGCGAAAGCGTCGATATCGAGCCCCGCGGCGACGCCGGCGCGCACATATTCGACGCCATCGGCGAGCGTGTAGCCGAGCTCGAGATCAGCCGAGGCGCCGGCCTCCTGCATGTGATAACCGGAGATGGAGATGGAGTTGAACTTCGGCATATTCTTGCTGGTGTAGGCGAATATGTCCGAGACGATGCGCATCGATGGAAACGGTGGATAGATATAGGTGTTGCGCACCATGAATTCTTTTAAGATGTCGTTCTGAATCGTGCCGGTGAGCTGCGCCGGCGGCACGCCCTGCTCCTCGCCCGCCACGATGAACAGAGCGAGCACCGGAAGAACGGCGCCGTTCATCGTCATCGACACGCTCATCTGCTCGAGCGGAATGCCGTCGAACAAAGTGCGCATGTCGTAGATGGAATCGATGGCGACGCCCGCCATGCCGACGTCGCCGGAGACGCGCGGATGATCGCTGTCATAGCCGCGATGGGTGGCGAGATCGAAGGCGATGGAGAGGCCCTTCTGACCGGCGGCGAGATTGCGGCGGTAGAAGGCGTTGGAATCCTCGGCCGTGGAGAAGCCCGCATATTGGCGGATGGTCCAGGGCTGGGCGACATACATGGTCGGATAAGGTCCGCGCACGTAAGGCGCGACTCCGGGGAAGCCGTCGATGAAGGAGAGGCCGTCTATGTCCTGCGGGCCGTAGGAATTCTTGACTTCTATGCCCTCGGGCGTCAGCCAGCGGCGCGGCTCGGCGGCCTCCTTCGGGGTCGCGGCGACGGGAGCGAAGGCGATTTTGCTGAAGTCGGGAATTTGGGACATTTCTTTCCTCGGATCGGCTCTCTTGTTTATTAGCGAAAAGCGAGGGCGGCGCAAAGGCGGGAGATGGCCAGGAACAGAGTGGGCTCGCCTTCCCTGCTCGGCGCGGGAGCGACGGGCGGCCTCGGCGGGCGAGGGCGAAGGGGCGCCACATAGAGGCGTCCTTGGAGGAGGTTACGCCCGACGGGCATTTCCCGATGATAGACACCACTTCTATCTTATTGTTTTATAATTAAATATCGCATGAGCCGCACTGAAGCGCAGAGCTTCCGCTTGCTGGACAGATCATGCGCCTCATGTATATTGCATGAAGCGCATGAGAGAAAGAGACATGGATATGCTCAAGGTCGCCGCCGCCGAGTTTCAGCGCAACATCGGCCGCTATCAAGACCTCGCCTTGCGCCAGCCCGTCGCCGTCACTCGCAACGGTCGCGAAAGCTGCGTGCTGCTGTCGACCGAGGAATATCGCCGCCTCAAGCGCCGTGACCGGGAGGCGCTCGGCGTCGAGGACTTCACCGACGCCGACATTGCCGCGCTCGAAGCGTCGCGCCCGCCCGAAGAAGCGAAGGCCTTCGATCACGAATTCGAACCCTGAACATCGTGTCGACGCCAAAGCCTGTACAAGGTCTCGTTATCCGCTATGCCTATCTCTGGCGCGCAGAACATCAGCGCGGCCGAGAAGAGGGCGTGAAGGATCGCCCATGCGCCGTTGTGCTGGCGACGACCACGGAGGACGGCGAGGATGTCGTCACAGTCCTGCCGATCACTCATTCGCCGCCCGCGGATAGTCTCTTCGCCGTCGAGCTGCCCACCGCGACTAAGAAGCGCCTGAGATTGGACGGCGAAAGATCATGGGTCGTTCTGTCGGAAGCCAACCGCTTCGTGTGGCCCGGCCCCGATCTGCGCCCTTTGCCGAATGCCGGCGCCGGCAGCGCCGTGCTGGGGCTGCTGCCCTACAAATTCGCGGAAGAGCTCAGACTGCGGCTTCTCGCGCATATCAAGGCGCGGCGCGCTCATATCGTCCCGCGCACAGAGTAGCCCCTACCTCCCCACCGCCTTCCATCGCGGCCCCTCCGCCCCGAAGTCCAGCTCCCAGCGAAACCGGCTCAGCACATCGAAGCCGAGGATGATCGCCGCCTCGCCGCCGAGCGCCTCGCGCAACGGGCCGAAATCATAGGAGACGAAGACGACATCCTTCAGCACACGTCCCGCGCCTATGTCTATCTCCTTGGCCTTATAGACCTTCGCGTCGATTTTCTTGCCGGAGGCCTCGCTCACCTTGGCCTTTTTCTTCACCGGGACGAACAGCCCCTTGTGCCGCTCCAGAAAGCGGCGATCGACGGCGGAGATTTCGGCTCCCGTGTCGAAGAGGCCGACCGCCTCCGTCTTGCCGAGGCGCGCCTCTAGGCCGACGAGCTTCTGATCCGGCCAGAGCTTGCGGAAGGGCCGCCAATCGGCGCCGGCGCTCTCGGGAAAGAAGACCATCTCGCCGCCCATAAGATCGAGCGAGAAGCGCGCGCCTTGGAAGAAATCGAGCCCGAGCAGATCGTCCCCGTCCGAGGTCGCGCAGCGGGTGACGCGATATTTGGCCCGGCCGATATTATTGCCCTGCGCCGCCTTCAGCTCGACATTGGCCGCCTCCACATCCTCGCAGCGGGAAGCGACGCCGGAGGCGCTGGTGGATACGCTGGCGCCCAGCGCCGGAAAGCCGGCGTTCCAAGGCGCGAGCTTGATGCGGCTGGTGGAGGCGGCCGTGTCCAGCCGCATCGGCCCCATCACATTGCCGAAACGCATGGTCACATAGGCGCGGCCGCCGTCATCGGCGCCATGGACCACATCGAGCGGAACGATGGACCTTTCCATGGCGCGCTCCTCCGCGCGCGCCGGAACGGCGCAGACGAGAGCGAGCAAAGGAAAAAGCAGAAAGCGCGGAAGAGTTTTCGGCATGGCGCGGCGGCTCCGTCCCTGCGGGGAAGGCGTCTATAGCGCGGCGCGGCGCTTTCGTCTGCCGCGGAAAACCGCGCCGCCCGCGCAGAGGCCGTGCTATTGCAGAGCCGCCGGTCCTCGCCGCGGGCGGGACGGCGGCAGGCTCTGGAGGTCATCTCATGCGACATGCGGCGATCCGGCTCGCGACGGTTGGACTATTGGCCTTGGTTTCAAGCGTGACGCTCGCGCAGCAGCATCGGCCGCGCGGCGTTCCCGGAGACGCGCCCCGCGCGGGCGGAGGCGGCGGCGGCCCGGACGATGTGCTCGCAACTTCGAGCGAATGGGGCGGCGCCGGCGGCGTCTATACTTGCGAGCAGTGGAAGCAATATCTCGAGCGCATGTTCCGCCTCGCCGACAAGCGCAAGCGCGGATTCATCGACGCGCAGGATTTCGAGGTCATTCCGCGGCTGAGCCCGGTGTTTCACGCCGCGACCTTCGACTATTTCGACATGGCCGGCAAAGGCCGCGTCACCCGCGCGGAATTCCTGTCCTTTCCGAGCCCTTTCTTCGCGCGCTATGACCGCAAGAAGAGCTGCCGCGTCTTCCAGGAAGAGCTGGCGCATGCGCAGGCGCCGAGCGCTGCCCCGCAATCGCCGGCGCCGAATGCGGGCGGCGGCTTCCCCGGCAGGGGCGGCGGCGGTTTCGGCGGCGGCTATGGCGGAGGCGGCTTCGGCGGAGGCGCGGGCGGAGGCGGCGGCGGCTTCGGGCGCTGACGTGGAGGCCCCTCCCCTGCAAAGCAGGAGAGGGGCGGGAGGGGCCTCAGAACTCGGCCCACTCCTCCTCCTGCGGCGCCTCCTTGCGCACGGCGGAGCCGGAGCGCGAGGTCGCGACGCGCTTCAGCATGGGCCGCGAGGGCGCTCGCGTCTCGACTTCTCCGATCTTGAAGCGCGCGACGAGCTGCACCAGCTCGGCGCTGTCCTCGGCGAGCGAGCGGGTCGCCGCATTGGTCTCCTCGGACATTGCGGCGTTCTTCTGCGTGACCTGATCGATCTCCTGCACCGCCGTGTTCACCTCGCGCAGGCTGGTCGATTGCGCCTCCGCGCTCGCCGCTATGCCGGTGACGACGACATCGATGCGATTGACCTGCTCGACGATGCGATGCAGCGAGGCGCCGGTCTCGGCCACCAGCGCGACGCCATCCTGCACGCGCGTGTTGGAGGCGGCGATGAGTTCCTTGATCTCCTTGGCGGCCTCCGCCGAGCGCTGGGCGAGCGAGCGCACTTCCGTCGCCACCACGGCGAAGCCGCGGCCGGCCTCGCCCGCGCGCGCCGCCTCGACGCCGGCGTTGAGCGCGAGGAGATTGGTCTGAAAGGCGATCTCGTCGATGACGCCGATGATCTGACCGATCTGCTCGGATGATTTCTCTATGCCGCCCATCGCCTCTATGGCGTCGCCGACGATCTTCTCGCCCTTGACCGCGTCGGTCTTGGCGTCGCCGACGATCTCGCGCGCCTCGACGGCGCTCCCGGCGGCCTTGCGCACCGTGTCGGTGATCTGGCCGACGGCCGCGGCCGTCTGCGCCAGAGTCGCCGCCTGCTGCTCATTGCGCTGCGACAGATCCTCGGCGGCGCGGGCGATCTCGCGCGTGCTGGAGCCGATCGCGCCGCTCGTCGTCACAATGCCGCGCAGCGTGTGCTGCATGCGCTCCACGGCGGTGTTGAAGCGCGCGCGGAGCTTCTCGTAATCCTTGATGAACTCCTTCTCGAGCCGCACCTCGAGATCGCCCTCGGCGAGGCGCTCCATGGCGGCGGTGTATTCGGCGAAGAAGAAGTCGCGGTTCTCGATATACCATTTCGCGCCGGCGGCTTTTTCTTCCAGCTTGGCGGCGGCGGCGGCGTTCTGCTCGGCGGCGCGCGTTTCGGCGAGACGCACCTCCTCGAGCTTGTCGCGGAATATGGCGATCGCGTCCCGCATTTCGCCGATCTCGTCGCTGCGGCTCATCACGGGCGGCTTGTCGAATGTCTGGCCGCGCGCGAGCCTGGACGTGTAATCGGCGAGCGTGACGATCGGCCTCACGACATGGCGATGGGCGATCAGGCCCGCGCCCGCGAGAAGGCACAAAATAGCGATCGTGGCCGCGAGGCTCGCAATGTCGGAGCGATCGCCCAGCAGATCGGCGTCCTTCTCCGTCGCGGCGGCGAAAGCGTTCGCCGCTTCGACCTGGCGCGTCTCGAAGGCGCGATAGGCGATGAAGCTCGCATCGAGACGATCCATGGAGGCGGCCACGCCGGCGCCGTCGCCGCGCTCGAGCGCCGGAAGAAACGCATCGATCTCACGCCAAAAGGCGTCGGCCGTCTCGGTCGCCGGCCCTTTGGCGAGCGTCAACAGCTCCGCCGGCAGCAGCTTCGACTTGGACCAGAAGGCGCGGCGCTCCTCATATTGCTTGCGCAAGGAAGCGAGGCGCGTCTTCGCCTCACGCGCGTCGATCCTGTAGGTAGCGGCGAGCTCGACGTCGAGATAGGCTTCCAAAAGGGAGAATGGAGGCGGCAGCGCATCCGCGACGAGATCCTTGCCCGCGGCAATCTTCTGATAGGCGTGTCCGCCGATGCGCAGCTCGTCGAGAATATAGCGCCCGGCGCCGGCGGTTGCGAGGAAAGCGAGAAAAGCGACGGCGGCGAGCAGGCTCGCGGCGCGAGAAATCGACAGGCGCATGAAGTGCCTCCGGGAGAAGAGCCGCTCGGAGACGATGAAGGTCCTGGCGGCGGAATGTCGGATGGGAGAGAGACGGCTCGCGGAGATCTTCCGCGATCGAGCACAGCCGGATCGGCGCCGGAATGAAGAAACGGCGTCATGCCTTCGGGCGCATGCCCCGCCGCATGCGCTCGATCCTCCATGCGACGAAATTACGCAGCAGGCCTTAAGAAATCATGCAAGGCGCCGGCGCTCATGCGCCTCGCTCGTGGGCGTCACTTGCGCTGGATCGACGCAATGTAGTCGAGCAGCGCCTCGATTTGCGCCGGCGAGAATTCGAAGCGCGGCATGTCCAGCCCGCCATGGCCGACGACGATGCCTTCGGCCAGCGCCTCCTCGAGATTTTCGAGCGGATATTTCTTCGTCAGCGTGCGGAAGGGCGGCGAGGCCGGATTGGGGCTCTTGCCTCGCGTCCCGGTCGCATGACAGCGGCTGCAATTGGCATTGGCGATAGCGCGGCCACGCTCGATCTGCGTGTGCTGCGGCTCGTCCCGCGCGAGAGCCGCGCCGGCGGCGAGAATGGCGGCCATCGCCACGAAAATGCGAACCACGCCGCCCTCCCCTTCTCTCGCTGCGTCAGCCGCGCGCCTGCAGCGGCACGACATTGTGCAGCGTCGTCTCCGCGCCCTCGAAGAAGCGGCGCAGATTGCGCGCCGCCTGGCGAATGCGCTGCTCATTCTCGACCAGAGCGAGACGCAGATAGCCCTCGCCATGCTCGCCGAAGCCGACGCCCGGCGCGACGGCGACATCCGCCTTCTCGATGAGGAGCTTGGAAAATTCGAGGCTGGTCATGCCGGAAAAGCGCTCCGGGATCGGCGCCCAGACGAACATCGACGCGGAAGGCGCCGGGATCGGCCAGCCGGCCTGCGCGAAGCTCTCCACCATCACGTCGCGGCGCTTCTTATAGATGGCGCGCATCTCCTTGATGCAATCGTCCGGGCCGTTGAGCGCCGCGGTCGCCGCCACTTGCACCGGCGTGAAGGCGCCATAGTCGAGATAGCTCTTCACCCGCGCCAGCGCGGCGCAGAGGCGCTCATTGCCGACCGCGAAGCCGATGCGCCAGCCGGCCATGGAGAAGGTCTTCGACAGAGACGAGAATTCGACGGCTATGTCCATCGCGCCATTGACCTGAAGGATCGACGGCGGCGGATTATCGTCGAAATAGACCTCGGCATAGGCGATGTCGGAGAGCACGAATATGTCGTGCCGTTTCGCGAAGGCGACGAGGTCCTTGTAGAAATCCAGCGAGGCGACGGTCGCCGTCGGATTGGCCGGATAGCAGACGACGATGGCGATAGGCTTGGGGATGGAATGCGCGACCGCCTTCTCCAGCGCATGGAAGAGCTGCGGCGTCGGATCGGCCGGCACGGAACGGATGACGCCACCGGCCATCAGAAAGCCGAAGGCGTGAATGGGATAGGACGGATTGGGCGCGAGGATCACATCGCCGGGCGCGGTGATCGCCTGCGCCATATTGGCGAAGCCCTCCTTGGAGCCGAGCGTCGCCACCACCTGCGTCTCGGGATCGAGCTTCACGCCGAAGCGGCGCTCGTAATAGCCGGCCTGGGCGCGGCGCAGGCCGGCGATGCCCTTGGAGGCCGAATAGCGATCGGTGCGCGGACGGCCGGCCGTCTCGACCAGCTTCTCGATCACATGGCGCGGCGCGGGCAGATCGGGATTGCCCATGCCGAGATCGATGATATCGGCGCCGCCGGCGCGCGCCTTGGCCTTGAGCCGATTGACCTGCTCGAAAACATAAGGGGGAAGCCGCTTGATGCGATAGAAGTCCGACATCGCCTATTTCCGTTGAAAGCTCCGCCGACCTCATTTCGAGGCGCGGCGGACGAGTGTGGCGCGAAACCCTTTCGAAAGAGCTAGAGCGCTGTCCGCTCGAACGGGATGTTCGAAACGACCAGAATTCGCGTCCGACGAAAGAATCTAGCGCGCTATTGCGCGCTCTGGCGCTGTTTCGTCTCGGCGCGCCGCTCTTTCGGCGCGTCGGGAATTTTGACGCGGGCGCCGCGGGCGCGATTGGCGGCCGCGGCGGCGATGAGCTCTTTCTCGAGCTCGGCGGCGCGGGCGGCGCTCTTCTTGGCGTCTTTCTTGACGTCGGCCGCCGGAGTCGGCGCGGCGAAGGGCGTGTAGCCGGTCGCGCCCGTCCGCGAGCGCTCGACGAAATCGGCCGGGGCCGGCGGCGGACGCCGCATCTCCATTCCCTCGAAGAATTTGCCGATCGACTCGCCCGCGGTCTCGGACCCCGCTTCCTGCGCGCGCGCGCCGCCCGCGGCGACGGCGAACAGGGCGAGGCAGATCGCGAGACGGCAAATCATCGGCTTCTCCAGAGGCTGGCCTCCGTCATAGTGCGACAATGCGGCTTTGATAAGGGGGCGCCGATATGGGGGCTCCCGCCCTTCCGCGACGCATCGCCGCGCTTAAGTATTGGAGGAAGCGCTTTTCTCCGTGAGAGACGGTTTCCGAACCTTCGCGGGATATGCTCTAAGGAAGAGACGAGGCCGGCGGCGCGAAGCCGCCGAGGACAGGACAGCCCATGACCGCACAAAGACGTTCGCCAGCCGGAGCCAAACGGCGGCCGCCGCTTCACGCCGCGGCCGAGCCCGAGGCCGAGCCCCGGGTCGAGCCCCGAGCCGCGCCAGCGGCGCCGAAAGGGCGCGCCGCGGCAGGCGAGCGAACGTCGACGCTGACGCTGGAGGGCCGCGCGCCCAAAGGCGGTGACGCGGTGAAAAAGCCCGCGGCGGCGGCGCCGGCGAAACCGGCGGCGAAGGCAAAACCGAAAAAGCCGGCCGCAGCCGCGCCGGCGCCCCGCCCCGCGGTCGCAAAGGATGCGGAGGCCGATCGTCACGCCGCGCTCGAGGCCGCGGCCGCGCTGCTGGCCGGCGCCGTGGAGGAATTGTCCGAGGAGCAGCGTCGCCGGCTCTTCGACCGGCTCGCCCCCCGGGAGCCGGAGCCCGCGCCGGCCGCCGCGCGGCAAAAGCCGCCGGCTCTGACCACGGCCGCGCCCAACGCTCATGATTTCGAGATTTTCGCGGAGAATCTGGCGCGGCTCGTCGATCAGGGCCGCAAGGCGCTCGCCGCCGCCATAGGCGGCATGGAGCCGGGCGACACGCGCAGTGAGCTGGCCAGCAATGTCGCCGACGCCGTCAAGACGCTGGGCGTCGTCGCCGAGCGCTGGATGGCCAAGCCGGATCAGGCCTACGCCGCCCAGGCGACGCTCGTCTCCGGCCTCACCGATATTTGGAGCCAGACGCTGCGCCGCTTCTCCGGCGAGGACACGCCGCCGATCGTGCCGCCGGACCCCAATGACAAGCGCTTCGCGGCGCCGGAGTGGAACGACAATCCTTTCTTCGACTGGCTGCGCCAATCCTATGCGCTGACGACGCGCTGGGCCGGCGACGCAGTGGAGCGCACAGAAGGGCTCGACCCGCAGGTGAAGGCCAAGGCGGCCTTCTACACGCGGCTCGTCGCCAGCGCGCTGTCGCCCTCCAATTTCGTCGCCACAAATCCCGAGCTGCTGCGCGCCACTCTCGACGCGCGCGGCGAGAATCTCGTGCGCGGCATGAAGATGCTGACCGAGGATCTCTCCGCCGGCCATGGCATGCTGAAGCTGCGTCAGAGCGACGAGAGCAAATTCGAGCTCGGCGTCGATATGGCGACGACGCCCGGCAAGGTCGTCTATCGCACGCCGGTAATGGAGCTCATCCAATATGCGCCGTCGACGCAGACGGTCTATGAGCGCCCGCTGCTGATCGTGCCGCCCTGGATCAACAAATTCTACGTGCTCGATCTCAATCGCGAGAAGAGCTTCGTGCGCTGGGCGACGGCGCAGGGCCTCACCGTCTTCGTCATCTCCTGGGTCAATCCCGACGAGAGCCAAGCGGAGAAGGGCTTCGACGCCTATATGAAGGAAGGCGTGCTCGCCGCGCTGGACGCGGTGCAGCAGGCGACCGCCGCCAAACATGTGGCGGCGGCCGGCTATTGCGTCGGCGGCACCATGCTCGCCGCAACGCTCGCCTATATGGCCGAAAAGGGCGACGACCGCATCGACAGCGTGACCTTTCTGGCGACGCAGGTGGATTTCACCGACGCCGGCGACATGCAGGTCTTCATCGACGAGGCGCGCCTCGCCGCGCTCGACGAGGCCATGTCGCGCACCGGCTATCTCGAAGGCGTCAAAATGGCGACGACCTTCAATCTTCTGCGTCCGAATGAATTGTTCTGGACCTATTTCGTCAATAATTACATGAAGGGCGTCGAGCCGGCGGCTTTCGATCTCCTCACCTGGAACTCGGACTGCACGCGCATCCCGCGCGCGAACCATCTCTTCTATCTGCGCTATTGCTACATAGAGAATGCGCTGTCGCAGGGCCGCATGGTGATCGACGGCGTAACGCTCAATCTGCGCAAGGTGAAGATTCCGATCTATGAGCTGGCGGCGAAGGAAGACCACATCGCGCCGGCGCGCTCCGTCTTCACCGGCGCGAAATATTTCGGCGGCGAGGTGCGCTATGTGCTCGCCGGCGCCGGCCATATAGCGGGCGTCGTCAATCCGCCGGCCAAGAACAAATATCAATATTGGACCGGCGGCCCGCCCGTGGGCCTCTATGAGGATTGGGCGAAGACCGCCCATGAGAACAAGGGTTCCTGGTGGGGCGACTGGCTCGCCTGGATCACCGCGCAAGCGCCGCAGCGCGTGCCGGCGCGCATCCCCGGCGACGGGAAGCTGAAGCCGCTCTGCGACGCGCCGGGGGAGTATGTGCGGGTGCGGGGGTGAGGGGGCTCATGGGGCGCTCCCTCGACCTTCGCCGTAACGACGACTCTAGCAGGCCACGGCAAGCCTCCCACGCCGCTTGATATCAAACTTACCGGAGTATATGATTTTTCTGCTATAATTAGCTAAGGTCGCTTGAATTGGACATCGTACGTAATCCATATGCGCCCGGCGCTGGAACTCCGCCGCCTGAATTGGCCGGGCGTTCATCCCTCATCGAGGATGCCACCAACGCGATCAAGCGCATTGCTGCCGGCCGTCCTGCACAAAGCTTGATAATGGTCGGGCTACGAGGCGTCGGCAAAACAGTTCTGCTTAACAGAATCGAAGAAATCGCCTCCGATATCGGCTGCAAGTCGTCCTTCATAGAAGCCCACGAGGGCAAGAGCCTTCCAGAGCTGCTCGCGCCGAAATTACGGTCTATTCTCTATTCGTTGAGCAAGGTGGAGAACGCGCAGGACATGGCGCGCCGTAGCCTACGCGGCCTGAAGGGCTTCTTGAATGGATTGAAAGTCACGATAAACGACGTCGACTTCGGTCTCAGCATCGAAGCGGAAAAAGGCTTTGCCGACAGCGGGAATATCGAGGCAGACCTGCCTGAATTGATCGCAATGGTCGGCGAGGCGGCCAAAGCGGCGTCGACGCCGATCGCTCTCATCGTGGACGAATTGCAATACCTTTCTGAAGACGAATTCAGCGCATTGATTATGTCCATCCACAAGACGAATCAAAAAAGCCTACCGATCGTGATGATCGGAGCTGGCCTCCCGCAGATCAGGGCGCTCGCTGGGAACTCGAAGTCCTATTCCGAACGGCTGTTTCGGTTTCCTGACATAGGCGCGCTGAAAAGTCAGGACGCCATCAACGCCCTCCAAGTTCCTGCAAAAGCCGAAGGAGCCTCGTTCACGGATGAGGCTATCGCTCATATCCTGAAAGTAACCGAGAGATACCCGTATTTTCTACAGCAATGGGCGTATACGGCTTGGAACTTGTCGGACACAGAGCAGATTGACGCCGAGACAGCGAGAGCCGCCGATGTTCCAGCGATCGATGAGCTCGACAAGAGCTTTTTCCAAATGCGACTGGAACGATGCAACCCGTCGGAAAAGAGATATATGAGAGCGCTTGCCGAACTCGGATCTGGCAAGCAACGCTCGGGTGAAATCGCAGACATGCTCGGCGTGAAAGTACAGTCTGTCGCACCGACCCGAAGCGCACTGATAAAAAAGGGAATGATCTACTCGCCGTCGCATGGCGATACAGAATTTACAGTCCCACTTTTCGATCAATACATGCATAGAGCGATTCCAGAGTTCAAAGTCAGCTACGAATAACACGCGCGGGCCGTGTTCTGCGGCGCGCGTGGCGGTCGAGAGCGCCATCCCCTCCCCCGCGACCTTCCTCCCCCTACCCAAAACCGCGCGGCTCCAATATAGCTGCGCGCAGCCAACCGACCGCTCGAGGGATTCCCCGCCATGTCGCACGATTCCACACCGCACTTCCACAATCAGCCGGGCGTCGCCAAGATCACGGTCGGCTCCAAGGAATTCATGTGCATCGGCGCGCTGCCGCCCTTCGACCATCCGCATGTCTTCATCGACATGGGCGCGGCGGACGAGGCGGTCTGCCCCTATTGCTCGACGCATTATGTGTTCGACGCCGCCCTCGGCCATGGCGCGGCCGATCCGGCCGAATGCGTCTATCATTCCGAGACCGTCCTCGACCCGACCGCCTGACGCCGCGCGAATGGGCGCTCCCTTCATCGTCGTCGGCGCCGGCATAGGCGGGCTCGCCGCGGCGATCGCCCTGGCGCGCGCCGGCAAAAGGACGCTCGTCCTCGAGCAGGCCGAGCGGATAGAGGAAGTGGGCGCCGGCCTGCAAATCTCGCCCAACGCCGGACGAATTCTGCAGGGTTTCGGCATGCGGCCGGCGCTGGACGCCGTCGCCCTCGAGCCGCGCGCCCTCAATATTCGCCGCGCCGCCGACGGCGCCGTCCTGGCGCGCCTGCCGCTCGCCGAGGCGCGCGACCGCTGGGGCGCGCCCTTCCGCGTTTTCCACCGCGCCGATCTGCAGAAGGCGCTGCTCGAAGAGGCGCAGCGCCTCGGCGTCGAGACGCGCATCGCCGCGCGCTGCGCTGGCTTCACGCAGGATGCGGATTACGTGCGGCCGGCGATCGGCGAGGCGACGCTGGAGGCGGCGGCGCTGATCGGCGCCGATGGGCTGCGCTCGACGATTCGCGATGCGCTCGGCCTCGTCGCGGACGACGCGCCCCGCTCGGCGCGGCTCACCGCCTGGCGGACGCTGATGCCGATCGATTCGGCGCCCGCCGCCCTGCGCGAGCGCGAGACTCACATTTGGCTCGGGCCGGGCGGACATGTCGTCCATTATCCGCTGCGCGACGCCAGCATCGTCAGCGCCGTCGCCATTATCGAGGATCGCGCCGATCGCGGCCCCATCGCCGAGACGCGCTCCGGCGAGGAGTTGGTCCAGGCCATGGGCTTTTCGCGCTGGAGCCGCGATTTGCGCGCGCTGCTCGAGGCCGGCGACGCTTGGCGACGCTGGCCGCTCTACGCCCGGCCGGAGCTCACGCGCTGGGGCCGCGGCCGCGTGGCGCTGCTCGGCGACGCCGCGCATCCCATGGTGCCCTTCCTCGCCCAGGGCGCGGCGCAGGCGATAGAGGACGCAGCGGCGCTCGGCCACGCCTTCACCGATGCGCGCGCGCAAGCAGAGACGGCGCTGGCGGCCTATCAAACGGCGCGAATCGAGCGGGCGACCCGCATTCAGCGCGCCTCGCGCGAGCAAGGCGCCAATTGCCATTTCTCCGGGCCGATGGCGGTGGTGCGCGACGCCGCGGTGCGGCTGATGGGCGGCGAGGGCGTGCTGTCCCGCAACGCCTGGATCTATCGCTGATCTCGTGAGCCGGCGACGGTCTTCTCTATGCGCGGATCCGGCGCGAACCACATGATCGCCACGCCGACATAAATGGCGAGCGCCAGCAGCGGCGAGACGAAATATCCTCCGGCGATGGCGCAAAGATAGAGCACGATCGACGCTCTGCCCTTCACATCGCGGCCGAGCGCGCCGGCGAGCGGCGAGGCCGGGCCGTCCGCCCGCAATATCGCCAATGTCAGCAGATAATAAGCGATCGCCGGCAGCAGCAGCGTGAGCCCGTAGAGAATGGTGGGCGCGCGGGCGAAGTCATTGTCCGCCATCCAGGCGGTGGCGAAGGGGATGAGCGACAGCCAGAACAGCAGATGCATGTTGGCCCACAGCACGCGGCCATCCACCCGCGAGACGGCGTAGAGCAGATGATGGTGATTGTTCCAATAGATGGCGACATAGACGAAGCTGAGCGCATAGCTGGCGAAAGTCGGAGCCAGAGGAAGGAGCGCGGACCAATCCGCGCTGTGCGGCGCCTTCAGCTCCAACACCATAATCGTGACGATGATCGCGACCACGCCGTCGCTGAAAGCCGCCAGCCTGTCCTTTTCCATCGCTTCGCTCCGATCGCGCCCGGTGGATGCATAGCGGCGAAAAAGAGGCCGCGCCTCCACGGACTTGGCAGCTTCGCCCGCCGGCTGATAATAATGATGACGAATTGGTTACGCTGCAACGAGGGTCCCGCCATGCCTCGCGCCCGCGCCGCGATGATCGGCCTTCTCGCCTGTGTCGGCCTTGCCGGCGCAGCCCCTTTTGCGCATGCGGACGAGCAGCGCGCGCAAGGCCTGAGCGCACAAGACATACAGGCGCAAGACCTGCGCATGCAGGAGCCCCCTGCGCGGACGCCCATATTCGCCGCGGCGGAACAGGGTTGGATCGTGACTGTGGGCGTCATGGGCGCGCTGACCCCGAGCTTTCCGGGCTCGAGCACGCTGCGTCCCTATCCGTTTCCCTCGATCAGCTTCCGACGCATCGGCGAGCCGGAGCTGTTCTCGACGCCCGACGACGGATTCGGCTTCGCCATTCTCGACTCCAACGGCTTTCGCGCTGGTCCGGTGGCTAATTTCGTGTTCAAGCGCGGACAGCGCGACGGGCTCACCGGCGTGCACACCGTCGAGCTCACTCATGAGATTGGCGGCTTCGCCGAATATCAGGGCGAGCATTTCCGCACGCGCGCCGAGCTGCGGCAGGGCATAGACGGGCACAAGGGCTTCGTCGCCTCGCTGGGGGCCGATCTCTATGGCGGCGACGGCCGCGCGACGCTCTCCTTTGGACCGCGCCTCAGCCTCGGCGACAATCGATACGCCAACGCCTATTTCTCGGTGACGCCGTTCGAATCTCTGGCCAATGGCCGCATCGAGCCTTATGAGGCCAATGGCGGCTTCACCGCCGCGGGCGGGCTCGCCACCTTCCGCTATGATTTCACCAAGGACACCAACGCCACCATTTACGGCGGCCTGCAGCGGCTGACCGGCAGCGTCGGCGCCAGCCCGATTCCCAACGAGATCGGCTCGCGCAATCAATTCACCGCCGGCCTCTCCATCGCCCGCTCCTTCGAGCTGCGCGGCTTTTCTTGGTGAAGCGCCGCTCGCGCTCTCCTTGACTCTGACAATGATGAGTGCAACTCTCATTCACCATGGCCGATAGATTACGCTCGACCTTCTTCCGGCGACTGGCGCTGGGGCTCTATACGCTGACGATCATCGTCGGCGCGCTGGGCTTCGCGTCGCATCGCGGCCATGGTGGAGCGGGCGTCAGCGTCTTCGAGGATCGCGCCGCTTTCTGCCAGGATTTCCAAAAGTCCCATGGCGCGCCCAAGACGCCCTTCGTCGTCTGCTGCGACGCCTGCGTCGCCAGCGCGGCGCCGACCTTGCCGGCGACCATCACGCATATTGTTTATCGTTTCGAGATTTCCACGCGTTTCGATTTCGCCTCTCGCCTCGGTCGGGACCTCGATGAGAGCCCGGACAATCTCCGCTCGCGAGCGCCGCCTGCCTTCGTCTGATGTCGATGCGGCCCTCCCGGACGCTCTGCGTCCGGCTTGTCTCCTAAGCTTCGTTCCTCGTTTCTCTCGCGTCTGAGCGCGGGCGTCACGTAGGCCACAGGAACAAGAAACACGAATTGTCGCGCTCTTCTCCCGGGAGCGGCGACAATTCGAGCGGACTTCCGCGAGCGCTCGCCGTCTCAGATGGCGGACCCCGCAATTGCGTCACCCATGTCTCATCCTCGACGCGCCTTTCCCCGAGGCGCGAAATCTCCCCCCGATGCGAGGCGGGACATGCGACGGAAAAGCGGTTCAGGGCCGGCGAGGCTCGCGGAATCTGTCGACCGACTCGAAAGGCGAAGATCGGACCTCCCTCCGATCAGCTGCGCCTCCCGAGCGAGCGCCGAGCGGACTACTCCGGTCCATGCCGCCTCGCTCGTCTTGTCGGCCGCCACTGCGCGGCGCTCCCTCGTCCCCCCGAGGGAGCGCCGCCCTTGGGCGGCCTCTCCCGTCGCTTCCTAAATCTCGCTCGCCGCGACCACCTCCTGCTCGATCGCGCCGAAGATCGAACGGCCGGCGGAATCACGCATCTCTATGCGGATACGGTCGCCCGGCAGCAAAAATCGCGTGCCCGCCGCGCCGCCGAGCAGGCTCTCGACGACGCGCTGCTCGGCGAGGCAGGAATAGCCCACGCCATCCTCGGCGATCGGCAGGCCCGGCCCGCCGTCGGCGGCGCGATTCGACACAGTGCCGGAGCCGATGATGGCGCCGGCGCCGAGCGCGCGCGTGCGCGCCGCATGGGCGATGAGGCCGCCGAAATCGAAGGTCATGTCGACGCCGGCGTCGGGCCGGCCGAGCGGCGCGCCATTGACGAAGGACAGCAGCGGCGCGGAGAGCGTCGCGCCATTCCATGCGGCGCCGAGCTCGTCCGGCGTCACGGCGACGGGGGAAAAGGCCGAGGCGGGCTTGGATTGGAAAAAGCCGAAGCCCTTGGCCAGCTCGCTGGCCGTGAGGCCGCGCAAGGTCACGTCATTGGCCAGCATGACGAGCGCGATATGGGCGCGCGCCGATCGGGCGTCCAGGCCGAGCGGAACGTCATCGGTGACGACGGCGACCTCCGCCTCGAGATCGAGGCCGAATTTCTCATCGAGAAAAGGGATGGGATCGCGCGGCCCCAGAAACCCGTCCGAGCCGCCCTGATAGATCAGCGGATCGCTCCAAAAGGAGGGCGGCATCTCCACGCCGCGCGCCTTGCGCACCAGAGCGACGTGATTCACATAGGCCGAGCCGTCGGCCCATTGATAGGCGCGCGGCAGCGGCGACGCGCACTCATGCTCGCGAAAGCGAAAGGAGGGGATCAGCCCCGCCTCCAGCCGCTCGGCGATCTCGGCGAGCCGCGGCGCGGCGCGCGGCCAATCATCGAGCGCCGCCTGCAGAGTGGGCGCGACCGCCGTCGCCTCTGTTGCGCGCGTCAAATCCCGCGAGACGACAATGAGCCTGCCGTCGCGTCCGGCTTTCAAAGAAGCGAGCTTCATCGCTTGTCCTCACGGCGTCCCGTCGAAGCGGCGCGCGAGCCCCGCCCAGCAATCGGCATAGTCGTTCTGATATGTCTCGAGCCGCGCGGCATAGCGCGTCACATGCTGCGGCAGCCGCGTCTCCAGCATGAAGGCGAGCGTCCCCTCGAGCTTTTGCGGGGCCAGCGCCTCCGCGCTCGCCTGCGCGAAGCTCTGCGCATCCGGCCCATGCGGCAGCATGCTGTTGTGCAGCGAGACGCCGCCGGGCGAGAACCCCTCCGGCTTGGCGTCATAGCGCCCATAGATCAGCCCCATGAACTCGCTCATCACATTCATATGGAACCAGGGCGGACGAAACGTATGCTCGGCGACGAGCCACCGCTCGGGGAAGATCAGAAAATCGATATTGGCCGTCCCCTCCCGCTCCGAGGGCGCCGTCAGCACGCAGAAGATCGACGGATCGGGATGGTCGAAGAGCAGAGCGCCGACCGGCGCGAAGCGCCGAAGATCATATTTGTAAGGCGCGTAATCGCCATGCCAGGCGACGACGTCGAGCGGCGAATGATCGAGCCCGCAGATGAAGAATTTGCCGCCCCATTTCACCGTGAGCCGGCACGGCCGCTCGGCGTCCTCGAAAGCGGCGACGGGCGTCTCGAAATCGCGGGCGTTGGCGAGGCAATTGGCGCCGATCGGCCCGCGATTCGGCAGAGTGAAAGGCGCGCCGTAATTTTCGCACAGATAGCCGCGCGCCGGCCCGGCGATCAGCTCCGCCTTGAATTTCACGCCGCGCGGAAGGACGCCGATCTTGCCGGGCGCGATCTCCATCGCGCCGAATTCGGTGACGAGGCGCAGCGCGCCCTCCTGCGGCAGCAGCAGCAATTCGCCGTCGGCGTCGTAGAAATAATCATCGGTCATCGAGCGTGTGACGAAATAGAGCCCCGCCGCCATGCCGCTCTGCGCATCGACGTCGCCGGCCGTCGTCATCATGCGCACGCCGGCGAGAAGAGTGACCGCGCCATCGGGCATGGGCGGCGGCCCCCAACGATAGCGGCCGAGCGGCAGATCATGCTCCTCGCGCGAAGGCGCGCTCATCCAGAAGGGAAGCTCGAGCCGCTCGAAACGCCCGAAATGCTGCACCGACGGGCGAATGCGATAGAGCCAGCTGCGCGTATTGGCGCCGCGCGGCGCGGTGAAGGGCGAGCCCGACAATTGCTCCGCATAGAGATTATAGGGGCAATGCTGCGGCGAGTTCTGCCCGACAGGCAGAGCTCCGGGCAGCGCCTCGCTGGCGAACTCATTGCCGAAGCCGGACATGTAGCGGAGCGTCATGGCTCAATCTCCGAATGGCGGCGCGACTAGAAGGCGGAGAGAACCGCGGTCGCCCCCTCCCCGGCCCTCCCCCGCTACGCGGGAGAGGGAGCGAGACTCGGCGCTTCATCGAGGCTTCGCGAAACGTCGGCCGTCCCCTCTCCCGCGCAGCGGGGGAGGGTGAGGGAGGGGGCGTCACACGAGCGTCGCATCGAATTCATCCCTCACCCTCCCGCGCGCAGCACGCCGCGCTTCACCTGATCGTCCTCGATCGACTGGAACAAAGCGCGGAAATTGCCCTCGCCGAATCCCTCGTCGCCCTTGCGCTCGATGAACTCGAAGAAGATCGGCCCGATCACCGTCTTCGAGAAAATCTGCAGCAGCAGCTTGCGCCCCTCGCCATCGATGAGAATGCCCAGCTCGCGCAAGCGCTCCAACTGCTCGCCATGGCCGGGTAGCCGCTCCTCGACGCGCGCGTAATAAGAATCCGGCGGCGCCGGCATGAATTGCAGCCCGCGCGCCCGCAGCGCCGTCACCGTGCGATAAATGTCGTCGCAGGCGCAGGCGACATGCTGAATGCCTTCTCCCCGATAAGCGGTGAGATATTCCTCGATCTGACTCTTGTCGTCGACGCTCTCGTTGATCGGAATTCGTATCTTCCCGCAGGGGCTGGTCATGGCGCGCGAATGCAGGCCGGTGAGCTTGCCCTCTATGTCGAAATAGCGAATCTGCCGAAAGGAGAAGAAGCGCTCGTACCACCCGGCCCATTCGTCCATATGGCCGCGATAGACATTATGGGTGAGGTGATCGATGACGGTGAGGCCGACGCCTTCTGGATGCGGATCGCGCGCGCCGGTCCAGCGAAAATCGACGTCGAAGATCGAGCCGCGCTCGCCATAGAGATCGACGAGATAGATCAATGCGCCGCCGACGCCGACGAGCGCCGGAATCTTCAATTCCATCGGCCCGATCTTCGTCTCCGCCGCGCTCGCGCCCAAGGTGAGCGCGCGCTCATAGGCGACGCGCGCATCCGCCACGCGAAAGCCCATGGCGCAGGCGCAAGGCCCATGCACGCGGGCGAAATCCGCGGCGAAGCTGTCCGGCTCGGCGTTGAGCACATAATTCACGTCGCCCTGGCGATAGAGCGTCACATCCTTGGAGCGATGACGCGCGACGGCGACGAAGCCCATCTGCTCGAGCAGAGCCGCGAGCTTCGACGGCTCTGGATGGGCGAACTCGACGAATTCGAAACCATCCGTCCCCATCGGATTGTCCGGCGAAGGCGACATTGCGGCCTCCTTGCGAATGGCGCACTCCTTCAACATATTGCGCGCGACCTGCGATTCCAGAGCGGACGGCGGAGACGACGGCGATGAAGCTCTATGATTATTTCCGCTCCTCGGCCGCCTATCGCGTGCGCATCGCGATCGAGCTGAAGGGCTTGGACGTCGAGCGAATCCCCGTGCATCTCGCGCGCGGCGAGCAGCGCCGAGCCGATTATCTCGCGAAGAATCCGCAAGGCCTCGCGCCGGCGCTCGAGCTGGACGATGGCACGATCCTCACCCAATCATTGGCGATCATCGATTATCTCGACGCGCTCGCGCCGCAGCCGCTGCTGACGCCGAAAGATCCGCTGCTCGCGGCCAAGGTCCGCGGAGTCGCGCTCGCCATCGCCTGCGACATTCATCCGCTGAACAATCGCCGTGTGCTGGACTATTTGCGCGAGCGGCTGGGGCAGGACGATTCCGGCGTCGACGCCTGGGTCCATCACTGGGTTCTGCAGGGCGGGCTCGAGGCGGTGGAGCGGCTCGTCGAGCCCGGTCCCTTCTGCTTCGGCGCGCAGCCAACGCTCGCCGATGTGTGCCTCGTTCCGCAGCTCTTCGCGGCGCGGCGCTTCTCGACGCCGCTCGAGACGCTGCCGAAGCTTCTCGCCGTGGAGGCGCATTGCCTCGCCCATCCCGCCTTCGCCGCGGCCGAGCCGTCGCGTCAGGCGGATGCGGAACCCTGACAATCGCCGCGCCCTCTGTCGCAGATGCGACAAGACGAAAGCCGAGGCGGAAAGAAAGAAATTCTTTCTCTTCATCGATATGAGACGGAGCCATTCTCCGTCTCGACGCGATGACGGCAGCTCATGTCGCAGCCGTCATGAAAAAGAGAAGGTTTCAGCATAGTACAAATGCCGACAAAATTCGCATTGAAGGCCGTTTCTCCTTCGGTATGATTTCTGCACACAATCGCGCAGCCGCCGCAAATCGACAGCGACGACTCGAAGTGGGTTCGAACATCGAGCGAGGAGTACCGCATATGCCGCTCCAAATAGGCGAAGCAGCGCCGGATTTCGAAGCCGACACGACCGAAGGACGCATCAAGTTTCACGATTGGATCGGCGATTCCTATGTCGTCCTGTTCTCGCATCCCAAGGACTTCACCCCCGTCTGCACGACAGAGCTCGGCTATCTCGCCAAGGTGAAAGCCGAATTCGACAAGCGCGGAACCAAGGTCATCGGGCTCAGCGTCGACAAGGTCGACAATCACGCCGCCTGGGCCAAGGATATCGAAGAAACCCAAGGCGCGGCGCCGAACTATCCCGTCATCGGCGACGCCGACCTCAATGTCTCCAAGCTCTATGGCATGCTGCCGGCGGCCGCCTCCGGCGATTCCGCGACGCGCACGCCGGCCGATAATCTGACAGTGCGCAATGTGTTCATCATCGGGCCTGACAAGAAGATCAAGCTCGTCATCGCCTATCCTATGACGACGGGCCGCAATTTCGACGAGGTGATCCGCGTGCTGGATTCGATCCAGCTGACCGCCAAGCATCGCGTCGCGACGCCGGTGAATTGGAAGCAGGGCGACGACGTCATCATCGCCGGCTCGGTCTCCGACGATGAGGCGAAGACGATCTATCCCGAGGGCTGGAAGGCGCCCAAGCCCTATCTCCGCATCGTGCCGCAGCCGAAGTAGCGCGCCTCGCCCAACTTTCTGCGAGACGAGAGAGCCCGGCGAGCCGCCGGGCTTTTTTCGTTTCCGCGTCCTTTCATTTTCGGCGCGAGCGTGGCCTTTGGTCCCCGGCTCTGCGATGATCGACGACGAGTGGGCCGGGCCTGTCACGCCCGCGCCGCCGCTCCATATGGCTCATAGGCGGCGCCGTTCCGCTTTTCGCCTTTTTCGTCTTCGACAAAGAGCGTCGGAATCGATCGGAAAGACCATCATGTCGCTTCGTCTACGTCTCGTCCTCGGCGTCGCCGCTCTGCTCGCCAATGCGAGCGCGGCGACCGCGCAATATTATTTCTGGCCGGAGTCGACGCAGAATGGCGCGGCGGCCGATCCCGACTACGAGGCGCAGCCGCGCCGCCAGCGTGCGCGCGCCAATTGGCCGTTCGACGAGGAGCGCCGCGAAGCTCCGCGAGCACGCGCCAGGGAAAATCGCGAGCGCGACGATCGCGACCGCGAACGCCTCGCCGCCCTGCCGCCCGACGCCGACCCGAATTATTCGACGCCGATCGACTATGACGACGATGTCGACATGCGGCAGACGCGGCGCCGTTTCATCGGCGACCCCACCGCCGAGGAGCCCGGCACGCTGACGATCGACACGCGCGCGCGGCGTCTCTACCTCTCGCTCGAGGACGGCAAGGCGGTGGAATATGCGATCGGCGTCGGCCGCACGGGCTTCGCCTGGAAGGGCGAGGCGAAGATCGGCCGCAAGGCCTTCTGGCCGGGCTGGACGCCGCCGCCGGAAATGCTGGAGCGCCGCCCCGATCTGCCCGAGCATATGGACGGCGGGCTGAGAAATCCGCTCGGCGCGCGGGCGCTGTATCTGTTCCAGGGGCAGAAGGACACTTTGTTCCGCATTCACGGAACCAATGAGCCGGAGAGCATAGGACGCGCGGTCTCTTCCGGCTGCATCCGCATGCTCAATGCGGATGTGATCGATCTCTATAAGCGCGTCGCCAAAGGCGCCCGCGTCGTGGTGCGGTGATCACGCCGCCCGCGCGCGCGCCTCGGATTGGAGCAGATCGCCGATGAGCGCGGCGATCGTCCCCATGGTCGCCATGCTGCGACGCTGGAGCATGGACTTCGGAAACTCCACATCGAGCGCGGCCTCGAGCCACAGCATCACCTGAATGGCGCAGAAGGGCGAGAGCCCGGCGGCGTAGAGATCGGCCTCGGCGGCGAGGCTCGCCGCGGCGACCCGCAGACTGCCCTTGGCGTCCATGGCGCGGCGGATGATCTCTATCGACGTTTCGCTGTTCATGATTTCGGTCTTCATGGCCCCGTCCCCTCGCTTCGCGCTCTCGTCTCGTCGAGCGTGAGAGAAGCATAGGACGCGCCATCCAGAGCGGCTGTGCGCCTTCGCACGAGCCTCGCCGCGAGCGCGGCTGTCGCCGATTGCCGACGCATCGGCGCGGCCTATATGGCCCGCTGTTCGACGGCGCCGAAAGCGGCGCGACCTTTGCCCCAGGATGAGAGCCGATGGCGACGCGGCCGATGGCGCGACCGGATTTCGCTTCGCCTCCACATGGCGACCCTCCCCTCGAGACCGAGACATTGCGCGCCCGGCTCGCGGCGACGCGCGCGCGCACTCTGGCGCTCGCCGCGCCGCTCGACCCAGAGGATATGGCGGCGCAGGCGATCGAGGAGGCGAGCCCCACAAAGTGGCATCTCGCCCATACGAGTTGGTTCTTCGAGACTTTCGTGCTGGCGTGCTTTCTGCCCGGCTATCGCCTCTTCGATCCCGCCTTCGGCTATTGCTTCAACTCCTATTACGAGGGCGCTGGCGCCAGGCAGCCGCGGCCGCGACGCGGCCTGCTGAGCCAGCCGCCGCTGGGACGCGTCATGGCCTATCGCCATCATATCGAGGAGGCGCTGGAGCGGCTCTTCGACTCCAGCCTCGCGCCGCAGAGCGAGGCGGCGCGGCTGCTGGAGCTCGGGCTGCAGCATGAGCAGCAGCATCAGGAGCTGATCCTCAGCGATATTCTCGCGCTCTTCGCCGCCAATCCGCTGCGGCCGGCCTATCGCGCCGCGCCGCCGCGCGCGCTTTGCGGCCCGCCGGAGCCGCTGCGCTGGATCGGCTACGCCGGCGGAATCACGCGCATCGGAAGCGACGCGGACGATGAGCATTTCGCCTGCGACCGAGGTTTCGCCTTCGATAATGAGACGCCGCGCCATGACGCGCTGATCCATCCTTTCGAGATCGCCGATCGGCCCGTGACCAACGCCGAATGGCTGGAATTCATCGAGGATGGCGGCTATGGCGATCCCGCCTTCTGGCTCTTCGACGGCTGGGAAACGATCCGGCGCGAGGGCTGGGAGGCGCCGGCCTATTGGGAGCGGCGCGGCGACCTCTGGCTGGCCATGACGCTGGAAGGATTGCGGCCGCTGGAGCCCGCCGCGCCTGTCGTCCATGTGAGCTTCTACGAGGCAGACGCTTTCGCCCGCTGGGCCGGCGCGCGCCTGCCCACCGAATTCGAATGGGAGACGGTTGCGCAGCAGGAGCCGGTCGCCGGCAATCTGCTCGAGGGCGACGCGCTGCGCCCGCTGCCGCCGGCGGAGACGTTTCAAGGCCATGCGCGCCAGCTGTTCGGCGATGTGTGGGAGTGGACCGGCAGCGCCTATCTTCCCTACCCCGCCTATCGTCGGCCGGCCGGCGCCATTGGCGAATACAACGCCAAATTCATGTGCGACCAGCATGTGCTGCGTGGCGGCTGCTGCGCGACGCCGCAGAGCCATATTCACGCGAGCTACCGCAACTTCCTCTATGCGCGCCAGCGCTGGCTCTTCGCCGGCCTGCGCCTCGCCAGGGATGTCGGCCGATGACCAATGATCTCGATCGCGCGGAGCCCACCGCGCCGAGGAGCCGCGGCTTCGCGGCGGATGTGCTCGACGGTCTCTCCCGCGCAGAAAAGCGCCTCTCTTGCCTCTATTTCTACGATGCGACGGGCAGCGAGCTGTTCGACGAGATCACGCGGCTGCCGGACTATTATCCGACGCGCGTCGAGACGGATATACTCGCAGCGCATGGCGAGGAGATGCTCGACGGCGCCGGAGAGGATACGGCGCTGGTCGAGTTCGGCTCCGGCTCCAGCCGCAAGACCGAAATATTGCTCGAACGCGCGCCGCGCCTCGCCCTCTATGCGCCGATCGACGTCTGCGCCAGCGCGCTGGAGAAAGCGCGCGCGCGTCTTTCCGCGCGCTTCCCGCATTTGCGCGTCCGCCCCATCGTCGCCGATTTCTCGCGGCCGGCGCCGCTGCCCGCAGCGCTCGCCGATCGACGCCGCATCGGCTTCTTCCCCGGCTCGACGATCGGCAATTTCACGCCGGACGAAGCGCGCGCATTGCTGCTGGCCATGCGCGTCCTGCTCGGGCCGGGCGGGCGGCTCATCGTCGGCGTCGATCTGAAGAAGGACCCTTCGCGCCTCATTGCGGCCTATAACGACGCGCATGGCGTGACGGCGGCCTTCAATCTCAATCTCCTCGCGCGCATAAATCGCGAGCTCGGCGGCGGCTTCGATCTCTCCGGCTTTTGCCATCAGGCGATCTATGACGCGCGCGCCGGCCGCATAGAGATGCGCCTCGTCAGCCGCCGCCGCCAGACGGCGAAGATCGGCGGCCGCGACTTCGCCTTCTCGCGCGGCGAGACGATCCATACGGAAGACTGCTACAAATATGGCGTGGACGAGTTCCGCGTCACAGCGAGCGACGCCGGCTGGACGCCCGGCCGCGTGTGGACCGATGCGGAGGCGCTGTTCAGCGTGCACGAGCTGCGGGCGCCGTAGGGGCGTTGTCGATCCCGGAAATCGCAGCCGCCCTCATCCGACCCGGCTTTGCCGGGCCACCTTCTCCCACAAGTGGGAGAAGGATGCGCGCCCTACGAATGCGGAACCAAAAGAGGTTCGCGCTCCTTCTCCCGCTCGCGGGAGAAGGTGGCCCTCGCGTCAGCGAGGGTCGGATGAGGGCTCGTCCCGAGACGCGAGCTTTCTAAACCTTCATCGATGAAATAGCAGCCGCGGCAGATCGCGCATAGCGCGGCGCCGGCTCGCGGCATAGATTTCACAGTTGCAGCGCATAACATCGTCGTTGCGGGACGGGGCCGCGCGCCGTCACGATCATTTCATGAATTTCGCGTCGACATTAGCCCTCACCGCCACAGGAGCGACCGCGATGAACATCGTCTCCCCCGCCATCGTCACGCCGCCGCTCGCAGATGCGACGCCGCGGGAGATCGACCATAGCGGCGATATCCCCTCCTTCGACACGCTGGATCGCGCGGCCCGCGCCTTTGCGGCGCGCTTCACGCAAGGCGTCTCGCCGCTGGCGCAAATGTCGGCATGGCTCGATTGGGCGACGCATCTCTCCCGCGCGCCGGGACGGCAGATCGAGCTCTCGCTCGCCGCCATGCAGGACGCCGCCCGATACGCCCAATTCGTCGCTCATGCGGCGCGCGGCGAGACCGTCGCGGCGCCCTTCGCGCCCGCGCCTTTCGACAAGCGCTTCGACGATCCCGCCTGGGACGCGCCGCCTTTTGCCTTTTGGAAGCAGGGCTTTCTCGCGAGCGAGCATTGGTGGCGGCAGGCGACGCGCGAGGCGCGCGGCATGACGCCCAATGACGCCGCCCGCGTCGCCTTCATGGCGCAGCAATGGCTCGCTCTGTTCTCGCCCTCCAACGCCTTCTGGCTCAATCCCACGGTCATCGACCGCACGATGAAGGAAGGCGGCGCCAATCTCCTGCGCGGCGCGGAAAATTTCATCGAGGACTATACACGCGCGCTTCTGAACACGCCCAATGGCGGCAATGGCTTTCGCGTCGGAGTCGATGTGGCGGCGACGCCGGGCGAGGTGATCTTCCGCAATGAGCTGATCGAGCTCATTCAATACGGCCCCTCGACAGAGACCGTCCACGCCGAGCCGATATTGATCGTCCCGGCCTGGATCATGAAATATTACGTACTCGATCTGCGGCCGCAGAATTCGCTGACGCGTTATCTCGTAGCGCAAGGCTTTACCGTCTTCATGATCTCCTGGCGCAATCCGACGCCGGAAGATCGCGATCTCTCCTTCGACGATTACCGCGTCTCCGGCGTGCTCGCCGCGCTGAACGCGATCGACGCCGTGCTGCCCGGCCGCAAGGTCCATGGCTGCGGCTATTGCCTCGGCGGCACGCTGCTCTCCATCACGGCGGCGGCCATGGCGCGCGATCACGACGAGCGCCTCGCCAGCATCACTCTGCTCGCCGCGCAGACCGACTTCAGCGAGCCGGGCGAGCTGATGCTGTTCGTCGACGCCGCCCAGGTCGCTTTTCTGGAAGACATGATGTGGGATCAGGGCGTGCTCGACACGCGGCAGATGGGGGGCGCCTTCGCGGCGCTGCGCTCCAATGAGCTGGTCTGGGCCAAGGCGGTGCGCGAATATCTGCTCGGCGAGCGACAGAAGCCCAATGATCTGATGGCCTGGAGCGCCGATCAGACGCGCATGCCCTATCGCATGCATTCGCAATATTTGCGCGGGCTGTTCCTGGAGAACCGCCTCACCGCCGGCCGCTACGCCGTGGACGGCGAGGTGGTGGCGCTGAAGGATATTTCCGCGCCGATGTTCGTCATCGGCACGGAGACCGACCATATCGCGCCCTGGCGCTCGGTGTACAAGGTCCATCTCTTCACCGACAATGAGCTGACCTTCGCGCTCACTTCCGGCGGCCATAACGCCGGCGTCGTCTCGGAGCCCGGCCATCGCGGCCGCGCCTTTCATGTCGCCTTGCGCCGGGCCGGGGACCATTATGTCTCGGCCGACAAATGGCTGGCCGCGGCGCGGCGGGAGGACGGCTCCTGGTGGCCGCTGTGGGCGGAATGGCTCGCCGCCCGCGGCTCAGCGGAGCGCGTTTCGCCGCCGCCCATGGGAGCCGCGGCGCGCGGCTTTCCGCCGCTCTGCGCCGCTCCCGGAAACTATGTCCATGAACATTGAGCGCTTGCCCCTCGACGCGAGACGAAATACTGGTCAAATTGCGATGGTGGCTCTGGGCGGGGCGATACCGTGTCGAATTCTTTGTTGCGCATTGCTTATTTCGAGGGGCTCGACCCCGCCGAGGCGGAGCGGATCGCCCGCAAATGCATTTGGCGGCGCGTCGATGAGCGCGAGCTCGTCGTCGATTACGACGACCGCTCGACCGACGTCTATTTCATCGTCTCCGGCGATCTGCGCGTGCTCATCCGCACGCCGGCGGGCAAGGAGGTCATTCTCTGCGACCTCCATCCCGGCCAGATTTTCGGGGAGATGGCGGCGATCGACGGCGCGGAGCGCTCGGCCAATGTCTCGGCGCTGACCAAATCCGAGCTGTGCATCATGCCGTCGAGCGTGTTCAAAACCGTGCTGTTCAGCCAGCCGGCGGTCTGCGAGAAGGTGCTGCGCCTGCTGACGAAGCGCATTCGCGATCTCAACTCGCGGCTGTTCGAGCGCTCCGTGCTCGATCTGCGCCACCGGCTCTATGCCGAGCTGCTGCGGCTGGCCCTGCCGCGCAAAGGCCATGAGGGCCAGTCGATCATCTCGCCGCCGCCGCTGCAGCACGATCTCGCCGCGCGCATCGGCTGCCGGCGCGAGCAGGTCAATCGCGAGGTGCAGGCGATGATCCACGAGGGCCTCGCCGAGAAGATCCGCGGCGGGCTGGTGCTGCTGCGCCCCTCGACGCTGGAGCAGCGTCTGACCGCCTGCCTCGAGCAGGCCGGCTGAGCCCGCCTCTGTGCGCTCTCGCACAGAGGCGAGATCGCGCGCCTGCCTAATATGGCGATACGCGCTCGACAGGAGCGTCCAACCCGCCAGACGAGCCCGCAATGTCCTTTGCTCTCATCCCTCTTTCGCGTTGCGCCGAGCTCTGCGGGCTCGCCCCCCATGAGATGATCCCCGGCGCCACGCCCTCGCCCTTTCATCAATCCCTCTACGAGAGCTATCTGATGCTCTGCGATCGTGGCGCGGATTTCGTCCGCGACCTCATCGTCTCCGACATACGCCGGGCGCTCGACATAGGCGCGACCCGCCGCGCCGCCGAGCTGCTGCTGGTGCTGCGCCGCTTCCTCTCGGTTCCCCGCGGCGCGCCGCGCTTCCGGGCCACGCCGCCGGACGCTGTGGCGCTGGAAGCCGCCCTCGGCGTCATCGACAGGCTCGCGGCGCTGCGCCCGTCGCCCGATGCGTCGCGTCTCTCCCGATCCGGTCATGCGCGGGGCCGGCCTCTCGACGTGACCTGCCGGCGACAGCCGGGCGGCTTTTGCGCGGGACGGCGCGGCTCGGCTTGCGCGCCGAGGCGTTTCGAGTCAGCTTGACCCGCGCCTTCGGCGAACATCTCGCGTCCTCGATGGACGCGCAAAGGAGGCGTGATTGAAGCGGTCGCGGCGACGCAGGCCCGCCTATTTTCTCGCGACGGCCACGGCAGCTCTCGCCCTGCTCGCCCTCGGCCGGCTGCAGCCGCCGGCGCTGGACGATCTGCGCAATTTCGTCTTCGACTCCTATCAGCGCCTCGCCCCGCGCCCCTATGATCCGGGCCTTCCCGTGCGCGTGATAGCGGTGGACGAGGACAGCCTCGCCGCCTTCGGCCAATGGCCGTGGCCGCGCACGCGGCTCGCCGCTCTGCTCGACAAGCTCGTCGAGGCGGGCGCTGCGGCCGTCGCTTTCGATATCGTCTTCGCCGAGGCGGATCAGACGAGCCTCGATCATTATGCGCAACGCCTGCCAGACGGTTCCGCCAAGACGCAGATCGCCGCCATCGCCGCCCACGCCATTCCCAACGATCAAATCTTCGCGCAATCCATCGCCGCCGCGCCGACGGCGCTCGGCCTCACCCTCTCCGGCTCCGGGCAAAAGCGCGCGCCGCCGCAAAAGGCGGGCGTCGCCATGGCCGGCGACGATCCTTCCGCCTTCCTCGCCGCCTTCCCCGCCGCCGTCGCGCCCATCGCGGAGCTGGCGGAGGCGACGCGCGGCCTCGGCGCGACCAATTGGGCGCCCGATCGCGATGGCGTCGTGCGCCGCATTCCGCTGCTCGCCATAGGCCCCGGCGGCGGCGTCACGCCCTCGCTCGCGCTGGAAGCGCTGCGCGTCGCCCAGGGCGCCTCGACGATCATCGTCCGCTCCTCCAACGCCAGCGGCGAGACCGCCTTCGGACGCCAGACCGGCGTCAATGCGGTCAAGGTCGGCGCCTTCGAGATCGCCGTCGGCGCCGCAGCGGACATTCGCCCGCGCTATGGCGCCGAGGCGCCGCAGCGTCTCGTCTCGGCGGCCGCCATTCTCGAGGATCGCGCCCCGCGCGACGAGATCGACGGGCGCATCATCGTCATCGGCACCACCGCCGTCGGCCTCGGCGATATTCGCGCGACGCCGCTGCAGCCGACGATTCCCGGCGTCGAAATTCATGCGCAGATTCTCGAATCGCTGCTCTCCGGCGCGCTGCTGTCGCGGCCCGATTGGGCCAATGGCCTCGAGCTCGTCGTCGCCGGCGCCGCTTTCATCCTCGTCGCTGCGCTGCTGCCGCTGGTCGCGCCTTTGATTTCGGCGCTCGCCGCGACCGGATTGATCGGCGCGCTCTTCGCTGCGTCTTTCCTCGCTTTCGATCGCTACGGCCTGCTCGTCGACGCCGCTTTCCCCAGCCTCTCGGTCGCGCTCGCCTATGGCGTCGGCGCTGTGGCGCTATGGCGCAAGGATCAAGCCGCGCGGCGCCATGTGCATATGGCCTTCGGCAAATTCATCGCGCCCGCCGTCGTCGAAGGCCTCGTCGAGCATCCCGAGCGGCTGGTGCTCGGCGGCGAAACGCGCGAGCTCACCGTGCTGTTCTCCGATCTGCGCGATTTCTCGACCATTTCCGAGGGGCTGAGCGCGCAAGAGCTCACCCATTTCATGAACGCCTATCTGACGCCGATGACCGACGCCATTCTCGATCGCGAGGGCACGGTCGACAAATATATCGGCGACGCCATCATGGCGTTCTGGAACGCGCCGCTCGATGTCGCCGATCATCCGCGCAAGGCCATTCGCGCCGCGCTCGACATGCGCGCGGCCATGGCGCGCTTCAACGACGAGCGCGCCGCCGAGGCCGAGCGCGAAGGACGCGACTATCGCAAGGCGGCGATGGGCATAGGGCTCAATCTGGGGCCTTGCAGCGTCGGCAATATGGGCTCGACGCGACGCTTCGACTATTCGATCCTCGGCGATGTGGTGAATCTCACCTCGCGGCTCGAAGGACTGTGTAAATGGTTTCGCGTGGATATTCTCGTCTCCGGCGATTTGCGCGACGCCGCCGCTGATTTCGCCTGGCTCGATCTCGGCGCGGCGCAAGTCGTCGGACGCTCGACGCCGACGCGCATCTACGCGCTCGCCGGCGACGAGAGCTTCGCGGCGAGCGAGTCCTTCATAGCATGGCGTGACGAACATGTGACGATGATGCGCTATCATGCCGAATGGGACTTCGCCCGCGCCCGCGTCGCAGCGGCGGATTTGAGGGCGTCGGTCGAGTCGCATTGGGGTGGTTGCTATATGGCTATGGAACAGCGATTTGCGGCTTTCGAGGCGGCTCCGCCGGCGAGGACTGGAGGCGCGCCCTTTTGGAAGATGGATAGCAAATGACGGGCGCGACAGTGGAAAATGCAGATGAAGCGCGCAGGCTGCGCTATTGGCGGCGAATCGCGGAAGCGCATGAGCCGGGCGCCTATGAGGCGCTCGACCAAGCCTATCGTCAGCCGCATCGCGCCTATCACAGCTGGGCGCATATAGACGAGCTGCTCACAGGGCTCGAGCGTTTCGATTCGCTCGCCGCGCGGCCCGATCTCATCGCCGCCGCCATCTTCTGGCACGACGCCGTGCATCTGGCGCGCGACCCGGATGGCAAGACGCGGCTGGACCGGCAGAATGTGCGCGACAGCGTCGCCGCCTTCCGTCGCCACACGGTTCTCGCGGGAAGCGAGGCGCAGGCCGTCGAAGATCTGGTGATGGCGACCTCCGATCACGCCGGCGCGCGCGCGACGACGGAGCATTACGCGGGCTTCTCCGGCGATCTCGATCTCTTCGTCGATCTCGATCTCAGCCCGCTCGCCGCGCCTTGGGAAATCTTCGCCGCCAACACGCAGAAGATTCGCTCGGAATCCGTCGGCGTCGAGGAGGCCGAATTCGCCGCCAATCAAGCGAAGATGCTGGAAGGGCTGGCGCAGGGCGACAAGCCGGTGTTTCGCCGCGCGGAGACGCGCGCGGCATGGGACGCGACCGCGCGCGTCAATCTCGCGCGCTGCATCGCCGGGCTGCGCGCCGCGGGACGCTGACGCAAGAGCCCCATCGAGAGGCGCAAAAAAGAAAGCCCGGCTCGCGCCGGGCTTTTTTGCTTTCGAGGAAGTCCGATCACACCGGATGCGGCTCCAGCCCATCGGCGTCCGGCTCTGGCGAGGGACGCGCGCCGGCCGTCGGAACGGGCGAGGGACGCGCGGGCGGCGCGGCCGGCGGCACATCCTCGCGCACCGGCGTCTTGCCTTGCAGCAGGCCGATCAGCTCGTCGCCGGTCAGCGTCTCGAACTCGAGCAGGCCATTGGCCAGAACGTCGAGGTCGGCGCGCTTCTCGGTGAGGATGCGCTTGGCGTCGTCATAGCCTTCCTGCACCAAGCGGCGCACTTCCGAGTCGATCGTCTGCTGCGTCGCCTCGGAGAGCGTCTGCGTGCGGCCCATGGAATAGCCGAGGAACTGCTCCTGCTGCGGCTCGGCGTAAGCAACCGTGCCGAGCTTGTCGGAGAAGCCGAGCTGCGTCACCATCGCCCGCGCGATGCGCGTGCATTGCTGAATGTCGCTCGCGGCGCCCGACGTCACCTTGTCGTGGCCGAACACCAGCTCCTCCGCGACGCGTCCGCCCATCGCCAATGCGAGCATGGCTTTGAGCTGCTCGTAGCTCTGCGAGATCTGGTCGCGCTCCGGCAGGCCCTGCACCATGCCCAGCGCGCGGCCGCGCGGGATGATCGTCGCCTTATGGATCGGGATAGAGCCGGGCATGTTGAGCTGCACCAGCGCATGGCCGCCCTCGTGGAAGGCGGTGAGGCGCTTCTCCTCCTCCGACATCACCAGAGTGCGACGCTCGGCGCCCATCATGATCTTGTCGCGCGAATCCTCGAACTCTTGCCGCGTGACGATGCGCTTGCTGCGACGGGCCGCGAGCAGCGCCGCCTCATTCACCAAGTTCATCAGATCGGCGCCCGAGAAGCCCGGCGTGCCGCGCGCGACGACCTTGAGGTCCACATCCGGCGCCAGCGGCACCTTGCGGGCGTGAACCTTGAGGATCTTCTCGCGGCCGATGAAGTCCGGGTTCGGCACATTGATCTGACGATCGAAGCGGCCCGGACGCATCAGAGCGGGATCGAGCACGTCGGGACGGTTGGTCGCGGCGATGAGGATGATGCCCTCATTGGCCTCGAAACCGTCCATCTCGACGAGCAGCTGGTTCAAGGTCTGCTCGCGCTCGTCATTGCCGCCGCCGAGCCCCGCGCCGCGGTGACGACCCACCGCGTCGATCTCGTCGACGAAGATGATGCAGGGCGCGTTCTTCTTCGCCTGCTCGAACATGTCGCGCACGCGGGAGGCGCCGACGCCGACGAACATTTCGACGAAGTCCGAGCCGGAGATGGTGAAGAAGGGGACGTTCGCTTCGCCGGCGATGGCGCGGGCGAGCAAAGTCTTACCCGTGCCGGGCGGACCGACGAGCAGCACGCCGCGCGGAATGCGGCCGCCGAGGCGCTGGAACTTCTGCGGATCGCGCAGAAACTCGACGATCTCCTGCAAATCTTCCTTGGCCTCGTCGACGCCGGCGACATCCTCGAAAGTGACGCGGCCCTGCGTTTCCGTCAGCAGCTTGGCCTTGGACTTGCCGAAGCCGAGCGCGCGGCCGCCGGCGCCGCCCTGCATCTGGCGGGCGAGGAAAATCCACACGCCGAGAAAGGCGATGAGCGGCAGCGCATTCAAGAACAAGGTCATCCACCAGCCGCCGCCGTCGCTCGCGGGACGCGCGCTGATGGCGACATTCTTCGCGGTCAGCCGCTGCACCAGCGACGGATCATTCGGCGCGTAAGTGGTGAAGGAGCGATTATCCGCGAAATGCCCGCTGATCTCATTGCCGGCGATGGTCACGTCATGGACGCGGCCGAGATCGATCTGCGCCAGCAATTCGCTGAAGTTGATGTCGCGTCCGGCGCTGCGCTGGTTGCGCTGATCGAACAGCATGGCCAGAGCGACGGCGAGCAGCGCGACTATCGCGAATATCATGAAGGGCTTGTAATTCACTTTCATCGACGACCTCCGACGGACCGTCAGCCGGCCGCGGGAGACACATTTCCCGCGTCGACGGCGCGTGTCGCTTTTATGACCTTACGACAGCATTCCCAAGTCGCCAAATTAAATGCAGTCATGCGCCATGGCGAGAAAACATGAGCGTTGCCCGATGGCCCGGTCTCGCCTTCGCCGCAGCCGCTCCGCCCGCTCCCGAGACAAAAAGTCGCAGCGCCGCTCCGTCGCAGGCGCCTTTTCCCGAGCCTGCGCTCAGACAGATATGATTTGAAAAGGAGAGCGGCGGATGGAGGAGGCGAGCGTCGGCTCTGCGACACTCGGCTTTCGCGCGCGCGGGATGCATTGCCACGGCTGCGAGCGGGCCATCGAGCGCGCCGTCGGCGAGCTTCCCGGCGTCGCGAGCGCGAAGGCCGATTATCCGACCGAGCGCGTGAGCGTGGTCTATGACCCCGCCGCCGTCACGCCGAAGGCGATCCGCGCGGCGGTCGAGCGCCAGGGCTATCGCGCCGTCCCCACGGAGAAGCCCGGCGGCGGCGGCCTCGGCAAGATTCTCGGCGTGCTGCTCGGCCTCGCCGGCGTCGCTCTGCTGATCTTCATCGACACGCATTGGATCGGCGAGGCCGGCGCGCCGGACATTGGCCGCCATATGAGCCTCGAGCTGATTTTCCTGCTCGGCCTGCTCACCGGCTTTCATTGCATCGGAATGTGCGGCGGCTTGGTGCTGAGCTATACGGCCGACGACGCGCGGCTGGGGCGTCCGTCCTATCGCTCGCATCTGCTCTATGGCGCGGGCAAGACGATCTCCTACACGGCGATCGGCGCCTTGTTCGGCCTCGTCGGCGCCTTCATCGCCTTCACGCCCATGCTGCGCGGCGTCGCCGGCGTCGCGGCCGGCGCTTTTCTGATCGTCTTCGGCCTCAACATGCTCGGCCTGTTCACGCCGCTGCGGCGCTTTCGCTTCGCGCTCCCCGCGCCCTTGCAGCGCTCTGTCGATCGGCGCGCGGCGGGCTCGCATCGGCCTTTCGTCATCGGCCTCTTCAACGGGCTGATGATCGCCTGCGGGCCGCTGCAGGCGATGTATGTGATGGCGGCGGGAACCGGCAGCGCGCTCGAGGGCGCGAAAATGCTGCTCGCCTTCGGGCTCGGCACGCTGCCCGTCATGCTGAGCTTCGGCGCGCTGTCGACTCTCATCTCCGCCTCGCTGACGCATCGCCTGCTGATGGCCTCCGGCGCGATCGTGGTCGCGCTCGGCGCGGTGATGATCAATCGCGGCGTGATCCTCACCGGCTGGGGCTATGATCTGCAATCCATGATCGGAACATTGCGCGGCGCGGCCGAGCGCTCGATTCTTTCGCCTGCGCCTGCGCCTGCGCCTGCGCCCTCCCCCGCGCCGACAGCCGCGCCCGCTGTGGGGCCGCAGGCTTTGGCGCCGCAGCCGCGCGGCGCATATCAGACAATCGAGATGGATGTCGTGGCCACGGGCTTCTCGCCCAATCGCTTCTCGCTCATCGCGGGCGTCCCCGTGCATTGGGTGATCGACGGAAAAGAGATCACTAGCTGCAACAAGCGCATCGTCGTTCCGAGCCTCGATCTCCAATTCGACGTGAAGCCCGGCGTGCAGACGATCGAGTTCACGCCGCGCGCGGCCGGCGTCATTCATTGGAGTTGCTGGATGGGCATGCTGCGCGGCGAATTCGACGTGCGGGACGCGCCCGCTCCGGCCGTCGCCGCGACGACGACGCCGCCGCAAACGCCGGCGGGCGAAAGGCCGAGCGCGCGCTCCATCGCGCATGACGACCTCTATCGCATCGCCGCGGGCGACACGCTGCACGACATCGCCGTGAAGCTCTATGGCGACGGCGCGCGCTGGAAGGAGATTCTCGCCGCCAATCCGGGGCTCGATCCGCGGCGGCTGAAGCCGGGCGAGACGATAAGGGCGCCGCGCGACGAGCGCTGACCGCTGGCCGCTCACGCCAAATATTTGGGCAGCTCGCGCTCGAATTCGGGAAAATACAGCGAAATCACGCTCACATCGAATTGTCCGAGAATCTGCTCCTTGGGCTCGCGCTCGAGCAGGAATCGGAAGGCCGCGTCGAGACATTGCTCGGCGCTGGAGACGCCGCCGCCCAATCGTTCGGCGAGCACGCGCGACATGGTCACGCGATGGCGCGACTTGCTCGCGGCGTCACGCACGACGACATCGAAGGTGAGGGTATTGGGAGCGCCATTGTCGCGGCGCGCAATATCGATCGCGATGGTCATGCAGCCTCCGCCAGAAGCGTCTCTATATCCGCCGCGATCGCCTGCGGCCGATCGGTCGGCGCATAGCGCTTCACGACGCGGCCCTTTCGATCGACGAGAAATTTGGTGAAATTCCATTTGATCGCCTGCGTGCCGAAAACTCCGGGCGCCTGCGCCTTCAAGAAACGATAGAGCGGATGCGCATTTTCGCCATTCACGTCGATCTTGGCGAAGAGCGGAAAGGTGACGTCATAGCTCGCCGAGCAAAAGGCGCCGATGGCGGCCTCATCGCCGGGCTCCTGATGGCCGAACTGGTTGCAGGGAAAGCCGAGCACGGCGAAGCCGCGGTCGCGATAGGCGCGCCACAGCGCCTCGAGCCCCCGATATTGCGGGGTGAAGCCGCATTTGCTCGCGACATTGACGATCAGCAGCGCCTGGCCGGCCCAATCGGCGAGGCTCACGCTTTCGCCGTTCAGGCGACGCGCTTCGAAATCATGGACGCGATTCTCGCGGATAGGGCTCATGGCCGAGGCGACCTCTCGACATATTCGCCTCGATCGCGGCGCGCGAGGGGCTCCCCGAAACCGCCGCTGAACGGCGGATCGGCGGAGCCACTCGGCCAATATGGCGCAGACTCGCGCTTTCGTCACCGCGCCCGCCGGCATCTAGAGCCGATAGCGGGCGCTTTCCGCCTCTCAGGCCTCGGCGAGCAAAGCGTGAATGTCGGGCTCCATCTGGCGCGGCGTGTTGGTGGCCTGGAAGCGCTTCACCACATTGCCCTTGCGGTCGATGAGGAATTTGGTGAAGTTCCACTTCACGTCTTCCGCCGGACCCGGGTCCTTCTCCTTCAGCAGCTTGTAGAGCGGGTGCTGATTTTCGCCATTCACCTCGATCTTGCTGAACAGCGGGAAGGTCACGATGAAGCGGGTGGAGCAGAAGGTCTTGATCTCCTCGTCCGTCCCCGGCTCCTGATTGCTGAACTGGTTGCAAGGGAAGCCCAAAATGATGAACCCCTTGTCGCGGTTCTCGTTCCAGATCGCCTCGAGGCCATTGTATTGCAGCGTGAAGCCGCATCGGCTCGCAACATTGACGATCAGGATCACCTTGCCGGCGTAGTCGCCGATCTTGACGGTCTCGCCGTCGATCGTGCGCGCTTCGATATCATAGAGCTCGGACATGACTGAGAAGGTCTCCGTTCTGCGCGCCGGCGCCCGAGAGCGCACGGCGCATTCTGGCCGCAGAATGGCCGCGCGCGCTTTTTTGGGCAAGCCGGGAAACGCCTAAATTCGCGGCGCCTTCGCCTCTTCAGGCGGCGTCGACATTCTCGTCCATCTCCTCGCCGAGCCCGTACTCCTTCATTTTGCGGTAGAGCGTCGAGCGGCCTATGCCCAGACGACGCGCAATCTCCGACATCTGCCCGCGATAATGGACGAGGGCGAATTTGATGACCTCGGCCTCCAGCTCCTCGAGACGGCGCATGTCGCCATGCGGACCGAGCAGCGCCATCACATTGGGATCGCGAATCTCGACGCGGACGATCTCCCGCTCCGGCGTGGGGCCGGCCGAGACGGGCGCGGGCGCCGGCGGCACGCGGGCGGAAAAGCCCTCCACATGGGCGGCGATCTGCGGGAACTCGTTGACCGTCAGCTCGTCGCCGTCGGCCAGCACCACGGCGCGGAATACGGCGTTCTCGAGCTGGCGGACATTGCCCGGCCAGTCGTAGCTCGCCAGCAGCGTCGTCGCCTCATGCGATATGCCGCGCAGGCGCTTGTTCTCTTCCGCCGCGAAGCGGATGGCGAAGCGGCGCGCCAGATCGCCGATATCGTCGCGGCGCGCGCGCAGCGGCGGAATGGTGATGGGGAAGACGTTGAGCCGGTAGAACAGATCCTCGCGGAACTGGCCGCGCTTCACCTGCTCGATCAGATTTTGATTCGTCGCCGAGATGAGGCGAATGTCGACCCGCACCGGACGCTTGGCGCCGACGGGATCGATCTCCCCCTCCTGCAGGGCGCGCAGCAGCTTCACCTGCGTCTCCAGCGGCAATTCGCCGATCTCGTCGAGGAAGAGCGTGCCGCCATTGGCCTCTAGGAATTTGCCCGCATGCTTCTCGGTCGCACCGGTGAAGGCTCCCTTCTCATGGCCGAAGAGAATGGATTCGACGAGATTGGCCGGCAGCGCCCCGCAATTGACCGTGACGAAGGCCTTGCCGCGGCGATCCGAGCCGCCCTGAATGGCGCGCGCGACGATCTCCTTGCCGACGCCCGACTCGCCCTCGATGAGCACGGGAATGTTGGAATGGGCGGCGCGCTCGCCGAGGCGAATGACGCGCGCCATCTCCTCGCTGCGCGAGACCAGATCGCGGAAGGTCAGCGCGCCGTCCCTGCGGCGATTGACGCGGCGCAATTCGCCCGCCAGCGCGTCGGCCGACAGCGCATTCTTGATGGAGACCTGCAGACGCTCGGCGCCGACCGGCTTCACGACGAAATCATGCGCGCCGGCGCGCATGGCCGAGATCACCGTCTCTATGGAGCCATTCGCCGTCTGCACGATGACGGGCACGTCGATCTTGAGGTCGCGAAGGCGCGTCAGCACGCCCATGCCGTCGAGATCGGGCATGACGAGATCGAGAATCAGCAGGTCGACCGGCGTCGCGCCATTCTGCGTCAGCCGCGCCAGCGCCTGCTCGCCGCCCTCGACAGTCTCCACCTCATAGCCGAAGCGCCGCGCCGAAGCCTCGAGCAAGCGGCGCTGGACCGGATCGTCGTCGGCGATCAGAATCGTAGAAGTCATTGATCCTCTTGAAATCTCTTAGGCCTGCGCGGCGTGGGCTCGGGCGGATCGCGAGGATCCGCAGCGTGCTGTAGAGGACGTGGACGACGCCACCTTCCGGCCATGCTCGGAGATCAGGGTAAAGGCGTCCTTAACGTGAGCCTCGCCGTCGGGACGAATCCAAAGGCCGGGGACGAGAAAAGCGCCTGCGCGGCCTGCGGCTCGGCGGCCTGCGACTTGCATTTTTTCTGTCCCGTGCCCGATATTCGGCGAAGCGCCCTTCATCCTCAACTCCCGGTTCGAACCATGCCGCATCTTCACGCCCGCGTCCAAGCCCCTCTTCGCGACGCCGTCTCCGAGGCTCAGGCCGGCGGCCCCGGCCCCGCGCTCCCCGAATGGAATCTCGCCGATCTCTACGCCGCGCCGGATTCGCCGGCGCTGGCCGCCGACATTGCGGCGGCGGAGAAGGAGGCCTCGGCCTTCGCGGCCGCCTATCGCGGCCGCCTGAGCGAGATCGCGAGCGGCGCGACGGCGAGCGAGACGCTCGGCGAGGCCGTGCGGCGCTATGAGGCGCTACAGGACCTGTTGGGCCGAATCATGTCCTATGCGGGTCTGGTCTACGCCGGCGACACCACCGACCCCGCGCGCGCCAAATTCTATGGCGACATTCAGGACAAGATCACCGAAATTTCCACGCAGCTGCTGTTCTTCCAGCTCGAGCTGAACCGCATCGACGACGCAATTCTCGACGCCGCGGCGGCGAAGGCGCCGCTCGCGCATTGGAAGCCCTGGCTCGAAGATATTCGCATGGAGAAGCCCTATGAGCTCTCCGACGAGCTGGAGCGTCTCTTCCACGAGAAATCTGTCACCGGCCGCGCCGCCTGGAACCGCCTTTTCGACGAGACCATCGCCTCGCTGCGCTTTTCGATCGGCGGCAAGGAGCTGACGATCGAGCCTGCGCTCAATCTAATGCAGGATTCGCGCGAGGAGATGCGGCGCGAAGCCGCGCTCGCCGTCGGCGCGACGCTGAAGGCCAATCTGCGCACCTTCGCGCTCGTCACCAACACGCTCGCCAAGGACAAGGAGATCGGCGATCGTTGGCGCGGCTTCGAGGATGTCGCCGACTCGCGCCATCTCTCCAACAGAGTCGAGCCGGAGGTGGTGGACGCGTTGGTCGCGAGCGTCACAGCCGCGCATCCGCGGCTCTCGCATCGCTATTACAAGCTCAAGGCCAAATGGTTCGGCAAGGAGGCGCTGGACTATTGGGACCGCAACGCGCCGCTGCCCTCCGTCCCCTCGCATAATTACAGCTGGGACGAGGCGCGCGACATCGTTCTCACCGCCTATAGCGGCTTCGCGCCGCAAATGGCGGAGATCGCCGCGCGCTTCTTCGATAAGAGCTGGATCGACGCGCCGGTGCGGCCGGGCAAGGCGCCGGGCGCCTTCGCGCATCCGACCGTGCCGTCCGCGCATCCTTATGTGCTGGTCAATTTTCAGGGCAAGACGCGCGATGTGATGACGCTGGCCCATGAGCTCGGTCATGGCGTGCATCAGGTGCTGGCCTCGCGCCAAGGCGCGCTGATGGCGCCGACGCCGCTGACGCTCGCCGAGACGGCCTCCGTCTTCGGCGAGATGCTGACCTTCCGCTCGCTATTGGCGCAGACGACCGACGTCGAGAAGAAGCGCGCGCTACTCGCCTCCAAAGTGGAGGACATGCTCAACACTGTGGTGCGGCAGATCGCTTTCTATTCCTTCGAGCGCAAGGTCCACACCGAGCGCAAGAAGGGCGAGCTGACCGCCGACAAGCTCTGCGAATTGTGGATGAGCGTGCAGAGCGACAGTCTCGGCCCGGCCATTCGGCTCGGCGAAGGATATGAATCCTTCTGGGCCTATATTCCGCATTTCGTGCATTCGCCCTTCTATGTCTACGCCTACGCATTCGGCGATTGTCTCGTGAACTCGCTCTATGGCGTCTATCAAAAGGCGGAGACGGGTTTCGCCGAGCGCTATTTCGGCCTGCTCGAGGCCGGCGGCGCCAAGCCCTATAATGAGCTGCTCGCGCCTTTCGGCCTCGACGCGCGCGATCCGGCCTTTTGGGGCATAGGGCTCGAGATGATCGAGGGGCTGATCGCGGAGCTGGAGGCGATGGAGGGGTAGGTTTCATCACATTCTTCGGGTGGACGCGTGACATATTCGATCTTCGTTTCCCACGGCTGGCATGATCGATGGGTGGCCAGACAAATGGCGCGTTCGATCTCCGATGCGGGAGGCGCGCCATTCATCGACATATTCGACATCAAGAAGGGCGACCGTATCGAAGAACGCGTCCGCACGGGGATCGAGCACTGCGCCGAACTGGTCGCCCTGCTCACGCCCTGGTCGGTCGGCCGCAATTGGGTCTGGACCGAGATCGCCGCCGCCTGGGCGTTGAAAAAGCGTTTCGTCGGGGTGACCTATGGCGTGACGATCGAGGAAATCGAACGGAATCACGGCGGCATGGCCTGTCTCGGCCCGACCAATGTCGTTGCCCTCGACGACTTCGACGAATACATTCGGGAGCTGGCCGAGCGCATCCATTCGGGAGATCGCGAATGAAGCTTTTCATTTCCTACAGCCATGGAGACGAGCCCTTCGCCCGCTCCTTGCGCGAGGGACTCGAGCGAATGGGCGTCTGCGTGATCGATCCCGCCACCAGCACTCGCCCAGGAGATTCGCTCGGTCAAGCGCTGCGGCAGGCGATCGACGAATCCGACGCGGCGATCCTCGTCATTCCCGAGTCCGGCTCCAACGGGGCGAATTTGGCGTTTTTCGAAGCCGGCGCGGCCAAAGCGCTGGGCAAGCGGCTCTTCGTCGTCATGCCCGGCGCGGGAGACCGCGAGCTGCCATCGATCGCCGATTTCGCCATTCTCGACGCGTCGCGAAAGTCGTCCGACGAAGTCGCAAAAACGCTCGTCCACGCGCTCGCAGCGGCATAGGACCGTCCGATGCGCGCGCCGACCGAAGCGATTGTGACCAAAACCGATCTGTCGGCGCTTCAGATGGAATTGCGCGCTTTTGAGCAGAAGCTCGAAGCCAAGATTGCGACCACCGCCGCCGATTTGAAGGTCGATATTCTCCGCTGGCTGATCGTGACGCAGCTCGCCCTCGGCGGCTTCCTGTTCGCCGCGATGAAATTCACACGCTGAAGCGGGAGCCGCACTCACTCCACATTCTGCGCGATTCGCCACAACACGCCTGACGGATCGACCAATGTGAAATCGCGCATGCGCCAAGGTTGGAGCCGCACGTCCGAGACCGCGACGCCATAGCGCGCGGCGATCCCGCTCTCGTCGACCTTTGCCTTCCACGCGTCGACATCCTCGACGAGAAGATGCAGCATCAAATTCTCGGCGAATTCCTTCACGTAGAAATTCTGCAGCAGGAAGCTCACAGTCTCGTGATGGAAATAGGCGACGCCTCCGCCGTCCGAGGCGAGCGTGAAGCCCAATTCCCGATAGAAGCGCTTGGAGAGCTCATAATCCTTCGCCGGCACGAAGGCCTTCAATTCGATCGTTTGCAAATTCGACATGAACGGCTCCCGAGAAACGGAACGCCGCCCATCCTATCAGAAAAAGCGCGTCAGCTCTCGCACTCCGGCCCGCCCCACAGCCAGGCCGCGCCGCGCACGCCGCCCGAGTCGCCATGCACATTGCGCAATATGCGCGTGTCGATGGCGTCCGAGAACGCCTGCTTCTCGACCAGATCGCGCAGTCCCTCATAGATGAAATCGATATTGGACACGCCGCCGCCGAGCACGATGACATCTGGATCGAGCAGATTGACGATGCCCGCCAGCGCGCGCGACAAGCGGTCTCGATAGACTTCCAGCGCATGGCGCGCCGCCGCCTCGCCCGCCGCGGCGCGCGCGGCGATCTCCTCGCCGCTCGCCTCGGCGCCGCTGCGCTGGCCATAATCATAGGCGAGCGCCGGGCCGGCGAGAAAAGTCTCCACGCAACCGTAATGGCCGCAGTAGCAGAGCCGTCCGGGAAATTCGTCCGGCGTCATCCAGGGCAGCGGCGTATGGCCCCATTCGCCCGCCACCTTGTTGACGCCCTGCAGAACCTCGCCATCGACGACGACGCCGCCGCCGACTCCCGTTCCCAATATCACGCCGAAGACCACGCGCGCGCCCGCCCCGGCGCCGTCCACAGCCTCCGACAGGGCGAAGCAATTGGCGTCATTCTCGAGCCGCACCGGGCGTTCGAGCAGAGCCGCGAGATCCTTGTCGAGCGGCCTGCCGTTGAGCCCTGTGGTGTTGGAGTTCTTCACGAGGCCCGTGCGCGGCGAAATCACGCCCGGCGTGCCGACGCCGACGCTGCCGCGCCCGCCGATCTCCTGCTCGAGATCGAGCACGAGGCCGCCGATGGTCGCCAGAACGGCGGCGTAATCATGCGCGGGCGTCGGCGCGCGCCGGCGCGCCAGCGTCTCGCCCATGGGACCCATGGCGATCGCCTCTGTCTTGGTGCCGCCGAGATCGACGCCGATGCGGAAGGGTTCTCTGGTCACCGCCCTTCGTTCATCTATGGCGGCGGCGCGATCGGGCAGCCCCCGCCCCTATGGTCTTTCGCCTCGGCGCATTGCCAAAGCTATTGCAGATAGGCGCGATCCAAATCGACCGCGCCCTTCAGCGTCGCGGCCACGCCCCTGTCGATGCGCACGGAATCGAGCGACAGGCCCTCGGCCTTGGTTCCCTCGAAGCGCGCGCCGGTGAGATCGGCGCCGGCGGCGTCGACATCCTTCAGCGAGGCCTTGTCGAAGATCGCGCCGGGCGCCCGCGCATAGCGCATGTCGGCGCGGGAGAGATCGGCGCCGTCGAAATGCGCGCCGTCGAGCTTGGCGGAGCGCAGCACCGCGCGCATCAGCCCCATGGACTGGTTCTTCATATCGGCGGACATATCCGCGCCGCGGAAGGAGGCGCCGCGCAGATCGGCGCCGGTGAGATCGGCGGCGAGCCGGCTCTTGGAGAAATCAGCCCCCTCGGCGCGGGCGCGCTGCAGTTGCGCCGCGAAGACATGCGCGCCGCGCAGACTGGCGCCGGAGAGATCGGCCTCCAGCAGCCAGGCCTGATCGAGAATGGCGCCGTCGAGCTTGGCCCCGGCGAGCCGCGCCTTGACCAGCCGCGCGGCGCGCAGATTGACGCCGGAGAGATCGAGGCCGGAGAGATCGAGCCCGTTGAGGCTGCGCATGGAGAGATCGAGCGTCTCGCCCGGCTTCGTCGCCGCGAGGCGCGCCTCTATCTCCGCGCGCGTGAATTCGGACTGCGAATAGGCGGGCTGGGCGAGATCGACATTGCGCAGCATGTCCTGCGCCGGCGCGTCCGCCGAAACGAGGCAGAGCAGCAGCGAAGCTCCGAGAAGTCCGATTCTCATTCGGCCTGCGCCCGTTCCGTCGCGGCGGCGAGCTCCTTGGCCTGCGCCACCCAGCGGCCGCGCTCGGGACGGCCGGGAACGGCGAGCGTCGCGCCGATCCAGGCGACATTCTCGGAGGACCAAGCGGCGATCTGATCGAAATGATAGACGCCGAGCCCATGCAGCTTCTCGACGCTCTTCGGCCCGAGGCCTTTGATCTTGGCGAGATCGTCGGCGCGGCCGCCGCGCGGTCCCGGCAGCCCCTCCGGCCGCTGGCCCGGCGTCTTGCGCTCGCTCTCGGCGGGGCGCGGCGCTCCGGCGCGACGGCGCGGCTCGGCGACCGGAGCCGGCGCCTCGGTGAGCGCGGTTTCCGGCGCGGGCGGCTCGGCTGCGGCGATCGGCTCAGGAGCGGGAGCCGGCGCATTTTCCGCCAGCGTCGCCGCGGCGCCGCGCAGCGCGACATGGGAGACATCCGCATGCGGCTTCCGCTTCGCCGGCGCGGCCGGAGCCGCGGCGCCGAACAGCAGCCTGACCCCGCCGCCAAAGGGCAGGCCGATCAGATAGGCCGTGGCGAGCAGCAGCCCCAATTCGAAGAGGAGGCCGTTGCGGCCGGGAATGGTCTGCAGATTGGCGAGCAGAAAGCCGCCGGCGAGCGCGAAGGCCGAGGCCACCACGACGCCATGGCCGGCGAATATCGCGCCGGCCTCTTTTTTCGTCGTCCAAAAGCCGATGACGAGCCCCAGCGCGAGCGCGGCGGCGAGCCATTGCGTGGAGGCGGCGAGCAGATAGAGCATGGGCGTACTCCCTCGAAAGCCCCGGATCACCGGATCGAGAATTCGATGCGACGGCCGCTCTCGTCGACCGCCGCAGCGCCCGAGGCGGAGAGTCGCGCCGCTTCGACCCCCGCCTCGATGAGATAAGCGCGAACGGCCTCGGCGCGATGCAGGCCGACGGCCTCATTCTCCGCATTCGAGCCCGCGCCGGCGAACAGCCCGACGATATCGACGGCCGCGCCCGGGCTGCGCAGCAGCACATAGGCGAGCGCGTCGACGACCGGGAGGGATGTTTCCGCGATCGAATTGTCCGCGCCGAAAGTGAGCCCTCGAGCCGCCGTCTCCGAGAGAGCGGCGTAGAGGCGCGTCGGCGGAATCTCGTCCTTGGTCGCGAGGCCGAGCCGCGCGGCGTTCTCATAGCCTTCCGGCAGCTCGCGGAAGAGCCGGGCGCGAATGTCATATTGCGCCTTGGCGTTATAGGCCGCGCCTTCCAGCGCCAGCTTGCGGTCGGATAGCGCCGCGACGCCCGCGTCGAGCCGCGCCAGCGCCCGCAACGCCACGCTCGCCGCTTCGGAGAAGCCCTTGGGCGCGCCGTCGGCGATGGCGAGATCGACCTCCACCGCATCGCCGAAATCACGCTTGGCCTGCTCGGCGATGCGCGCGCGCGTCGCCGCGTCCGGCGCGAAGCCGGCGAGCGCCAGACCGCTCTCCTGCTTGCGCGCGGTGAAGACGAAAGGCGAGACCGCGCCCGCCGCCACGCTCACCTTGCCGAGGCCGAAGCTCTTCGGCAGCGCCGCGCGCAGGCTCGCCTCGACGGCCGAGGCGCCGACATTGGTCTTGCCCGCGCCTTCGATGGAGACGACGCCATCGGCGATGGACGCCTTGCCGCTGGAGAGCTTGGCGAGCTCGCGCAGAGCGGCGCCGGCCGCTGCGGCGAAATCGCCGGGCGCGCCGCCGGCGACGCGCGTCTGGTCGCTGGCCTTGCCGAGGCTGGCCGCCTCGGTGAAGAGAGTCTCGCGCGTCGTCTCGCTCGGCGCATAGCCGAACAGCGAGACGATCTCGCCGGCCTTGGCGGCGCTCCAGACGAAGGGCGAGACGCGCGGCGGCGCGATCTCCGCCTTCACCGCGACGCCCTCGGGCGGGGCTTTCAGCGCCGCCTCGGCGCGATCATAGCCCTCGAAGCTGGCGGCGGCGCCGGCAACGGACAGCGACGCGTCGCTGACCGTCACTCTGCCGTCGCCTATGGCGTCCAGCAGAGAGACGCCATAGGCCGCGAGCGCGGCGTAATTCTTGGGCGCGCCCAACGCCGAGATCGACGTGTCGGAAAGCTCGAGGCCCCTGCCCGCCGCCGCGTCGCGAACGGCCGCGCGCTCCCCGGGGACGGGCGCATTGCCGGACAGCGCCAGCGTCTTGCCCTTGCGCTCGAGCGCGAAGGCGAAAGGCTTGGCGAGGGGCGGCGGCGTCGTGGCGTCCGCGACCGAGCGCACGCCCTCCTGCAATTCGACGCTGCGGACGGCCTCGGCGACGGCGGCGGGCGCGAGGGCGACGCCGGACAGGCGAATGTCGCGCCCGTCCACATCGATGCGCGCGCCTTCGATCGCGCCGGGCGATTTGTCGAGCGCCGCGCGCACGCGGTCGCCCAAATCTTTTTCGATCTTCTCGACGTCCGACGTCGCGACGATCGTGAACAAGGCGGCCAGCACGGGCAGGCCGATCCACCATTTCGTCGGCTGGATCATGGCTTCCGTCGCTCCCTGGGGCGAGAATCATTACGTAACCGGCACAGTTCTACCAGTCGAGAGGCCGCAGACCAACTCGAGGGAAGCGCGTTGCCGCGTCGCAGGAAGCCGATTCAGCCTTTTTTCTTGGACGGCTGCTCGCCCGGCTGGGGCGGCGGCGCGGGGTAGAGATCGATCGCCCGATCGATCGTCCAGAAGCAATCCAGCGCGCCGGAAGGACGCACGCACCACAGCAGGCCGTCGCGCTGATCGACGTCAACCTTCTGATCGCGCATGAGCTGCACGCATTGGCCGGCCTGGAGCTTGCCGCGGAAATAGGCGGGGTCGTCCTTGGCCGCCTTGTCCGCTGGCGGACGGAAAGCGCGTTTTATGTCCGCCTGATCGCGGCAGGCGAGAACGGCGCCGCGCGCGGCCGCCGCCTGCGCCGCCGAGGCGAGGCCGAGCGTGGCGCAGAGGGTGGCGGCGACGAGGGCGCGACGGGCGTACATGTCGCGAATCTAACGCATTGGCGCGCGCTTTACCAGCCGTGCCGACGCTTGCCGAAAGGCGCTTTTCAGCGCCCTTTTACGATTTTGCCGGGCCGGTCCGCCGCTCGATCTCGGTTTTCACCCTTTTCCACAGATCGATCGCGCGCGGCCTCGCCCATTCATAGCCCTCGATGGCCCGCGGACGCGCCCAATCATAGAGCGCGACGCTCCATTCGCCGAGCAGCCGGCCCGTGGCCTTGGCGAAATCGACGCCCTTGTCGAACCAGGGCAGGAATTGGCTGTCCGCCGGAATCTTGGCCCGCGCCCAAGCGACGGCGTCCGCGACGATCTGCGAGATCGCGCGCCAGAGCTGGCTCCAGGGCTCGTCCACCGGCGTGCTCGTCACCTTGTCGCGATAACGCGCGAAATCTCCCGCGAGAGCCGCCTTGGCGCGGCGCTCGTCGTCGAGCTGGCGCTGAAGATCGGCGGCGCGCTTTTCCGCCTCCTGCGCCTTGCGGGCGTCGCCGTCGGCCTTTTGCGCATTGCGCCTGGCCTCGAGCTGGGCGTCGTCGATCTCGCGGGTCGACTCGTCCACCTGCACCGCCATCGCCTCATATTTGGAGAGCACGTCGTCGCGCTGCTCGATGACGCTGCGCAAAAGCGAGACGAGCGCGTCGCGCCCGAGCTTGTCATAATCCTCGCCGGCGGCGGGGGTCGCGGCCGCCACGGCGGCGCTTCGATTGCGATTGTCGGACAGTTCGGCCTCCATCGACTTTTCGCGCCGCGGCCTATGCGCCGGCGCTTCGCCGATGCGGTTAGATAAGAAGGCCGCGCCCGCCGACCAGCCATGCCTCGCAGCCATCGGCGGCGGCGAAACGCCTCACGGCGCGCGCTGGAACAGGCCGAAGGTCAAGAGCGCGCCGATGATGACCACGATAATGCGCAGCCAATTATCCGGTATGTGATGCAGCATGCGCGCGCCGGCGACGCCGCCGATGGTGGCGCCGAGCGAGGTGACGAGCGCCTGGGCGAGATGAAGATCCGGCGAGAACAGGAAGATCGCCACGGCGGAGGCGTTCATCACCGCGGCGAGCACGTTTTTGGTCGCGGCGGCGATGCGCACATTCTGCCCCGCCATGGTCAGCGCCGCGACCATCAGAAAGCCGATGCCGCCGCCGAAATAGCCGCCATAGACGGAGATGAGGAATTGCGCCACGCCGGCGCCGCGCGTCGAAAGATGCGCATCGGCCTCGCCCGGCTTGCGCAGAAAGCTGCCATAGGCGAACACCACGGTCGCGAACAGCACCAGCCAGGGCACGAGCTTGGCGAAGAAGGCCGGCGGCGTCAGCAGCAGGATGACCGCGCCCACCGCCCCGCCGACGATGCTGATGATGAACAGCGTGCGCAGGCCGAGGCCCGCCGCCCCGCGCGAGAGATCGCGGCCCGCCCAGCCGGTGGCGATCTGCGCGGGAAACAGCGCGACGCAGGAGGTGACATTGGCGGCGCGGGCGTCCATGCCGGTGAGCATGAGCATCGGCAGAGTGAGAAAGGAGCCGCCGCCGGCCAGCGCATTTTGCGCGCCCGCCCACATCGCGACGAAAAAGAGCAGAAACAGCAGCATGGATCGGGGCGCCTTTTAAACTTCCCAAACCCGATATTTCAGGTCGGGCTCTTGAAGGCAAGCCATAGCTCGAAATCAGCCTTTTCGTGACGCTTCGCCGCAGGGCCGCGCGGTCAGCCCGCCCGCGAAGGCGCGCACCAGCCGCTCGAGCTCGCCCTCCAGCGCCGCCTCGGACATTGGCGCGAGCTTCTCCTCGAGGCCGAGCGAGACGACGCCATGCACGGCGGAGAACAAGGTGCGCGCCAGCAGCGCGCGCGAGGCCGCCGGCTCGTCCGGCAGCAGCCGCGCCAAGGGCGCCTCGACCAAAGCGAAGAGCCGGCCCTGATCCTCGAGATACCAGGCCGGCGCCGGACGGCCGCCGGCGAGCCTGTGCTCGAACAGCGCCCGCCACAGCGCCTTATTGGCGCGCGCGAAGGAGAGATAGAAGCGCGACAGGCGCAGCAGCTCCTCCGCCGGCTCCGGCGCGGGGCCGGGCGGCGCGGCGAGCCCCTGCTCCAGACGCGCGAGCGTATCCGCGCCGATGCGCAGGATCAGATCGTCGAGATCGTCGAACACATTGTAGATGGCGCCCACGGCGCAGCCCGCGGCGGCGGCGAGATCGCGCGCCCTCAAATTCTGCAGCCCGCCCTCGGCGATCGCGGCGCGGCCCGCCGCCGCCAGCCGCGCGCGCAGATCGGCGCGGCGCGTGGAGGTCTTGGACGCGGAGCGCTCCGCGGCGCTGGATTCAGTTTTTTGAACGTCGTTCATTTTTCTCTTGAGCGCTGTTCAGATCGTGCTATGGTCGCGCCTGAACGATGTTCATAGCAGGAGGCCGCGAATGTTCAAGCCGCCTTTTCGATAATGGCCAGCGCGCGCCCCCTCCCCGACCCTCCCCCGCTTTGCGGGAGAGGGGGCAGATTGCGCGTTTCATGGAGATTTCGCGTAGCGTTTGCCGCCTTCCCTCTCCCGCAGAGCGGGGGAGTGTGAGGGAGGCGGCCGCCCGAGCCGAGAATCTCATCGCCGCGGGCCTCGCTCGCGGCGTAATATGTGCGGGCGCGCAACGCCCGCCGACCAACCCATCCTTAAACAGAATCGGCGAAACCTCCATGTTCTCGCCGCGCGCCGACGGAATTTCTCACATGTCCGACAATCTGCTCCTCACCAAACGTTTCGCGCCTTTGTTCTGGTGCCAGTTCTTCGCCGCCTTCAACGATAATTTCCTGAAGAACGCGCTGGTTCTGCTCATATTGTTCAAGATCGGCGGGCATGAGGGCGAGTCGCTCGTCACGCTCGCCGGCGCCATTTTCATCGCGCCCTATTTCGTTCTCTCGGCGCTCGGCGGACAGATCGCCGACAAATACGACAAGGCGCTGGTCGCGCGGCGCCTGAAATTCGTCGAGATGGGCGCGGCGCTGATCGCCGTCGCCGGCTTCGCGCTCTCTTCCGTTCCCGTGCTTTTCGCGGCGCTGTTTTCCTTCGGGGTGCTCGGCGCGCTGTTCGGCCCGGTGAAATACGGCATTCTTCCCGATCATCTGCGCCAGGAGGAATTGCCGGCCGGCAATGCGCTGGTGGAAGGCGCGACCTTCCTCGCCATACTCACCGGCACCATCGCCGGCGGCCTCGCCATGCATGGCGGCGGCGAGCCGATCATCACCACCATCGGCGTCACCGCCGCGGCCGTGGCCGCCTGGGGCGCCGCGCGGCTCATTCCCCCCACCGAGCGCGCCGCGCCCGATCTGCGCATCGATCCCAATGTGCTGCGCTCCACCGCCGTGCTGCTGCGTGAATTGTGGAGGGACAAGCGGCTGTGGCGCGTCGGCGTGGTGACGGGAATTTTCTGGCTCGTCGGCGTCATCGCAATGTCGCTGCTGGCGCCGCTGGTGACGCATGTGATGCATGGCTCGGAGCTGGTCGTCACTCTGTTCCTCGCCGTCTTCGCCATCGCCATCGCAGTGGGCTCCGGCCTCGCCTCCTTCCTGCTGGCGGGACGCATCGTGCTGCTGCCAGCGGCGATCGGCGCGGCGATCATCGCCGGCGCCTCGCTCGATCTCGGCTGGACTCTCGCGACGCTCGCGCCGCAGGAGGCGACGACGCCGCTCGAAATCGCCGAATTCTTCGAGCTCTCCGGCGCCTGGCGCGTGACCATCGATCTCGCTTCTCTCGCCATCGCCGGCGGGCTGATGATCGTGCCGAGCTTCGCCGCGCTGCAGGCCTATGCGCCGGCCCATGAGCGCTCGCGCATCATCGCCGCGGTCAATGTGCTCAACGCCGCCTTCATGGCCGGCGGCGCCTTCGCCGTCGCGCTGCTGCAGAGCAAGGGCGTCTCCGTGCCGGAGCTGTTCCTCGGCATGGGCGGACTCATGGCGCTCGCCGCCATATGGATCTACAAAGCGGTCGTCGTCTCCCCTTTTCGTGACGCCCTGTCGATCATCTTCCGCGCCTTCTATCGGCTCGAGGTGAAAGGCTTCGCCAATTTCGCCAGGGCGGGCAAGAATCCGATCATCGCGCTCAATCATGTGAGCTTCCTCGACGCCGCCGCGATCCTCTGCGTGCTGCCGGTCGATCCCGTCTTCGCCATCGACTCGACCATCGCGACGAAATGGTGGGTGCGGCCCTTCCTGCGCTATGTGCGCGCCATTCCGCTCGATCCGACGCGTCCGCTCGGCACGCGCACTCTGGTCAATGCGGTTCGCAACGGCGATCCTCTGGTCATCTTCCCGGAGGGACGCCTCACCGTCACCGGCAGCCTGATGAAAGTCTATGACGGCGCCGGACTCATCGCGGAAAAATCCGGCGCCTGGGTCGTGCCCGTGCGCATCGAGGGGCCGGAAGCAACGATGTTCTCGCGCTTGACCCGCGAGCAGGCGCGCCGCCGCTTCTTCCCCAAATTCACGCTCACCGTGCTGGAGCCGACGCGGCTCGAGGTCGATCCCGCATTGCGCGGCAAGGCGCGTCGCATCGCCTCCGGCGCGGCGCTCTATGAGATCATGTCCGATCTCGTCTTCCGCACCAGCCCCATCGACCGCACGCTGCATCAGGCGCTCGTCGATGCGGCGCGCGAGCATGGCGCCGACCGCGTCGCGATCCAGGACCCGATCACCGGCGCGCTCACCTATAAGCGCATCATGATCGGCGCCCATGCGCTGGGCCGCAAGCTGCGACGCATCTCGCAGACGGGCGAGGCGCTCGGCGTCATGCTGCCCAATTCCAACGCCGCCGGCGTCACCATCTTCGCCATCGTCGGCGCCGGGCGCGTCGCCGCCATGGTGAATTTCACCGCCGGCGCGGCGAACATCGCCTCCGGCCTCAAATCCGCGCAGGCGACGACGCTGCTGACCTCGCGCGCCTTTGTGGAAAAGGGCAAGCTCGACGCGCTGATCGCCGCGCTCGATAAGGAGTTCCGCATCGTCTATCTCGAGGATGTGCGCGGCGAGATCACGCGCGCCGACAAGCTCTCCGCTTTGCTGCGCCATAAGCGCCCGCTGGAGAAGCGCAGCCCCGACGATCCGGCGGCCATTCTCTTCACCTCGGGCTCGGAAGGTGCGCCCAAGGGCGTCGTGCTCTCGCACAAAAACCTGCTCGCCAACGCCGCCCAGGCCGCCGCGCGCATAGACTTCGGCCGCACCGACAAATTATTCAGCGTGCTGCCGGTGTTCCATTGCTTCGGCCTCAATGTCGGCTTCATCCTGCCGATCGTCTCCGGCGTGCCGGTCTATTTCTACCCCTCGCCGCTGCACTATAAGATCGTGCCGGAGCTGGTCTACAACGCCAACGCCACAGTGCTGCTCGGCACGGACACATTCCTCAACGGCTATGCGCGCGTCGCGCATTCTTATGACTTCCGCTCGCTGCGCTATGTCATCGCCGGCGCCGAGCCGGTGAAGCAGGGAACGCGCGAGGTCTATCTCGAGAAATTCGGCATTCGCATTCTCGAGGGCTATGGCGTCACCGAGACGGCGCCGGCGCTGGCGCTCAACACGCCCATGTTCAACCGCTTCGGCAGCGTCGGCCGGCTGCTGCCGGGCATGGAGCTGCGCCTCGAGACTGTTCCCGGCGTCGCCGAGGGCGGACGTCTCTTCGTGCGCGGCCCCAATGTGATGCTCGGCTATCTTCTGGCCGACGATCCCGGCGTGCTGGTCCCGCCGGCGGAGGGCTGGCACGACACGGGCGACATCGTCACCGTCGATGCGCAGGGCTATATAAAAATCCAAGGCCGCGCCAAGCGCTTCGCCAAGATCGGCGGCGAGATGATCTCGCTCGCCGCCGTGGAGACGCTCGCCGCGGAGCTGTGGCCCAATTCGCTGTCGGCGGCGGCGCGCGAGCTCGATCCGCGCAAGGGCGAGCGCATCGTGCTGGTGACGCAGCAGAAGGAGGCGACGCGTCCCGAATTCCTCGCCTTCGCCAAATCGAAAGGCGCGTCGGAGCTGATGGTCCCGGCCGAATTCATGATCGTCGACAAATTGCCGCTGCTCGGCTCCGGCAAGCTCGATTTCGCGGGCGTCGCCACAATGGTGCGCGACCGCAACCGTTATGTTCTGCCCAGCCCGCGCATTCCCAACGGCCTCGGCCGCATCGTCGGCGATGCGACGACGCAGAACGCCTGAAACGAAAGGTCGCAACGCAATGGACTATCGCAAATTGGGCCGCACTGACCTTCGCGTGTCGGCGATCATGCTCGGCACGATGACATGGGGCCAGCAGAACACCGAGGCCGAAGGACATGCGCAGCTCGACTATGCGCTCGATCGCGGCGTCAATTTCATCGACACGGCGGAAATCTATTCCATCCCGCCGCGCGCCGAGACGCAGGGCTCGACCGAGCGCATCATCGGCTCCTGGCTCGCGGCGCGAAAGAACCGCGACAGAGTGATATTGGCGACGAAAGTCTCGGGCCGCAGCGAGAGCCCCTATCTGCGTCCCGACGCCGAGGGAACCAGGCTCGATCGCAAGAACATAGAATATGCGATCGACGGATCGCTGAAGCGCCTGCAGACGGATTATGTCGATCTCTATCAGCTGCATTGGCCGGATCGCCCGCTGCCGCTGTTCGGCGCCGGCGGAACCATTTATCGCGCGCCGCCGAAGGTCGACGAAATCCCCATAGAGGAAACGCTGGAGGCGCTCGCCGATCTGGTGAAGGCCGGCAAGATTCGCCATGTCGCGCTCTCCAATGAGACGAGCTGGGGCGTCGCGCGCTTTCTGAGCGCGGCGGAGAAAGGCCATGGGCCGCGCGTCGTCTCGATCCAGAACGCCTACAACCTCATCAATCGCACTTTCGAGATCGGCCTCGCCGAATTCGCGACGCGCGAGGATGTCGGCCTGCTCGCCTATTCGCCGCTGGCGCAAGGCTATCTCACCGGCAAATATCGAGATGGCGCGCGTCCCGCCGGCGCGCGCACCACTTTGTTCGAGCGCGGCCAACGCTATGAGAAACCCGGCGTCACGCAGGCGATCGACGCCTATCTCGCGCTGGCGAAGGAGATCGGCGTCTCGCCGGCGATGCTCGCCCTCGCCTTCGTCACCTCGCGTCCCTTCGTGACCTCCAACATCATCGGCGCGACGACGATGGCGCAATTGCAGGAAGATTTGGACTCGCTCGAGGTGACGATCACGCCGGAAATCGAGGCGCGTATCGACGAGATTCATCAGCTGCACAGCAATCCCGCGCCGTGAGGCGCAAGAGGAAAGCGAGCCATGGATGTGAGACTGCGGCTGGCGCCGCTCGAGGAAAAGCGAGAGATCGCCGCTCTCTTGCGGCGCTATCTCGTCGAGCTCGGCCCCTGGGGCTATGACGAGCCGGACAATTATCCCTTTCTCGATTCCTATTGGCGCGAGCCGAGCCGTTCTCCTTATGTGATCGAGGCCGACGGCGCCGCCGCCGGCTTCACCCTCGTCAACGCCATCTCCATCTCCGGCTATCCGGTCGAAGCTTCCGTAGCGGAATTCTACGTGCTGCCTCATCTGCGCCGCAGCGGCTGCGGCGGCGAGGCGGCGCGCCGAGCCTTTCGCACGCGCGTCGGCTGGTGGGAGCTGTCCTTCCACCGCGACAATGCCGCCGCCCGCGCCTTCTGGCCGAAGACAGCCGAGCGCGCCGGCGCCAAGCGCATTCAGTTTTTCGACATCGGCGAGAGCCGCATATTGCGCTTTCGTATGGCGCGCTGATCACTTCACCGGAATGAGCAGATCGGTGATCAGCCCTTCGGGCGGCGCGTCATAGGGCGTGTTGCGATAGATCTCGAGCGCGGGGCGATCATCCGGCTCATGGCCGCTGGGCGGCAGCCATTCGCCATAGAGCTTCTGAAAGGCCGCGCCGATCCCGCTATAGGGGCCGACATGCCGATAGGAGGCGTAGCGCCCGCCGACGATATCGGCGATCGTCACCTCGCCCGAAGCGGCGACGCCCTCTGGAAAAACCAGGCCGGCGCAATAGCGAAAGCCGCAATCTTCTTCCGGGTCGCCATAGCAGACGCCGATCGGATAAAGAGCCCGCCCGGCGAGGCCCGCCTGCATATGCCAGCGCCACAGGCCCGCCCATGTCTCCGGTATCGACGCCACCGGCCCCTTGTGCTCGAGGAGATGCGCGCGAATCGGCGCCAGCTCGACGATCTCGACATTCATGGCTGCGTCCTTTCTCGTGACGACGACGGGGGAAGGCAGAGTGAAATCGGCGGCGGCGCGATGCGTCGCGCGAAACTGCGTAGGGCTCACGGCGACGAAGCCGCGAAAGGCGCGCGCGAAGCTCTGCGCATTCTCATAGCCCGCCTCCAATGCGATATCGGCGACGCTGCGCGCGCTCGTCGCCAGCGCCCGCGCGGCAAGGGTGAGGCGGGCGCGGCGAATCGTGTCGGCGACGCTTTCGCCCTGCATGGCGCGATAGATGCGATGAAAATGAAATGGCGAGAAATTGGCGAGCGCCGCCCACTCCTCCAGCGAGCGGGCGCGCGCGGGATCGCGAAAAATCGCCTCGGTGACGCGCCCGATGCGCCGCGCATAATCATTGCGTGTCGTCTGCTTCATGGATTTCGAGCATAAAGGGGCGCCGCGCCAAGCGCATTGCAGAGATTGCTCATTTTCGCCCTATGCGCGAAAATCGCAATGGTCGTCGAATTATCGCATTTGTCGCAATGATGGCGTCTTTGGGCCGGGGCGAGCGAGAAGGATTTTGAAAAATGCGTCTCATCGGAATGCTGGATTCGCCCTATGTCAGACGCGTCGCCGTATCGCTGAACGCATTCGGCCTGCCTTTCGTGCACGAGCCATTGTCGGTGTTTCGCGATTTCGACGCCTTCGCCGGAGTCAATCCGATCGTGAAGGCGCCGACGCTGGTCACCAATGAAGGCGTGACGCTGCTCGATTCGACTCTGATCCTCGAATATCTGGAGCGTCTCGTCCCCGCCGAGCGGAGGCTCACGCCGGAACGGCCGGAGCATTTCTTGCGCGCGCAACGAATCATCGGGCTGGCGCTGGCGGCGAATGAGAAGACCGTGCAGCTCGTCTATGAGTCGAAGCGGCCCGACGAGAGGCGGCATGCGCCCTGGGTCGAGCGCGTCGAAGGCCAGCTTTTGGCCGCCTATCGGCTGCTGGAAAAAGAGGTCGCGGAGGCCCAGGAGAGCTTTCTCTTCGGCGCGCGCTTGCTGCAGGCGGATATAACGACGGCCGTCGCCTGGCGCTTCTCGCGCTTCGTGCTCGCCGATCGCCTCGACCCTGCCGATTATCCGGCTCTCGCGAATTTTTCCCTACGCGCGGAGGCGCTGCCGGAATTCATCGCCGCGGATTTCGACTGAGGAATGCGAGCCTGAAGGCTCGCGGTCCGAAACGTCTCGGACCCCGCGAGCCTTTCGGCGAAGTTCAGCGGCGCAGCTTCCCCAGCAGCCAATCCAGCGCCTCGGGGAACACTAGCTCCCGCGTCGAGGCGATCTCCTCCGCGCTCCACCATTTCCAGCCGAGCACGTCGCTGCGCTCTATCTCGGTGAAGCCGCTGGTGTCGGGCGTGAACTCGCCCGTGCGAATGGCGTAGAAGCGCTCGTCGGCCTGGAACCAATCCTCGCCGAGCTGCATCGGAAACGCGCGCGAGAAGACGATGTCGCCGATCTCGACGCCGGTGAGGCCGGTCTCCTCGGCGAGCTCGCGGCGGGCCGCGGCGTCGAAGGTCTCGCCGGGCTCCAGGGCGCCGCCGATCGAGCCCCAGAAATGCGAATGTCCCTGCTCGACGAACACCGGCGACAGGCGCGTCGAATAGCGGAACAGAAGAACGCGATTCTGCTCGTCCAAAGGCAGCAGCCGCGCCGCCGGACGGCGCTCCAGCTTGCGCCCGTCATAGGGCATGACGACGCGCTCGCGCGCGCCCTCCTCCGCCCAGCGCTCGAGCGTCCAGCGACCGTCCTCATAGAGGAACCAATTGGGCGCGGCGTGCAGCACCGGCGGATCGCGCTTCTCGGAGAGGCCGAGGCCGGTGGCGAGGCGATAGCCTATGTCCAGCACGCCCGCATGGGCGACGATGAGCACCGTCTCGCCCGGATGCCGCGCCGCTATTGCGGTCAGCTCATCGCCGACGCGCGCGGCGAAAGCGGAGAGCGTCTCGCCGCCTGGAATGAGGAAATCCGCCTGACGCTGGCGGTGCTTGGCGTGCTCGCTCGGAAAGGCGCGGTCGACATCGTCGAAGGTCATGCCGTGCCATTCGCCGTCGTCTTTCTCGCGCAGCGCGACGCTCGTCTCTATGGGCAGGCCGAGCCGGCGCGCCAGCGGCGTGACGGTCTGCACAGCGCGCTCGAGATCGCTGCTGTAGATGCGGTCGAAACGGGTGGAGCCGAGCTCTCGCGCCAGCGCCTCGGCCTGCGCCAGCCCTCTCACATTCAGGGGGATGTTCAGCTGCCCCTGAACGCGCCTCTCGAGATTCCAATTCGTTTCGCCGTGCCGTGCGAGACAGATGCGCGTGCGCGCCATTGACATTCTCCGGGATAGCCGCACGTCCTAACGATGAAACGCCTTTCCGTCCAGCGGGACTGTGCGACGCACAATGGCGGGCGACAAATCCTATGGGCGTCGACGGTTTCCCCGGCCGCCGCCCCGCGCGCGGGCGGCTGCGTCCGGGCCAGCGCGAAAGCTTTGTCTGGACAGCCGGCATCACTCTAGAATTCTAGTGAATTAGTGATCCGCTGGCTGCGCAAAAAGCGCGGGCGGGGCGGCGGAACCCTTTCAGCGGCAGAAATTTTCTGCTCCGCGGCGGATTCGATGCTGGCGTTTTCCTTCTTGCGTGATAGTCGATATATCTATTCTATCCGCTTCGCCGCCCATGGGTTTCGGCGCGCTCCCCTCGCGTTTCGCCATCGCGAAATCGCCTCGCTCGAGGCGCAGATCGCGAGACAGCCCATGGGGTTTGCCGACTTGCTGGAGGCGAGGCTCGCGCTCACTGCGGCGCGCGGACGGGAGAGATTGCGAAGCGATGCTGTCCAACAAAGCGAAATACGGGCTCAAGGCGCTGATCCATCTCGCCGGCGCCGAAGGGCAGTGCCTCGCCGGCGACATGGCGACGCAGAACAACATCCCGCGCAAGTTCCTCGACGCGATTCTGCTGGAATTGCGCAACGCCGGCATTCTCAACAGCAAGAAGGGCAAGGGCGGCGGCTATCACCTCGCCCGTCCGGCCGACAAGATCACCGTCGGCCAGATCATCCGCATTCTCGACGGCCCGCTCGCGCCCATCGCCTGCGCCAGCCGCACCGCCTATCAGCGCTGCAACGACTGCCCGGACGAGGACGCCTGCGCGATTCGCGATCTGATGCTGGACGTGCGCGACGCCATGGCGCTGATCCTCGATCGCACCAGCATCGCCTCGCTGCGCGGCAGGGGACGGCGGTCGGCGCAAATCCTGCGCTGATTTCAGCTTTTCCAGAGAGACTGGAGAAGGTGCGGCGGCCCGCGCCCGCCGCCGAGCGCGAGCACATCCGCCGCGCCGAGCGCCTCTGTCAAAAAATCCTTGGCCGAGCGAATCGCCGGGACCAGCTCGGCGCCATGCGCGAGATTCGCCGCTATGGCGGAGGAGAGCGCGCAGCCGGTGCCGTGAAGATTGCGCGTCGCCACGCGCGCGCCGTGGAACGCGTGAACATCCTCGCCCGCGACGAGAATGTCGAGCGGCTCGCCCTCGAGATGCCCGCCCTTCATCAGCACGGCGCGGGCGCCGCGCGCCACGAGCGCCCTTCCCTGCGCCACCATCTCCTGTGGCGTGGCGGCGTCTGACGCTCCGAGCAGGGCCGCCGCCTCCGGCAGATTGGGCGTGACCAGAGCCGCGAGCGGAAAGAGCCGAGCGATCACGGCCTCGACCAGCCCGGTGGCGGAGAGCGAATCCCCGCTCGTCGCGACCAGCACGGGATCGAGGACGATGCGCCGCGCGCCGGCGCGGGCGAGAGAGTCCGCCGCCGCCTGCGCGATCACAGGCTCGGCCAGCATGCCGATCTTGACCGCATCCACCTCTATATCGGCGAAGATGGCGTCGATCTGCGCGGCGACGACCGGCGCCGGAACCACATGGACGAGGCTGACGCCGCGCGTGTTCTGCGCGGTCAGCGCCGTGATCGCCGCCATGCCATAGCAGCGCAGCGCCGAAAACGTCTTGAGATCGCCCTGCACGCCGGCGCCGCCGCTCGGATCGGAACCGGCGATCGACAGAACTTTGGGAATTTGGGCGGCCATCTCGCCTCCCGCTCTTTGTCTTATTTCTTCGGCAGCATCAGCACGCCGGCCGCGCCATTCTCGGCGCCGACGAGGAGCCGTGTTCCCTTGGCGTCCCAGCTCAGAGCCGAAATGCGCGCCGGCTCGCCCTGGTCCGGGGCGCGCACCAGCAGCTCGGCGGCGTCGGTGAGGCGGCAGAGCAGCACCATGCCATCCTCATAGCCGATCGCCACGGCGAGCGCGCTCGGATGGAAGGCGACGCGCGTCACCTTCACCTCCGCCCGCACGCCACATTCGCGCGGCGCCTCGCCCATCGGCCCGTCCTTGGCTTGGAAGGGCCAGACGACGCAGGCGTCGGCGCCGGAGGTGGCGAGCCATTTGCCGTCATGCGACCAGGAGAGCGAGCGCGTCTTCGCCGGATAGCCGGCCATGCGCATATTCTTGCCATCGGAGACGCGCCAGCCGTGCAGCATGTTCTCCTGCATGGTGGTGAGCACGAATTTGCCGTCCGGCGAGACCGTCGCGTCGATATGCGAGCCCTTCCACTCCAGAAACTCCGGCGCGCCCGCATTGGGGAACCACAGCGAGACGCCATTGTAGTGAGCGATGGCGAGCCGATAGCCCTTGGGAAAAAAGGCGATTCCGCGCGAGCTCGACGGCAGCGGCAGCGTCTTGACCTCGCCCTTTGGCGTGCGCGCGCGCAGCTCGCGGCCGACGGACCAGGCGAGCGTCCCATCGAAGCGCGCGGCGACGGCGTCGATCCATTTGCCCTTCTCATCGGCGATGATCTCGAGCCCGCCGACGCTGTCCGACGCGACGACGCGGCCATCGTCGCCGCCGGTGATCAGCCGCCGCCCGTCGCTCGCCGCGACCAATATGGCGCCGTCCGCATGGGCGACGACATGCCGAGGCGCATCGCCTTCGAGAAGGACGAGCCGCCCATCGGCGAGCGCGAGCACGGGCGTCTCGCCGAGAAAGGCGGCGGCGACGACCTCCGCGCCGGCGTCGAAGGGCGTGAAAGCGGAAGTGAGGGAGGGAGCAGCGCCAAAGGTCACGATCGGGAACGCCTCGGGGGAAAGGCCGCTGCGGCGCGGCGGCTTCTCTATAGCGGATTTGCCGGGCCGGGCTCAAATGGCGCCGCATGTGGCGCCGTTCTTTCATGCCGAAGGGTCTCGAGCCGGCAGGGAGGAGCCAGATGCAGCAAAAGCCCGACAGCGACGATTATCTCGCTCTTTTCGGCCGCTACAAGGAGGATTTCGGGGACGTCTACATGGACCCGGAGGACGAGCGCTTCCGGCTGCTCTTCGACCAGATTTGCCGCATGCTCACGCAGCCTTCCTCTTTCAATCTCAGCCTGCCCGAGCAGTTTCGAACGACCGCGTCCCGCTATCTCGCCGGCGACGCTCACACGGTCGCCCATATGAAGACGATCGAGAACCGCCATTTCATGCTCAGCGATCTTTTCGACTACATCCATCTCGTGAAGACGATGGGCGGCTCCTGGGACCAGCGCGGCCGATAAAAATCGAAGGCGCGGGGCTCCTCCGTTTCGTCAAGCGGCCGAGACCGCCGTCGGCGCCGGCGCGGCGGCGGCGGCCATCGCCAGAAAAGCGCCGAGCGGCATCGGCCGACCGAACAGAAACCCCTGCAGGCGCTGGCAGCCAGCGAGGCCGAGCACATAGGCCTGCTCCTCTGTCTCCACGCCCTCGGCGGTCACGGCCATGTCGAGCGCATTGGCCATGTGAATGGCGCCGGCGACGAGCACGCCGGTCGATTTCTCGATCGTCACCCGATCGACCAGCGATTTGTCCAGCTTGATGCGGTCGAAGCCGTATTTCTGCAGATAGGCGATGCTGGTGTAGCCGGCGCCGAAATCATCCAGCGCCACGGCGACGCCCAGCGTCTTCAGGAAGGAGATCACCGCCGCCGCCCGCTGCGGATGATCGATCAGATAGCCCTCCGTCACCTCGAGCTCGAGACGCGCGGAGGAGAAGCCGGTCTCCAGCAGGGTCCGCATCACCGCGCGCTCGAAATCGGGATCGCGGAACTGAGCGGGCGAGACATTGACGGCGACCTTGATCGCCTCGACATCGAGAAAATCCTCGCAGGCCCGACGCAGCACGAACAGGCCGAGCTGATTGATGAGCCCGCTGCGCTCGGCGATCGGAACGAACTGATCGGGCGGGAGCTCGCCCTCCGGCCGTCGCGGCCAGCGCACCAGCGCCTCGACGGCGACGACGCGATTTTCCGCTGCGCCGACGATGGGCTGATAGACCACCTCGAGCTCGTCGGCGCGCAGGGCGCGGCGCAGCTGATCCTCTATGTCCTGCTGGCGCTGGCGCTCGAGATCGAGATCGGGCGTGTAGATCCTCACGCCCGATTTGCCATTGGCCTTGACGTGATACATGGCGATATCGGCGCGACGGAACAGCTCCTGCGCGTCGCAGCCGTCCGCCTCCGTGCAGCAGACGCCGACGCTCGCGCCGATCTGCACCGCGCGATCGCCGATGCGGATTGGACGCGCGAGCGCCGTGAGCGCGCCGCTGGCGAAGGCGCGCGCCGCGCGCTCGGCGTCCGCGGCCGAGACCACCGCCGCGAACTCGTCGCCGCCGACGCGCGCCAGCATCGCGCCCTCGGGCAGAAGGCAGAGGAACTCTTTGGCCACTATGTCGATCAGCCGATCGCCGGTCGAATGTCCGTAAGTGTCGTTGACGTCCTTGAAGCCATCGAGATCGATATAGACGACGGCGGTGGGCGTCGCGCCGGCGCCGCGGCTGCACTGGTCGAGCCTGGTCATCAGCGCGCGGCGATTGGGCAGGCCGCTCAGCGCGTCCATATTGGCGAGACGCGAATTCTCGTCGCTGAGCCGCTGCGTCTCGGCCTGCTTCTCCGCCAGCGAGCGGCGCGAGGCCACGAGATGCGCGAAATCGCGGTAATAGATCATCAATATCGCGATCATGCCGATGGCGGCGAGCGCCAGATTGATCGCCGCTGCGCGAAAATGCCCCTCGTCCGCGAAAAAGAAGAAGAGGCTGAAAGGCGCGACGCCGACCAAGGTCACGTTGAGCGCCGCCGAGCGCAGATGCATCAGGCAGAAGTTGCAGCTGATCATCGTCAAGGCCAGGAAGAAGACGATCTGCGCCTTCGCATAGGCGTCGCCGTCGCCATAGCTGTAGAGCGACAGGCCCCAGGCGGTGAAGGCCAAGGCGATGAAAAAGGCCAGCCTGTTGGTGCGCTGCATTTGACGGATGGCGATGTCGTCCGGCACCTGCGAGCGCCCGATCCGCCACCAGGCGACGCCGCGCAGAAGGCAGAGGCCGCAAAGCGCGCTCGGCGCATAGACGGACAGCCACGGATGGCCGAATTTCGCGAAGGTGAACATCACGGCGAGCGCGTTGGTCGCCAGGATGAAATAGAGAAGCGGAATCTGCCGCGCAAAGGCGCGAAACTGTGCGCGAATCAGCTCCACGTCGTCGGTCGGAACGCTGAACAAAGAATGTAGTTTACTTATGAGACTATTCTTCAAGATCAACGACCTTTCAGGCGCTCGTCGCCCGCAAATCGAAAAATGGCCGCATCGGAAGCTTAGGCAAAAACGATGGCGATTTGGTTAAAATCGAGAAAGTAATTGCGCCGTGACGATGCGACGCGCCGTCCCCGGCGGAGGCCTGGACGAAATGCGAAACGGACCAATGTCATGCGGGGGAACGGCTCCCCCGTCGGTGAGCCGTCGCCTCGCGGCATCGAAATTCCGAGGAGCCAAGCATGAGCACGAGCAGCGTATCCGGCGAACCGTTTCGCGGCAGCCCGTTCGATCTGAACAAGCTGGAAGCGAAGAACGCCATTCTCGCCCATAATTGGTGGGCCATCGGCCTGCGCGGCCTCGCGGCGATCATTTTCGGCCTCATCGCCGTGTTCCAGCCCGGCGTGACCATATTGTCGCTGGTGCTGGTCTTCGCGATCTTCGCCGCCGTGGACGGCATAGCGACGATCGTCGCCGCCGTGCGCGCCGCGCGGCAGGGCGAGGCTTGGCTGTTTCTCTTCCTCGCCGGTCTGGTGAAGATCGCCGCCGGCGCCTTCGCGGCCTTCTGGCCGGGCATCACCGCTCTCATCTTCGTGGCCGTGTTCGGCGCGGGCGAGGTCGTCGGCGGCGCGCTCACCTTCGGCTCCGCGCTCGATCTGAAGGAGGATCACGGCCGCTGGTGGCTGGCGCTGGGCGGCCTGCTCGCCGTGGTGTTCGGCCTGTTCCTGCTGCTGACGCCGGTCATCGGCGCGGTGGTGCTCACCTGGTGGCTCGGCATCTACGCCATAGCGCTCGGCATTGTGGAGCTGATCCTGGCCTTCCGGCTGCACGCCCGCCATGTCGAGCATCCGCCGCTGGCGCATCCGCAGGGCGCGTGATCGCCGGATCGGACAAAAAAATCGGGGCGCCCGCAGCCACAGGCGCCCCGTGCCCCCTTCCCGCCCCCGCGGAAAGCTCGCGAAATCAGTCGATCGAGGAAATCTTGATCGGCGAATCGAGATCGGCGTGAACGACCTTGAGGCCCGCCTTGGCGACGGCCGCCTCATCGGCGTACCAGGTCGACTCGTGATCGAGCCCGCCATATTTGTTGAAGACCATCACATATTTGGCCTTCAAATCCACCTCGCAGCGCAGCCCTTTGCCGGGCTGGCCGATGGGCCGCATCTTGCCGTCCCAATCGATGAAATAGCCCCCGGTCTCCTCGGACATTTCCTGTTCCCTTTCGGACATTTGTCTCCGTAGTCGCGAGGAAGCAGTTTTTGGGCCAGGGAGGTCGGGAGCGATTAGCGAGCTGCGCTATTCGCTACTCGCTCATTGCAGAGCCCCTCGCATTTCCCTAACTTCCGTCCATGACTCTCTCCCCCGCCCTTTCCATCACCCGCGATCTCCTTCGCTGCCCTTCCGTCACCCCGGCCGACGCCGGCGCGCTCGGCGTGCTCGAGCAGCGCTTGAAGGAGGCGGGCTTCGTCACGCATCGGCTGGTCTTCACAGAGGAAGGCACGCCGGACATCGACAATCTCTTCGCCAAGATCGGCGAGGGCCGGCCGCATCTCGTCTTCGCCGGCCATACCGATGTGGTGCCGAGCGGCAATCCAGAGCGCTGGCGCTTCGATCCCTTCTCCGGCGAGATCGCCGACGGCAAGATTTTCGGCCGCGGCGCCTCCGATATGAAGGGCGGCATCGCCGCCTTCGCCGCCGCCGCAATCGACTATGTGAAGGAGCATGGCGCGCCCAAGGGCGCCATCTCCTTCCTCATCACCGGCGACGAGGAAGGACCGGCCGTCAATGGCACGGTGAAAATGCTCGATTGGGCGAAGGCCCATGGCGAGATCTTCGACCATTGCATCGTCGGCGAGCCGACCAATGTCAAAGAGCTCGGCGACACGATCAAGATCGGCCGGCGCGGCTCGCTCAACGGGCGTCTCGTGGTGCGCGGCAAGCAGGGCCATTCCGCCCATCCGCATCGCGCGGAAAATCCGACGCCCGTCGTGGCCCGCATCGTCACGGCGCTGTCGACGCATCGCTTCGACGAAGGGACGGAGCATTTCGACCGCTCCAATCTCGAGGTGACGTCGATCGACATCGGCAATCAGGCGGCCAATGTCATTCCCGGCGAGGCGCGCGCGCGCTTCAACATTCGCTTCAACAATGTGTGGACGCTGGAAACGCTGCAGGCGGAAATCCGCCGCGTGATCGAGACCGCCGCCGCCGGCGCGAAAGTGGAGGTGGAGTTCCTGCCCTGCAATTCGCTGCCCTTCCTCACCGCGCCGGGTGATTTCAGCGCGCTGGTCGCCGGCGCGATCGAGGAGATGACGGGTCGCCGTCCGGGCCTTTCGACCAGCGGCGGAACCTCGGACGCACGCTTCATCACGCGCGATTGTCCGGTGCTGGAGTTCGGCCTCCTCAACGAGTCGATCCATGCGGTGGACGAGCATGCGTGCATCGCGGATGTCGATGGGCTGACGGCGATCTACAAGCGCATCATCGAGACGTATTTCGCGCGCTGAAACCTCTCGGCCTTCGGAAACAAAATAGGTTCGCGCGCCCTTCTCCCGCGCAGGGGGAGAAGGTGGCCCGACGAAGTCGGGTCGGATGAGGGCCGCCGCGGTTCTCCGCGCTCTAGATTGCCGATCATGTCGTCGCTGGACGAGCCCTCATCCGACCCTCGCTAACGCGAGGGCCACCTTCTCCCACGAGTGGGAGAAGGGGAGCGCGCCTTCACTCCGCCAGCGCCTGCGCCGCCGGCACGGCGAGCGTCCATTCGAAGCCGTCGGGCGGAAAGCCGATTCTAGCCTCGCCGCCGAGCGCCTGCGCGACGAGGCGCTTGATGACCTTGTGGCCGAAGCCTTCAGACGGCGCCTCGGAAACGACCGGGCCGCCGAACTCGCGCCACTCCACCACAAAGCGCCCGTCCTCGAGGCGCCAATGCAGCTCTATGCGCCCGTCCGGCTGCGCCAGCGAGCCATGCGTCAGCGCATTCACCGAAAGCTCATGCAATGCGAGGCCGATGTTCTGCGCGGCCTCCGGCTTCAGCATCAGATCGGGGCCGCCGGCGCGCGTCTGCTCCTCGACGCAGGCGACGTCGAGGCAATAGGACAATTGCGCGCGCGCCAGCTCGACCATGGATGCGCCGCGCCAATCCTGCGACACGAGCAGATCATGCGCCATGGAGAGCGCCTGCAGGCGCGCGGCGAACTTGCGTTGGAAATCGGCGAGCGAAGGCGCGCCCGCCGCCGTCTGCCGCGCCATGGCCTGCACCACGGCGAGAAGATTTTTGGAGCGATGCACCAGCTCGCGCAGCAGCACATGGACATGATCCTCGCGCCGCTTGCGATCAGTGATGTCGCGCGCCGTGCCGATGATGCGCGCGGCGCGTCCGCCTTCGAAGAAAGTGCGGCCGCGCACCGCGATCCAGCGCTCGACGCCGTCGGTCTGGCCGATCACGCGATATTCCGCCTCATAATCGCCGAGCGCGCCGGGATCGAGCGCGGCCTGAACGGCCTCGCGCGTCTGCGCCTTATCGTCCTTGTGCATGGCGTTGCGGAAAATCTCGAAGCTGCCCGGCGCATCGTCCGGCAGCGCCCAGAGCGCGCGCACGCGCGCGTCGAGATGCACCTCGCCGGTGACGAGATCCCAATCCCAAATTCCGGTGAGGCTCGCGTCGAGCGCCATGCGCATGCGCTCGAGCGCGAGAGCTTCGTCGCGATCGTCCCGCCGCTGCGGCGCAGACGCCTCGCTTCTTCCGTCGATCTCTGTCAAGCTCGACCTCTCGACGCCCGTCGCCCGCTTCGAGTAGGGCGGACCATAGCCCAATGGCCGCCGGCGGGCGAGAAAATCATTTCCAAATCACTCGTCGCCAAAATCACTCGTCGCCAATGCGCTCCTTGCACGAAACGGTAAACGTCGCCGCCCGGCCCGCGGTTCCCCGGTCACACATCCAATTCCGTGGCGAAAGCGGCGCGTTCCTGAATGAAGGCGAAGCGCGCCTCGGGCTTGGCGCCCATCAGCCGCTCGACGCAATCGGCCGTCTCCTCGCGCTCCTCGCCGGCGATCACCACCTTGAGCAGCGTGCGCTTCCTGGCGTCCATCGTCGTTTCCTTGAGCTGAGCCGGCATCATCTCGCCGAGGCCTTTGAAGCGGCTCGTCTCGATCTTGCCCTTGCCGGTCAGCACTTTCTTCACCAGCTCGTCGCGATGCGCGTCGTCGCGCGCATAGACGGTCTTGGCGCCTTGCGTCAGCTTGTAGAGCGGCGGCACGGCGAGATAGAGATGGCCGCCGTCGATGAGCTTGGGCATTTGCCGGAAGAAGAAAGTGATGAGCAGCGAAGCGATATGCGCGCCGTCGACATCGGCGTCGGTCATCACGATGATCTTGTCGTAGCGCAAATCCTCGTCGCGATAATGAGTGCCGATTCCGCAGCCGAGCGCCTGCACCAGATCGGCGAGCTGCTGATTGGCGGCGAGCTTCTCGCGCCCCGCCGATGCGACATTGAGAATCTTGCCGCGCAAAGGCAGCACGGCCTGGCTGGCGCGGTCGCGCGCCGCCTTGGCGGAGCCTCCGGCGGAATCGCCCTCGACGATGAATATCTCCGAGCCTTGCGACGACGTGTTGGTACAGTCGGCGAGCTTGCCCGGCAGGCGCAATTTGCGCGTCGGGGATTTGCGCGCCTGCTCTTTCTCGGCGCGGCGGCGCATGCGCTCCTCGGCGCGCTCCACCGCGAAATCGAGCAGCTTGGTCGCCTGCGACGGCGCGCCGGCGAGCCAATGGTCGAAAGCGTCGCGCACCGCGCCCTCGACGAGGCGCGAGGCCTCGACATTCATCAGCCGCGTCTTGTTCTGGCCCTGGAATTCCGGCTCGCGAATGAAGACGGAGATCATCGCCGCCGACTGGCCCATGAGATCATCCGCCGTCACATTGGCGGCGCGCTTGGCCTGGCCGATGCGCTCGGCGTGATCCTTCAAGCCGCGCAGCAGAGCGAGGCGAAAGCCCGCCTCATGCGTGCCGCCGTCCGGCGTCGGAATCGTGTTGCAATAGGAGTGCGAGAAGCCGTCCTCATTGGCGAACCAGGCGATGGCCCATTCGAGCGAGCCATGGCCGCCCTCGCGCTGCACCTTGCCGACGAAAGGCTGATCGGCGACCAGCTCCTTGCCCTCGGTCTCGCGCGCGAGATAATCGCGCAACCCGCCGGGGAAACGCAGCACCGCCTCGGCCGGCACATCCGAGCCCGGCTCGATCAGCTCTTTGGCGCAACGCCAGCGAATCTCGACGCCGCCGAAGAGATAGGCCTTGGAGCGCGCCATGCGGAACAGCCGCGCCGGGCGCCAATGCGTCGCCGGGCCGAAAATTTCCGCGTCCGGCTTGAAGCGCACCTTGGTGCCGCGGCGATTGGCGATGCGGCCCAATTGCTCGAGCTTTCCCTGCGGCAGGCCGCGCGAGAAAATCATGCGATAGAGCTGCTGGCCGGTCGCCACCTCCACCTCCAGCCGCTCCGCCAGCGCATTGACCACGGACACGCCGACGCCATGCAGGCCGCCGGAGGTCTGATAGGCGCCCGAGTCGAACTTGCCGCCGGCGTGCAGCATGGTCATGACCACTTCCAACGCCGACTTCTTCGGGAATTTCGGATGCGGCCCGACCGGAATGCCGCGGCCATTGTCCACGACGGTGAGCCAGCCCCCCGGCTCGAGCGTCACCTCTATGAAGCTGGCGTGGCCGGCGACGGCCTCGTCCATCGCATTGTCCAGCACCTCCGCGAAGAGGTGATGCATGGCGGCCTCGTCCTTGCCGCCGATATACATGCCCGGCCGCCGCCGGACCGGCTCCAGCCCCTCGAGCACCTCGATAGAGGCGGCGTCATACTCCGCCGGGGCCTTGGGCGCTTTCGCGGCGGGAGCGGCGGCCGGCTTGCGCGGGGCGCCGCCGAAGAGATCATCGGATTTGGCCATGGAGGGGATTTTAGCGATTCGCGAGGGGAAGCGCGAGGGGGGATGAGAACATACAATGAACTTAAATTGATCGAGGGCGTCCGCCTACATCGCGCTCCGCACGTTCCAAGGCAAATCGAACTTTTTGATAAGGCCCAGTTCGAGGCCTGCGCTCGCATGAATCGGAAGGCCATTCCATTCGAGATCAGCCGGAGCGGCTGTATAAAGGTCGATACAATGCCCGGATCGCAGCTCATTCTTGATGATGGCGTTCAAGCGCTGGCTCGTAACCTGGGTAGCGCCAGGGTTTCCGTAGAAATAGAGCCGTTTGGCGAGCCCCATTGTCGCCACGCCGACGTAGAGCGCTGTTCCGCATTTCACAAATGCGTAGACGCCGACCATTCTCGGGGCAGGCCGATCTAGTGTCCCGTCTCATAAATTTGTAGCCATGTCTCCGCGATCATGATTCTTTGGTCCCAATGGAGATTCGGAGGGGCGGACATGGCGAAGGGCAGAGCGACCAAAGCGACCAAGATCGAGCTGAGCGAGGTCGAACGGGAAAACCTCAACCGGCTCGTTCGGCGACGCAAGGTAGCGCGCGGGGATGCGCAGCGCGCGGAGATCGTGTTGCGGGCCGCCGAGGGGCTCAACAACTGCGAGATCGGGGCCGCGGTCGGCGTAACACGGCAGACCGTGCGCACATGGCGCGAGCGTTTCGCCAAGCACCGTCTCGATGGTCTCGACGATGAACCGCGCTGTGGCGCGCCACGCAAGATCGGCGACGACCGAGTCGAAGAGATCGTGACCAAGACACTTGAAACGCAGCCCAAGAACGCGACGCACTGGAGCACGCGCGGCATGGCGAAAGCATCGGGCGTGTCGACTTCGTCGGTGCATCGCATTTGGCGTGCGTTCTCCCTGCAACCACATCGCACCGAGACCTTCAAGCTTTCGACCGACCCGCAATTTGTCGAGAAAGTGCGCGACATCGTTGGTCTCTATCTCGATCCGCCCGACAAGGCGCTGGTGATATGCGTCGATGAAAAGAGCCAAATACAAGCGCTCGATCGAACGCAGCCGTTGCTGCCGATGCGCCCCGGACAGGTCGAGCGGCGCACGCACGACTACGACCGGCACGGCACAACGACGCTATTTGCCGGCTTCATCGCGGCTGTCACGGCCGAGACGGCCGTGAAGGCTGGCAGCGTGATCGGCACGTGCATGCCGCGCCATCGCGCGCAGGAGTTCCGCAAGTTTCTCGATGAAGTCGAGCGCAATGTTCCCTCCGGCCTCGACATTCATGTCGTGATGGACAATGCTTCGAGCCACAAGACGCAAATGATCCGCAGATGGTTCGCCAAGCGGCCGCACTGGCACATGCATTTCACTCCGACATCGTCGTCGTGGATCAATCAGGTCGAACGCTTCTTTGCGCTTCTGGCCGAGAAGCAGATCAAGCCAGGCGCGCACAAGTCTGTCAAAGACCTCATCGCCGCTATCAAGGCTTTCCTCGCCCAACAGAACGCCGATCCGAAACCGCTGCGCTGGACCAAGTCAGCCGACGACATCCTGGCGTCAATCGAACGCTTCTGTCGTCGTACAATCGACCTCCACGCGAAAGCTGGATAGAAATTTCTGAATCAGGACACTAGCGTCAGCTTGCCATCATTCTCGAAAATCCATCGCCCGGAAAATTCGAAGCCGCCCGCGACCAGTATCTCTATGGGCAGTTGGGCTTTTTTCGTCGGCGCGATCTCTTTCGGAGAGAGATCGCGAGAAGCGCGCGCTGGTCTTCCAGTGGCGCTTACCGCGCCGCCGGCCTTGATGACATTGTAAGCGTGCTGATATCGAATCCCGAGTTGTCTCGCGATTTCGGCAGCGCCGAATCCTTCGCGGGCCAATGTTCGAATTTTTTCTGATGTCGAAATTGGTCCAAACCCAAGTTTGTTAAATTCAATGCAAAAACAGCTTCACCGCAATCGCCACCTGAAACGCCAGCACGAACCCCATCATCCATTTGATGACGAGAAGCTCGCCCTTCAAAGTCGACTCAGCGCGGTCGCGGCTTTCAAAGCCTTGTCCTCGGGAATGTCGACGGCCCGAAAGGCTTCGAACACTTCGGATTGAAGATTGCCCATAGAAAAAAAATAGCACGGAATCATGCACTGAAAAAGAGAGCGGCGCCGGAACTCGAAAAGAATCCCGTTTCGGTTTCCCCCCGTTGAGGAGGCGGCAAAGCCTCCTCAACACGAGGACGAGGGCTATTGCCCTTCCCGCCCCCGCCTCACCCAGCAATTGATCGAAAATCTTCCATCGGCAAATGCGCTCGCGCAGCGCGTCGGGTGCACCTCATGCGATGCGGCGGAGGGAAAAGCGACGAGACGATCATAGGCCGGCGCTATGTCCGCAAAGCCGTCCGGCGAAAAGAGCCGCAGCGCGCCGCCGTCGAAACGCTTCGGCAGCGCGTGAAAATAATAGACGAGCGTGAGAACCCGCACGCTGTCGTGTCCGTCCGGTCGCGGCGGCGCATCGGCGTGGCGCTTGAAAAAGCCGCCGTCGCCATAGCGCACCATCTCCATCTCTTTTTTCGTTTCGGACGGCAGACGAGCATTCAACTCGCGCGTCAGACGCGCGAGGACCAAATCGACAGATGCGGCGAAAGCCGCGCGCAGCGCGCCGAGCTCGAGAAGACGCGAAGAATCGCGCACCGACGTATCGATGCGCGCCGCGCGCTCGGCCGTGTAGAAACGCGATTGCGAAAATTCGCTCTCATGCGCCAGCGCGAATTGCATCAGCTCGCCTGCGCGCGCCGCGCCGAGAAAGCCGTCGATGACGACATGCGCAGGCGTGGCGGCGGCGGTCATGGGCGCATCCATTGCGGCGACAGAAGCGCTCGATAGAGCACAGAAAGCCGCAATGGAGAAGCCGCGCCGCGCTCAGCCATGCAAGGCCGCAAAGCGCGCCTTTCGCTCGGCGAAACGCGGCGTCACCCATTCGACCAGCGCTTCGCCCGCCGTCTCCGGGCGCCCGCTGTCGAAAGGCGGCGCCGGCGCATATTCGATCGACAATTGGATCGCGCGCGCGACCTGCTCGCCGGCGATATCGGCTGCGAGCGTCAAAGCGAAATCGATTCCCGCCGTCACGCCGCCGCCGGTGACGACGCGGCCGTCGCGCACGACGCGCGCGGCGTCGGGAACGGCGTCGAACAATGGCAGAAGATCGCGCCAGGCCCAATGGCAGGCGGCGCGCTTGCCGCGCAGCAGGCCGGCGGCGCCGAGCAGCAGCGAGCCGTTGCAGACCGAGGTCACATAGCGCGCGCCTTCCGCGAGCCGCGCGACCTGCTCCAGAAATTCGCGATCGACCGACGCCGCCTCGACGCCGGGACCGCCGGGAACGCAGAGGAGATCGCAGCGCTCCACGCCGGCGAGCGCGCGCGTCGAGCCGAATTCGAGACCCGTGTCGGACGCGACGGCGCCGCCCTCTCGCGAGGCGACGACGACCGCCGCGCCGGGCAGTCGCGACAGCACCTCGAAAGGCCCGGTGAAATCGAGCTGGGTGAGCCGCGGAAAAGTCGCGAAGACGATGCGCAGGCTTTGGTCGGACATTGCGGGGCCTCCACTTGTTGACGAAGGCAGAGTAGCGCAGCTAGGCTCTGTCTCAAATGACGGTTTTCCAACTTTTTCGGACAGATCCATGAGCGCGCGGATCATCGCTCTGCTGATCTTCGACGACTTTCAGATTCTCGATGCGGCCGGACCGATCGCCGCTTTCGAGATCGCCGCGCGCATCGCGCCCGGCGCCTATGCGATACGGACCATCGCCGCCGCTTCCGGCCTCGTGCGCTCCTCGTCCGGCGTCGCCATGGCGGCGGCGAGCTTCGCCGCGGCGCGACGCTGCGACACGCTGCTGATCGCCGGAGGATACGGAACGCGCGGCGCCGCCACGGACAGAAACACGTTGGCTTTCGTCGCCCGCGCAGCGACGAGCGCGCGACGTGTGGCGAGCGTGTGCTCGGGCGCCTATGTGCTGGCGGCGGCCGGGCTGCTCGACGGCCGCAGAGCGACGACGCATTGGAGCCGCAGCGGCGATTTTCAGCGACGCTTTCCCAAGGTCCGGCTGGAGCCCGATTTGATCTTCGTGCGCGACGGGCCGATCTGGAGCTCCGCCGGAATCACTGCGGGGATCGATCTCGCGCTGGCGATGATCGGCGACGATCTCGGCGAGGATGTCGCGCGCGCCGTCGCGCGGCAGCTCGTCGTCTATCATCGGCGCCCGGGTGGGCAATCGCAATTTTCCGCGCTGCTGGAATTGGAGAGCAGGCAAGACAAATTCGCGACGCTGCTGCGCTGGGCGAGCGAGCGTCTGCAACATCGCCTCACCGTGGAGGAGCTTGCCGAGCAGGCCGCGATGAGCCCACGCAATTTCGCGCGCGCCTTCTCCCGCGCGACCGGCGCGACGCCGGCCAAGGCGATCGAGCGCCTGCGTCTCGACAGAGCGAAGAGCGCGCTGGAGGATGGCGCCGACACGATCGAGCAAATCGCGCGCGACAGCGGCTTTGGCGATCCAGAACGAATGCGGCGGGCGTTTCTGCGCGTTTACGGGCAGCCGCCGCAGGCGTTTCGGCGCGGGGGGCGGCTATAGCGGTCCGCGCAGGCGACTGCTCACGCCACTTCCGCGAGCCGTTCGGCGATGAACTGATTGATGCTCTCGCCGGCCTTCGCCGCCTGCTCGGCGATGCGCTTATGAAGCTCCGGCGGAATGCGCAGCGACAAGGTGCCGGAATAGGGCTTCTCCGGCTCGACGTCGCGCGCTTTGCACCAGTCGCGATAGTCGGCGATCGTCTCGGCGAAGGCGCTGCGCAGCTCGTCTATGTCACGGCCGGCGAAGTGAAGCGTGGCGCGCGCATTGACCACGACCCCATTCATGAGCGCGTCGCCGTCTTCATAGCTCACCTCGGCGATATAGCCGTCATGCTTCAGGATCATGGCTTTGCTCCCGCGCTTTCGAGGAATCGACGAACCGCCACGACGGCGCCCTTGTCGGTCTCCGGCTGCGGGTGCGGGCGATGGAAGACCGCCTCCGCTCCGCCGAGCAGGAACCGAACGCGAGAGCCGCGCCCCTCCGAACGCTCCGCCCCGAGCGCGACGAGCAGGCTTTCGATATCCGTCCATCGCAGGTCCGAAGGAACGGGTCGGGCGAAGATCGCCTCCAGCGTGCGCCGATGCTTTGCGTTCATATCACCTTGATACCAAAAAATGGTAGCGAAGGACAGCAAAGGCAAGTGGTGAGGGACGCGGGGCCGGCTAGCCAATTAGGGGGCCGCCTCGGATGAACCGCATAACATATTGATTTAATTTAATTTTTGGCGGAAGGGGTGGGATTCGAACCCACGGTGAAGTTTCCCCCACGGCGGTTTTCAAGACCGCTGCCTTAAACCACTCGGCCACCCTTCCGAACCCGGAGCCGGACCGGACTCGCGGCGAAGCCTATCGCTTCTCTATGACCGCACGTCAACCGGGCGCGCGCCTAGCGGAACCAGACATAGACGATCGCCGCCGCCAGAGCCAGGACGAGGCCGATCGCCGTATTGCGCAGAAAGCCGCCTTCGAACTCCTCCATTTCCGTCTTCCCTTCTCGCCCTCGCGTCGATTCGACGCATTTCTAAAGCTGCATCCAACGCTGAGAATAGTCGATGAGGGTGGTTAATTCCCAGGGGCCGCTCTCGGTTGGGAGCCCGGCGCAGGCCGGGCTCTTTTTCTTTCCGCGAGGGGCGCGCCGGCGCCTCGCTCGCGGCGGCGCCATGCGCTAAGGTCCGCCCGCCGCTCGGAAAGACCACATGCCTCTCTATTTCGCCTATGGCGCCAATATGGACGTCGCCGCAATGGCCGTCCGCTGTCCGCATTCGCGGCCGCTCGGCCTCGGCCGGCTGGCGCGCTATCGTTTCGCCATTCTGGAGACGGGCTACGCCACTGTCGCGCCGGACGCGCGGGCGCAGGTCCATGGCCTGCTCTATGACCTCGCCGTGGCGGATGTGCCGGCGCTCGACCGTTACGAGGAGATCGGCCGCGGTCTCTACCGCAAGGTGGTGCAGCCGGTGCTGCGCGCGCCGGTAGGCTCGGCGCGGGCGCTCGTCTATATCGGAACCGCGACGCGCGAGGGGCCGGCGGCGCCGGGCTATGTCGAGAATATCGTCGCCTCGGCGCGCGCGCTCGGCCTGCCCGGCGCCTATATCGCCTTTCTGGAGAGCCATGCGCCCAATGCGCAGCAGAGGATGAGCCGAAGATGAGCGCTGTTCCCGTTCCCACCGTCCATACGCTGGCCGAGCTGCGCGAGCGCGTCGCGCAATGGCGCGCGCGCGGCGAGCGCGTCGGCTTCGTCCCCACCATGGGCGCGCTGCACAAGGGCCATCTCGCTCTGGTGGAGGAGGCCCGCCGGCGCGCCGATCGCGTGATGGTCTCGGTCTTCGTCAATCCGACGCAATTCGGCGCAGGCGAGGATTTCGACCGTTATCCGCGCACGCTCGCCGCCGATGTCGAGAAGCTCGCGAGCGTTGCGGCCGATCTCTGCTATGCGCCGGCGGTGGAGGAAATGTATCCGCCGGGCTTTTCCGCCACGGTCGCTGTGGGCGGGCCGGCGGTCGCCGATCTCGAGGATCATTTCCGGCCGACGCTTTTCGCCGGCGTCGCGCTCGTCGTCGCCAAGCTGCTCAATCAAGCCGATTGCGACATCGCCGTCTTCGGCGAGAAGGACTATCAGCAATTGCTGGTGATAAAGCGCCTGGTGCGCGATCTCGATCTGCGCGCGGAGATCCTCGGCGCGCCGACTTTGCGCGAGGCGGACGGTCTCGCAATGTCCTCACGCAACATCTATCTCTCGTCCGAGGAGCGGCGCACCGCGCCGGCGCTCTATCGCGCGCTGAGCGAGGCGGCGCAGCGCATCGCCGCGGGCGAGCCGATCGGCCATGTGATGGCGGAAGCGCGCGAGCAGATCGCCGCCGAAGGCTTCCTCATCGATTATCTCGAGGCGCGGCACGCGCAGACTCTGGCGCGCGTCGCCCGCCGTCACGAGGGGCCGATTCGCCTGCTGGTCGCGGCGAAGCTCGGCGCGACGCGGCTCATCGACAATGTCGCCGTGGAGGCGGCGCAATGAGCGAGACGCGCCGCGTGTTCCGCATCATCGTGCGCGGGCGCGTGCAGGGCGTCGGCTTTCGCGCCTTTGTGGCGCGGGAGGCCGGGCGTCTCGCGCTCGCCGGCTGGGCGCGCAATTGCGACGATGGCGCGGTGGAGATCGTCGCCGCCGGGCCGCAAGGCGCGCTGCAAGCGCTGGTGGAAGCGGCGCGGCGCGGACCGCCCGCGGGACGCGTCGACGATCTGCGCGCGGAAGAGACGAACGAGGCCGCTCTCGTCGAGCGGCGCGGCGATTTGGAGTTCTAAAAAGGCGTGCGGCTCGAGAGCGACGAAGATTTCGACGCGCTGGCGGCGGCTTTCGCCGATCTGGCGACCCGCGCCGGCGCCATTGCGATGGATGTTCTCGCCGCGCCCACCATAGACGCTCGCGCGAAGAAGGATGCGAGCCCGGTCTGCGAGGCGGATGAGAAAATCGAGGCCTTTCTGACGCCGCGTCTCGCCGAGCTGCTGCCCGGCCTTCCCATCGTCGCGGAGGAGGCCGCCGCCGCGGGCGCCGATTTCGCCCACACGGAGACTTTCCTGCTCGTCGATCCGCTCGACGGCACGCGCGAGTTTCTGGCCCGCAGCGGCGAGTTCACCGTCAATATCGGCCTCATCGTCGCCGGCGCGCCGCGCGCCGGCGCGGTCTATGCTCCGGCGCTCCGGCGATTATGGTTTGCTGGCGCGCGGGCCTTCGGCGCCGAGGCTGCGCCCGGCCTGCCGGCGCCGCCACGCGCGGCCTGGCGCCCGTTGCGCGTGCGCGCTCTGCCGGCCGAAGGGCCGACGGCGCTGGTCAGCCGCTCGCATCTCGACGCGGCGACCACGGCCTTTCTGGAGACGCACCGAGTCGCCGAGACGCGCGACGTCGGCTCCTCGATCAAATTCGGCCTTCTGGCGGAGGGCGCGGCCGATCTCTATCCGCGCTTCGGCCCGACGATGGAATGGGACACTGCGGCCGGCGACGCGGTGCTGCGCGCGGCCGGCGGCGGCGTCGTCGATCCTGCGGGTCGCCCGCTTCTCTACGGCAAGGCGGGCGAAGCCTATCGCAACGGACCTTTCATCGCTTTCGGCGATCCCGCAGTCGCAAGACTTTGTTAAGAACGCGGCGAGATTCTTCCTCTCGCGAAGAAGAGCCGTCGAGGCGCCACAGGCGCGACACGATCGCATCGAAACTTCGGCAGATCGATTCGTAAACGCCCAATGGGGAAGCTTCGTCATGCGCGCCGCAGATTCAACTCGCCGAGAAACGTGCGCAACGCGCAAAGAAGCGACGCTCGCAACGCGCAGAGAGATGCTGGCTCTCGCTACCGCCGCCGCTCTGTCTCCGCTGGCGCCGGCGCGCGCCGCCTATGACGTGCGGGCGGAGCCGAGACCCGAGCCCATGTCCGGCGACGAGGTGGTGCAGAGCGGCCATCGCTTCTTCGGCTCCATAGCGCGCGATCTCGCGCAGGGCGTCGAGCAGATGGCGCGGCGCTGGGGACGGCCCAACGCCTATGTGCTGGGACAGGAAGGCTCGGGCGCCTTCGTCGGCGGCCTGCGCTATGGCGAAGGAGTCATGTACACGCGCAACGCCGGCCAGCGGCGCGTCTATTGGCAAGGGCCGTCGCTCGGCTTCGACGCCGGCGCCAATGGCGACCGCACCATGATGCTGATCTATAATCTGCCTTCCGTCGATGCGATATTCACCCGCTTCGGCGGCGTCGCCGGCTCGGCCTATCTGGTCGGCGGATTGGGCTTCACCGAGCTCACGGCGGACGGCGTCGTCGTCGCGCCGATCCGGGCGGGCGTCGGCGCACGCCTCGGCCTCAATCTCGGCTATTTGAAATTCACGCCGGAAGCGACTTGGAATCCATTCTGATCTGGCTCATGACTTCAGCTGCAGCGCCGTATAGCTCGGCGTCAGCAGGCTCGACAGCAGAGCGTTCATCGATTTGGGGAAGAACGCCAGGCTATGCGCATAGGTCGCCGTCACCAGAACGGCGGACTGTCCGTTGGAGAAGGTCGCCTTGATGAGATTGGTCTGCGCGGTGGAGAGCGTCGCGCCGGTCGGATAGGCATAGACGATCGTCGGCGAGGTCGCGCCCATGGTGATCTGAAACATCTGCAGAGTGAGGCTCGAGGCCTTGATCTGCGGGGCGACATTGCCGAGCGCATAGGCCGGCGTGTAGAGCGACATTTCCGTCGAGCAGGCGCCGACCGGGGAGTCCGCGCAATCGGCCCAGGCGATCGCATATTGCGTCGCGATCCGATTGACCGTGTTGTAGACGACATAAATGCGGCCAAATTCGGTGACGCCGGCGATGATCACCAAGATGACCGGCGCGAGCAGCGCGAACTCCACAGCGGCGAATCCGCGTCGATCCGAAAAGCGCGCGACGAGACGTCGAAGGCTCATTTGCTCTTCCGCCTGACGATGGCGCTGGAGCGCACATTGGCGAGCGCGCCGAATCCCGGCGCGAAGACGATCGCTGGCGCCTGCGCGCGCAGGACCAGCGGATCGCCGGCGGCGCCATAATCCGGCGTCGTCTCATCCGTCACCGCGACGGCGCCCGAGTCGAGCCGCCACAATGGACGAAGATCGACGAGCAGATTGGCGTTGTTCTTCACCAATCCGCCGCCGCCGGAGGCGACTTTTCCTTTCAATGCGGCGGCGTCGATATAGGTTGGCGTCGCCTGCGCGAAGCTCCTGCGCAGATAATCGGCGGCGCTGTTGACGCCCGCGTCCAGCGACGTCTGCGTGATATAGAAGATCGACACTTGCGCGATCCACAGCACGAGAATCAAAAAGGGCGTCGCCACAAAGGCGAACTCCACCGCCGTCGCGCCGGAGCGCGCACGCGCGAAATCGCGCGCCGCGTCGCGGAAGAAGCGCCGTCTCATAGCGTCGACGCCGGCACGGTGATCGGATCATTCACGATCTGAAATCCCGAGAATGTCGAGATCGATCCGGGCGTGACGCTCGGCGTCGGCAATTTCACATAGGACGAAGGCGCGCCGCTCATCGATGGGCCGCCGAGCGCCGTGAGCTTCACATCATCGAGGGCGCCGCCGAATTTCTCCGTCGTCGTCCCGATCGAGGAGAAGGTCAGCCAATAGAAGCCCGGCTTGGTGACGAGCACATTGGCGGTCCGCGTCTGCCAGGAGGTGGCGTAGGCGCAAAGGTCGATGAGCGGATTGACCTGCGCGGAATTGTAGCTGGTGAGGCTGACGCCATCGGGCGCGACGGTCGGCGTCGTCGTCGTCGTTCCGTCGGGATTTGTGTAAGAGGTCGTCGAGGAGAGCGCGCCGCCGACGACGGGCGTGCTCGCGAGCTGCCCATGCGACATGAAGACGCCGACATAGCTGCTGCTCGCATCCACCGCCGTTGCGGCAATGCTAGCGTTGATGCGCGAGGTCACATTCGACACCGATCCCGACGGCAGGCTCCAGCTGCTGGTTTGCGGCATGGACAGGCAATAAGGATCGGCGAGCGGCGTGGGGAGCGACGGCAGCTTCGCGTCAGAGATGTAATAGTACGAAACCTTGTAATAGCCCGGATCGAGCAGGAAGCCGCGGCTGATGAGCCTGTGCGCCGTCGTCCCGGTCCCGCCCAGTTCCACCGACTGCGCGCCGACAATGGCCGATTTCATCACATAATCGAGCTGATTGATCGGCGCCGCGCCCCAGCCGCTCGCGGTCTGATTGGGCCAGCCGCTGGAGGAGCCGCTCGTGCCCGTGCTGGTCGTCATATTGCCGGACGTGTTGATATAGGCGCCGGCGCCGCTCGTCGAATAGCTGTAGGTCGGGCTGTCGAACTTGTCCTCGAACAAGACCGTCGACGCCGTCCACGGAAAATTATCCGTCACCGAGCCGGAGCAAGTGCCGGTGCATAGGCGAACGTCCGCGATGGCGCCGCCATAGGAGTCGCCGGCGCCGTCGGCGGCGAAGCTCAGCCAATAATTGCCGGGCGTGTTGACATAGATGCGCACGCTGCGCTCGACCCAATCGAAATTGCCCGAGTAGACGCAGACGTCGATGAGATTGGAGCCGCCGAGATTTTGCGCGCCGTCTATGGTCTGATGCAGCGGCGGCGTTCCGCTCGTGTTGGCGTCGAGATAGACGTTGATCTGATTGGTGCGCAGCTTGCCGGTCGAGGTCGTCGTCGTCGAATTGCTGATGTACGTCGAGTTGGCGCTGGTCGCAAAGGAGACGTCGCTCGCTGTCGATCCGCAGATATAGGTCGGATCATAATTGGGATATTTCACGCGCGAGTTGTAGAAATAGCGCAGCTCGTAATTGCCGCCAGCGAGATATTGCATCGTCGATATGGACGAATTGCCGCCTGTGCCCGATCCATTGTCACAATCGAGCTCGGCCGTGTTGAACGCGCCGGCGGGCACGGCGTTGGAATAGACCTTGGAGTCGACCTCGAGGCAATGGCCGAGGATCACCCATTTGACGCCGGTCGAGCCCGTGTAGCCCACCGTCGAGGACGACACATTCGTCGGCGTGGAGACGGTATATCCCCAAGTGCCGATCGCGACCTTGGTTCCGGGCGCCGCATAGAGATAGCCGCAGGCGCTGCTGCCGGTGCAGCCGGTCACGCCGAATGTCTCGGTGAGCACGGTCGCCGAGGCGGTGCTGGACGGCGGCTGATCGATAGTGGCGATGGTGTCGAAGCAATGCGAGGTCGCCGAGATTTTGAACTGCGTGGCGTTCAGAAATTTCGAGAAGGCCGTCTTCACATTGGTCGACAGCGTCACATCGGCCGCGCCGCTCCCCGAATAGGAGAAGGGCGCCGTATTGGTGAGCGCGACGCCGAGCCTCTGCGCGCCGATGGCGTTGCCGATATAGGCGTTCACCTTGCTGCTATAGGCGGTGACGTTGGTCCCGCTCACCAGAGCGACGACGCTCGGCCGCGTGGCGAATTGACAGGCCATCAGCGCCGTCTCGGAGAGCTTCTGCCGCGCTTGATAGAGACGCATGAGATCGACGCCGCCGACGACGCCGGTCAGAATCGCGAAGCCCATGAGACCGAACAAGATCGCCACCTGGCCGGCGTCGTTTCGGAAAAACGCGCGCGCCGATGCGCCCCGTCGTCTCTTCGTCGTCATACGCACCCTCTACGCAGCAATACGCATCTACGTAGAGAAGGCGGCCGAAACCTTGAGGAAGGCTGAATCGGCCCCCTCGAGTTGGGGTGCTTCTTACGAAAAAGCCTAAGCTTTTTATGAACGCCGCGCGACGACGATCTGCGTGTCGCCATAGCGGCGGCGCTCTTCCTCGACGATTCCCTCGGGCAGAGAGAGAGGGGCGTCCGCCGCCTCCTCGATGACGATCAGCGCGCGCTCGGCGAGCCAGCCGCCTTCGACGAGCGAGCGCAGCGCGCGCGTGGCGAGATCGCGCCCATAGGGCGGATCGAGAAAAGCGAGCGTGAACAATTCGCCCGGCGGCGCGAGGCCGAGCTTGGTCGCGTCACGCCGAAAGACGCGCGTCACGCCGCCCGCGCCCAGCGCCTCGACATTGGCGCGCAGCAGCGCGCGCGCCTCCGCGCCATCGTCGATGAAGAGGATCTTCCCGGCGCCGCGCGACAAGGCCTCGAGGCCGAGCGCGCCCGTGCCGGCGAAGAGATCGACGACGCGCGCGCCCGGAACCGGATCGTCATAGGCATGGGCGAGAATGTCGAAGACGGATTCGCGCAGGCGATCCGACGTCGGACGGATCGCCTGCGATTGCGGCGTCTTCAGCACGCGGCCGCGAAAGCTGCCCGCGACGATGCGCATAGGCTAGCGCGGCTTGCGCGGCGCGCCGCTGGGCTTGCGCGGCCCTTTGCCGCCCGGTCCGCCTCTGCCCGGAGCCCCTCTGCCCGGCCCCGCTCTGCCCGGCCCTTTGCCGGCCCCGCTCCGCGGGGGACCGCGACGCTCGCCGTCCCCGTCACGACGCGGCGGGCGAGCCTCGCCTTCCTTGCGCGGTGCACGCTCGCGACGCGGCGCCTCGCCAGAGTCGAAACGCTTGCCGGCGCCCTTGCCCGCGAAGCTCTTGCGCTCGCCGAAGCTCTTGCCGGCTCCGAAGCTCTTGCCGGCTCCGAAGCTCTTGGCCGCGCCAGCGTTCTTGCGCTCGCCACGATCGAAACGCTCCGTCCGCTCGCTGCTGCGCGGCCGCTGCTCCGCCCCCTCGCGACGGGGCGGACGACCCTCGCCCTCACGACGCGGCGCGCGCTCACGGCGCGGCCCATCCCCAGCGCTGAAACTCGCCCCACGACGCTCGCCACGATCGAAACGCTCCGTCCGCTCGCCCCGCGGACGCTGCTCCGCGCCCTCGCGACGCGGCGGACGACCCTCGCCCTCACGACGCGGCGCGCGTTCACGGCGCGGCCCATCGCCGGCGCTGAAGCCCGAACCACGACGTTCGCCACGATCGAAACGTTCTGTCCGCTCGCCCGAGGATGCACGGGCGGCCGCTCCTTCGCGACGCGGCGGACGACCCTCGCCCTCACGACGCGGCGCGCGCTCGCGGCGCGGCCCGTCGCCGGCGCCGAAACTCGACCCACGACGTTCGCCGCGATCGAAACGCTCCGTCCGCTCGCCCGAGGATGCACGGGCGGCCGCCCCCTCGCGACGCGGCGGACGACCTTCGCCCTCACGACGCGGCGCGCGCTCGCGGCGCGGCCCATCACCGGCGCTAAAGCCCGAACCACGGCGTTCGCCACGATCGAAACGTTCTGTCCGCTCGCCCGAGGATGCACGGGCGGCCGTCCCCTCACGACGCGGCGGACGACCTTCGCCCTCGCGACGCGGCGCGCGCTCGCGGCGCGGCCCTTCGCCGGCGCCGAAGCTCGACCCGCGACGCTCGCCGCGATCGAAACGCTCGGTCCGTTCGCCGGCGCGCGGCCGCGCAGCGGCGCCATCGCGACGCGGCGGGCGTCCCTCGCCCTCGCGCCGAGGGGCGCGCTCGCTCCGCTCGAATCGCTCCTTGCGCTCGCCGGAAACGCGCGCGGGCCTCTCCTCCCCCTCGGTCCGCTCGGCGCGGAAACGGCGGGCGTTGCGCGTCGTCGCCGGCTCCTCGGCGCGGCGCACGGGCACGATCTTCTCGACCGACACGGCCCGGCCCTTGCGGTCGCTGGTGGCGGCGCGCTCTATGCGGGCGCGCGGGCCTTTGCCGCGCGTTTCCTCACGTTCGGCGCGCAGGGTCGTGACATGCTTGCGCGTGCGCGTCTTGGCGCGCTGACGCGCCTCCTCGGCGGCGACATGCGGCGGCTCGTCCGAGTCGCGGCGGGACGACGAAAAATCGACGCCGGCCAGCTCGGCCAAGCCCTTGCCGAGCTGCTCGCGCAAGGTCTTCAGCCGCACCTCCTCGACGACGCCCTCCTCCAGCTCGCCGAGCTGAAACGGGCCGAAGGAGATGCGAATCAGCCGATTGACGTCGAGCCCCAAATGCTCGAGCACGCGCTTGATCTCGCGATTCTTGCCCTCACGCAGCGCCATGCTGATCCAGACATTGGCGCCCTGGACGCGATCGAGCTTGGCGTCGATCGGCGCGTAATCGACATCGTCGACGGTGACGCCCTTCTTCAACTCATCGAGTTGCGCCTGGTCGATCTCGCCATGGGCGCGCACGCGGTAACGCCGCGTCCACCCCGTCGCCGGAAGCTCGAGCGTGCGCGCGAGGCCGCCGTCATTGGTCAGCAGCAGCAGGCCTTCGGTATTGATGTCGAGCCGCCCGACGCTCACCAAGCGCGGCAGATCGGGAAAGCGCTCCTCGAGGAAGCCGAAGACGGTCTCGCGCCCTTCCGGGTCCTTGGCGCTGGTGACGAGGCCGGCCGGCTTGTGGAACAAAAACAAGCGCGTCGGCTCGCGCTCGGCGAGCGGCTGGCCGTCCACCTCTATGCGGTCGCCCTCCTGCACATTGAAGGCGGGGCTGTCCAGCACGCGGCCGTTGACGGAAACGCGCCCTTCCGCGACCCAAATCTCGGCGTCGCGGCGCGAGCAAGCGCCCGCGCGCGCCATGACCTTGGCGATGCGCTCGCCCTCGAAGGCGCTGGCGGCGGCGTCGGGCTCGGCCGCGGGCGGTTTTTTGGCCGGGGCGCGGCGACGCGGCGGCTGGTCGCCGCCGTCCTTACGGCGGGCGGGTCTTTCTGGCTTTTTGTCGGTCATCACGCCCTGATAGCAGGTCGCGGGGCCAAAGAGAAAGGCGCGACGGCCGCTTTTTCACTCGTCATTCGCCATGAATCCGAGTTATGGCCTCGAATCCACGTAGGGAGTCGCCCGCCGCCCCGCGAAAGGCGGCCGCGGTCCCCTATTTCGGCGCATAGAGACAACAGACGTCTGGAGGCGGTATGGCTCATCTGATCGTGCATGGCGGACGTCCGCTCAGCGGCAGGATCATCCCTTCCGCGAATAAGAACGCCGTGCTGCCCATTCTCTGCGCCACGCTGCTGACCAGAGAGCCGCTGCGCATCCATGGCGTGCCGGAGATCACGGACGTCAAGAAAATCCTCGAATTGTTTCGCACGCTCGGCAGCGACGTGCGGATGGATTTTGCGACCGGCCTGCTCGAGCTGCGCCATGAGGACACGCGCTTCGACCCGTCCATTCATCGCCTGCCGGCGGAGATGCGCTCCTCCATCATGCTGGCGCCGCCGCTGCTGGCGCGCTTCGGCGTCGCCCGCATAGAGGACGATGTGAAGGGCTGCACGCTCGGCGCGCGCGAGATCGACCCGCATATAGAAGTGCTGAAATCTTTCGGCGCGACGATCGAGCGCAGCGACGATTCGCTCGTCATCCGCTCCGACGGCCCGCTGCGCGCGACGCGGCATTGGCTCGACTACGCCTCCGTCACCACCACGGAGAATTTCGTGCTGTGCGCGTCGCTGGCGAGCGGCCAGTCCAAGCTCAACAACGCCGCCTCCGAGCCGCATGTGCAGGAATTCTGCGCCTTCATGGAGACGCTCGGCGCGCGCATCTCCGGCATCGGCACCTCGCAGCTCACCATAGACGGGGTCGATTCGCTCTCCGGCGGCGAGTTCCACCTCACGGAAGACTTCCACGAGGTCGCGACCTTTCTGGCGTTGGGCGCGATCACCGGCGGTGGCGTCGAGGTGAAGAATTCCGCGCCCGATCAGTTTCCGCTGATCGACCGCACCTTCGCGAAATTCGGCGTGCATGTCGTCCATGAAGACGGCTGGTCCAAGACCAAGGCCAATGGCCCGCTGAAAGTGGCCGAGCCCTTCACCCGCAATGTGCTGCAGAAGGTGGAGGCGGCGCCCTGGCCCTATCTGCCGGTCGATCTTTTGCCCATCTTCATCGCGCTCGGCGTCAAGGCCGAGGGCAGCGTGATGTTCTGGAACAAGGTCTATGACGGCGCGCTGGGCTGGACCGGCGAGCTCTCCAAATTCGGCGCGCATGTGTTTCTGTCGGACCCGCATCGGCTCATCGCCTTCGGCGGCAAGCCGCTGGTCCCGGCGCAGGTGGAGAGCCCCTATATCATCCGCGTCGCCATCGCTCTGCTGATGCTGGCGGCGAGCATAGAAGGGCGCTCGATGATCCATAACGCGACGCCGATCAAGCGCGCGCATCCGCGCTTCGTCGAGAATTTGCGCATGCTCGGCGCGGAGGTGGAATGGACCGGCGGAGATTGAGGGGAGAAAGCTTCCTGCGCGCCCCCTCCCCGGCCCTCCCCCGCTTCGCGGGAGAGGGAGAAGATTGCGCGCTTCATCGAGATGATGCGAAACGCCCGCCGCTCCCCTCTCCCGCAGAGCGCACGGCTGTCCGGGGAAACTCAGGCATAGATCATCTCGATCTGGCAGTCGGACTTCCACCGGCTCGGCACGCGATATTTGGGCGGCGGCTCGTCGATCGATGCGACGGGCCGGCGCGCGAACAGGAAGCGGCCAGCCAGCTCGGCGAAGCGCAGCGGCGGCAGAGTGACGCCGTGGCTGTGCGCGGCGATGCGCAGCAGCAGGAAGGCGATCATCGCCGCCAGCAGCTGAAGCTTGATGGCGTTCTCGTTCTTGCCCAAGAACTTGCGGATCGAGAGATGCTGCTTCAGCCAGCGGAACAGCAGCTCGATCGCCCAGCGCGCCTTGTAGAGCGCGGCGATCTCCACCGCATCGCGGGTCATGTCGTTGGTGATCACCTCGATGATCGGCGATTTCGTCCGGCTCGCCGCGTCGCGCTCGATGCGGATGCGGCGCAGGCGCATCCGCAGCTTGGAATCGCCCTTGCTGGCCAGCGCGACCTCGCTGTCCGCGAGCACGGTGAAGCCGTCGCCGCGGGTCTTATCGAGCGGCCGTTCGGCGACGACCTTCAAGCGCGTGTTGGTCTTTGGCCGCGTGACGAAGAGCGCCCCGGCGTCGTGAATGCCCTTCCACCATTTGAAATCATAATAGCCCTTGTCGAAGACATAGGTGGCGCCCGCCTCGATCGGCGTCTTCTTGCCGATGGTGACATCATTGACATTGGCGAGCGTCACCTCGACGCGATAGGGACGGTCGGCCCCGCGATCATAGGCGACATGCATTTTGAGCCCGTGGATGCGGCCGTTGGAGCGGGCGAACGCATGGAACTTGCTCAAAGGGATGGGGGTCGAGTCGATGAGGCGGAGCATCTCGGCTCCCTCGCGCCGCGTCTTGCGGTCGAGCGTCGCGGCGAGCAGAGCGAAGAGATCGGCGAAGACGGCGACGGGCCGGCGGGCGCTGGCTTCGGCGAGCGTCGAGCGCGCGAAACGCCCGACGCCCAGGTGATAATGCCCATTGGCCTCGGCGTTGAAGGCGGCGACGAGGGCGCGCAGGCTGACGACCGCGCCCAGCTGCGCGAAGATCAGCGCCACCAGATGGCTCCAGCTCCTGAAGGATTTGTCGTAGGCGTCGCCGCCGTGACGATCCACGATCTTCTGGAAGCTGCGACGATCGATCGGTTTGAGAAGCTCGACGAAGACGCTATTCTCGAGGCGCATGTCCGGCTCTTTCTTTCTGAGTCTCGACAACCAGAAAGTACCCCGAAACTCTCGGGAAAGCCGGGCATGCGCCCGCGACCTATCGACTCATTCCCCGGACAGCCGTGCGCAGAGCGGGGGAGGGTGAGGGAGGGGGCGCACGGCCATGCGCGATGACCGACCCCCTCACCGCCGCCTTCGACGCCGCCCGCGAAGCCTTCGCCGCCAATGAGGTCCCCGTCGGCGCCGCCATAGCGCGCAATGGCGAGATCATCGCCGTCGCGGGCAATCGCACCTTGCGCGACAAGGACCCCACAGCTCATGCGGAGATGCTCGCCATTCGCGCCGCCTGCGCGACGCTCGGGAGCGAGCGGCTCGCCGATTGCGATCTCTATGTCACGCTCGAGCCCTGCGCCATGTGCGCGGCGGCGATCTCCTTCGCGCGCATTCGCCGGCTCTATTATTCGGCGGAAGACTTGAAGGGCGGCGGCGTCGATCATGGCGCGCGCTTCTTCTCGCTGAAGACCTGCCATCATGTCCCTGAGGTCTATGGCGGCTTGCGCGAGAGCGAGGCGGCCGAATTGCTGCGCGCCTTTTTTCAGGCGCGGCGCTGAAGCGAAAGCCGCGCGGCGGCGCTCTGCAATCCTTCGATCACCTGCGCGCGGCAGGCGTCGCCCGCCTCGAAGATGCGCTTGGCCTTGAAGAGATCGAGCGCGAGATATTGATTGACCGCGGGCGAGATCAGAATGTCGGGCGGGCTCTCCTCGATCATGCGCTCGCTGATGGCGTTCATCATGATCTGGCTGGCGACGATGATCGTCTCGATCGGCGAGGGCGGACGATTGCGCGCGCGCCCGCTCGCCGTTCCCGAGACATCGACGGCGAGCACGATATCGGCGCAGCCGACGAGATGATTATACGGCAGCGGATTGACGAGGCCGCCGTCGATCAGAAAGCTGTCGCCATAGGCGACCGGCCGCACCAGGCCCGGAATCGCCATGGAGCCGCCGACCGCCGGGCGCAGCAGTCCAGACGAGATCGCCGCCTCGCGGCGCAGGCGAAAATCCGTCGTCACGGCGGTGAAGGGAATTTGCAGCGCCTCGAATGTCTCCGGCATGCCCTGCGGCCAGAAGGCGTCGAGGAAACGCTCGGCGTCGATCAGCGCCGGATGCGCGAGATCGGAGAAGGTGCGCGCCCGCCGTCGCGCCCGCGAGCGCAGCAGGCGCCGCGCGAGGCGCATGCGATTGCGGAACGCCGCCTCCGCATGGGCGCGCAATTGCGCGCCGGAAAAGCCCGCGGCGTAAGCGGCGCCGATGATCGCGCCGATCGACGTGCCGGCGATGGCGCAGGGGCGAACGCCCAATTCGTCCAGCGTCTCCAGCACCGAGATATGGGCGAGGCCGCGCGCGCCGCCGCCGCCGAGCGCCACGGCGACGCGGAAAGGAAATTCGCTCACAGAAAGAGGTCGAGCGCGGCGAATGTCGCCTCGGGCGCCTCCTCGGCGAGATAATGGCCGCTGTCGATCTCGGCGCCGCGAAGATCGTCCGCCCATTCGCGCCATTGCGCGAGCAGAGCGTCGCCCTGGCCGGAAAAGCTCGCCGCGCCCCACAGCGCCAGAGTGGGAACGACGATCTTCTTCCCCGCCGCGCGATCGGCGAGATCGAGCGCGCGATCCGGCCCCGCGCCGGCGCGAAAATCCTCGCAAAATGCGTGAATGCGCGTGGGCTCGTCGAAGGCGGCGAGATAATGGGCGAAGGCCCGCGTATCGAAAGCGTCGAGCGTTCCGCTCTTGGTTCCGCTCGCCAGCGCGTCGGCGAGAAAGCCTTTGGGATCGAGGCCGATCAATTGCTCGGGCTTGGGCGCCGGCTGCGACAAGAGCCGCGCGCGGCCGAGGCGCGCGAGATTTGCGTCGCCGAGCGATTCCTCGAGCGGAGCTATGTCGAGCAGAGCGAGCTTCTCCAGCCGCCCCGGATGATCGAGCGCCAGGCGAAAGCCGACGCGCGCGCCGCGATCATGGCCGATGAGCGAGAAACGCACATGGCCGAGCTGCTCCATCACGACGATGACGTCCTCGCCCTGCGCGCGCTTCGTATAGGCCTCGCCTCGATCGCTCGCGGGCGCGGAGGACCAGCCATAGCCACGCAGATCCATGGCGACGACGAAGAAGCGCTCGGCGAGCCGCGGCGCGATCTTCGCAAAGGCGACATGCGTTTCGCCGAAGCCGTGCAGCAGCAGCAGCGGCGGACCGGAGCCGCCGGAGCGGACGAAAATGGAGCCGGCGGGCGCATCGATCCAATGCGAGGCGAAGCCGGGATAAAGATCAGCGAGATCCGACATCGGTGCTCAGCCCTTCCGTTCAAGGCGCGAAGATTCGTCCAAGGTCTTTCTTCGCGCGAAAGATTTTCAAAAGAGGCGGGCGCGAGCATGCTCCAGGTCTTGCCGCCTCTCTTATCCACAACAAATAATCTGGCGCGGCCGAGCGGCCGTGGCGCGCGATTTGCGAAGTCTCCGTGATCCCCGAGGCCGCTGTCGGAAAACCGACAAAGGCCTCTAGCCAGAACCGGAATGGTACGTTAAGCTACTGAAATCACAGCTAGTTTACAACCCTTCCAAACTAGGTGCGGAGATGATCGTCTGCTCTTGCAATGTGCTCTCGGACGGGCAAGTCCGCGAGGTTCTCGGAGGAAGATCGGATCGCCCCAGCGTCGGCGCGATCTTCCGGCATATGGGGTGCGAGCCGCGCTGCGGCCGATGCGCGCGCAACATCAGCGCGATCGTCGATCAGCATGCGGCGATCCCGTCCGATCATTGCAGCGGAGCCGGCGAATGCGATAATTGTCGGGCCGACGAATTGGCTGCATGACCCGGTCCGCTCTGGCCGGGCGGAAGGGGGAACCATGCGCGGTGACGCGAAGCTCATCGAATATCTGAACCGCGGCGTCCGCGCCGAGCTGACGGCGATCAATCAATATTGGCTGCATTATCGCATTCTCGATAATTGGGGCTTCAAGGAGCTCGGCAAGAAGTGGCGGCACGAATCCATCGAGGAGATGGAGCACGCCGACAAATTCGTGCATCGCATCCTCTTCCTCGAGGGCTTCCCGAACATGCAGAGCCTCGATCCTCTGCGCATCGGCCAGTCCGTCGAGGAGATCATCCGTCTCGATCTCGCCACGGAAGTCGACGCCCGCGCGCTCTATCTCGAGGCGGCGGCCTATGCGCTGTCGATCAACGATCGCGTCAGCAAGCTGCTGTTCGAAGAGGTCGTCGAGAGCGAGGAGCGCCATATCGACTTCCTGGAGACGCAGCTCGAGCTGATCAAGCAGCTCGGCGTGCAGCTCTACTCGCAAAAGCACATCGGCGATCTCTCGTAAGGAGAGATCGGCATCGACGCCCGAGCCGGGAAAGACCGGCGCGGGCGTCTCGCCCCGACGAGCCCGCTTGTCAGGCGCGTGAATGCTCGGGTTCTGCATGGGCGCCCCGCGCCGCTTCCCTCCGGGCGTGACGGCCGGCGCAGAGATGCGCCACCGCGAAGGACAGCAGCAGGCCGAGAAAGGCCACCGCCGCCATCGCCAGATAGGCGCGCTCCCCCGCCTGCGCATAGAGCGGCCCGGACAGGAAGGTGAGCAGGCTGTTGCCGCCGGCGATGGCCGCCGCCAGCCAGGCTTGCGATTGCGCGAGGCGCTCCTTGCCGCCGAGCTCGGCGAGCAGATAGGCGGGGCCGATCTGCACCGCCGCGCAGGAGGCGCCATGCAGCGCCTGGGCGAAGAAAATCCCAAAGGGGCCGGGATCGGCCGACATCAGCAGCCAGCGCAGCACGGCGCCGATCGCGCCGACGAGCAGAAAGGCGCCCGCTTTCGATTCGCCGCCGAACCAGCGGGCCGCCATCAGAAAGACGACCACCTCAGTGGCGAGCGCCGCGACCCAGGCGAAAGAGACGAAAGTGTCGCTATGGCCCTGCTCTTTCCAATGCAGCGCGCCGAATGTGTTCACCATCGAATGCGAGCTCTGCACCAGCGCCGCGGCGACGATGACCAGCGCCACCAGCTCCGGCCGCGCGATGCGGCCGAGCGAGCGTCGCTCCTCTCTCGCTCCAGACGAGCCGAAGCCGATCAGCGAGCCCATGCAGGCGAGGCAGGCGAAGGCTCCGACCGCGGTGAGCAGCCAGACGATATCCTCCACCGCCAGCGCGCCGGCGACCGGCCCGCTGACGGCGAGAAAGACGAGGATCGACATAGAGCCCCAGCCGCGCACCCAGGAATAATGCAGTTGCGGCAGGCCGGTCTCGCGTCGGCGCCGGGCCTCGCCGAAGGTGACGCCATCGGCGAGCGGCGCCAGCGGCCCCTGCGCCAGCGCCACCATTGCGCCGGCGACGAGCAATGCGAAGAAGCCGGTGGAGAGCCCCATCACCGCATAGGCCGCGGCCACGGCCGCCATGCAGCCGACGAGCAGAGCGCCATGATCGCCGCGCCGATCCGCCCGGCGCGAGGCGAGCAGCATGGAGCCGATGCGAATGACCGGCTGCACGGCGAGAACGGCGGCGATCTCGAAAGCGTCGAGCCCGCGCGCCGACAGCCAGATCGAGAAGAAGGGCAGCTGGACCCCGACAATGGCGTAGATGGAGGCCTGCAGCAGCGACAGCCTCAGCTCCGCATGGCGCCCGGCCGCCGTCTCGGCGCTCGGCAATTTCGTCAAATGGTCACTCCATCGCGGCCGCTTTTAGAATGCAGACCATGGTTGCATGGGCGGCGCTCCGCCCCAGATTGCGGATCACATGCGGGCGGTCGCAGCGGTAACGCAGCGTCTCGCCAGCGCGCACGATCTCCTTGGCGCCCGCGACCTCCACCTCGAGCTCGCCCTCGCGCATGGACAGGCTCTCGACAGAGCCGCGCTGATGCGCGTCGGATTCGAGAACTCCCCCCGGATCGGCGGAGAATTCATAACATTGCAGCCATTCTACGGTCTTGATCCATCCGATGATCTCGAGCCGGCACTTGCCGTCGTCGGAGACGAGAATCGGCGTGTCGGCTCGGCTCGTCTTCTCGAGGAAGGGCTCGTCCTCCGTGGTCTGAAGCACACGCTCGATGGACACATCGAGAGCCTGGGCGAGGCGCCAGATCGTGGCGAGCGTCGGATTGGTCTCGTTGCGCTCGATCTGGCTGATGATCGATTTGGCGACGCCGGACTGCTGGGAGAGCTCCGACAGCGACAGATTATAGGCCTTGCGCAGACGCTGGACAGTCGCGCCGAGCTGGCCGGACAAAGCCAAGGCTCCGGCTTCCAGTATCTTCTGCTTTTCCCGGCCTTCCACCCCCATGACGACCGCTCCTTTCGACATGATCGCGTAGATAGTCGAATTCGTTCGAAATATCGAACGGGAAATTCGCCACGACTCCGCGCGCCTCGCGCGGTGTCATCGTTACGCAACAAGAATCTGGTGGGAAGGAGACGCTGCGGCACAAAAAGAGGCGGGCGCGTCAAAATGACCGCAATCGATTCATTGGCCGATTCGCAGAGCGCCAAGCGCTTCAGGACGCTGTTCCTGTCGGATCTCCATCTCGGCACGAGAGGGCTTCAAGCCGAGCTTCTGCTCGACTTTCTGAAGCATCACGACGCCGACACCATCTATCTCGTCGGCGATATCGTCGACGGCTGGCGCCTGAAGGGCGGCTGGTATTGGCCGCAGGCGCACAATGACGTCGTGCAGAAGCTGCTGCGCAAGGCGCGCAAGGGCGCGCGCGTCGTCTATGTGCCCGGCAATCACGACGAATTCGCCCGCGACTACACGGGCATGGAGTTCGGCGGCGTCGAGGTCGCGGACACCGACATTCACGAGACCGCCGACGGCAAGAAAATGCTCGTCATCCATGGCGATCAGTTCGACATTGTGGTGCGTCACGCGCGCTGGCTCGCCTTTCTCGGCGACTGGGCCTATGAGGCCGCGCTGTTCGCCAACACCTGGGCCAATCGCGTGCGCCGCCTGTTCGGCGTCGATTATTGGTCCTTCTCCGCCTGGGCCAAGCTGAAGGTGAAGAATGCCGTGAACTTCATCGGCGATTTCGAGCAGACGCTGGCGGCGGAAGCGGCGCGGCGCGGCGTGGACGGCGTCGTCTGCGGCCACATTCATCACGCGACGATCCGCCACATAGAGGGCATGCTCTATGTGAACACCGGCGATTTCGTCGAGAGCTGCACGGCGATCGCCGAGCATTCCGACGGACGCTTCGAGATCCTCTATTGGCGCAAGACCGCCAAGGAGCAGGAGGCGGCGGCCGAAGCCGCCGCGCAGCAGCCGCCGGCCCTGCCGCAGGCGAGGGCCGCCGCCTGATGCGGATATTGATCGCGACGGACGCCTGGCGTCCGCAAGTCAACGGTGTCGTGCGTTCCTTGGAGGCGATGGCGAGCGCGGCGAGCGCGCTCGGCGCGTCGATCGATTTCCTGACGCCGCAGGATTTCTCCTCCATCCCCATGCCGACCTATCCTGAAATTCAGCTCGCCTTCGCCTCGGCGGGAGCGGTGGCGAAGCGTCTGGCGCAAGGCTACGACCACGTCCATATCGCCACCGAAGGGCCGGTGGGCATGGCGACGCGCGCCTGCTGCCTGCGCCAGGGGCGGCGCTTCACCACCAGCTATCACACGCGCTTTCCCGAATATATTCACGCGCGCACGCGCTTTCCCGTCGGCGTGACCTATGCGCTGCTGCGCCGCTTCCACAATAGCGGCGCGGGGACGATGGTCTCGACGCAGACGCTGGCGCAGGAGCTTTCCGCGCGCGGCTTCCGACGGCTGATGCGCTGGTCGCGCGGCGTCGATCACCAGCTCTTTCACCCCGATAAAGCGGTCGACCTCGGCTATCCGCGGCCGCTCTATCTCTACGCCGGCCGACTGGCGGTTGAGAAGAATATCGAGGCCTTCCTCGCGCTCGATCTGCCGGGCACCAAGCTCGTCGCCGGCGACGGGCCGGCGCGCGCGGCGCTCGAGGCGGCCTATCCGCAGGCGCGCTTTCTCGGCGTGAAGACCAGCGCCGAGCTGGCCACGCTCTACGCCAGCTCGGATGTGTTCGTTTTTCCGAGCCGCACCGACACTTTCGGAATGGTGCTGCTGGAGGCCATGGCCTGTGGCCTGCCGGTCGCCGCTTTTCCAGTGGCGGGGCCGCTGGATGTGGTCGGCGCGAGCGGCGCCGGCGTGCTGAGCGAGGATTTGCAGGCGGCCTGTCTCGCGGCGACGGAGATTTCGTCCGACGCGCCGCGCGCCCATGCGCTGACCTTCACTTGGGAGGCGAGCGCGCAGCAGTTTCTCGGCAATGTCGCGCTCGCGCATCAGAACGGCGTGGATGCGGCGGCTCAGGCGGCCGCCGGCAAGGCCTGCTCAGCCAAACAGCCGAAGCTTTTCGTGCAGGGAGAGATGATCGAGCCGTGACAGCGCCACGAGGCGCGGATCGACCGGCCCCGCCGGCTCGGTCTTCGCCGGCGTGGTCTTCGGAAGGCTGATCTTGGGCGAGCCGGATTCGCGCGCGCCGAATTTGGGCGCATCGATGCGGGGCGCATCGAACTTGGGCGCATCGAGCGCGGGCGGCGCAGTCTCCTCCGGCAGAATCGCGCGAGCGACGAATTCCTCGAACACGATCTCATTGGACGCCGGCTCGGCGGAAGCGGCAGATTCGGCAATCTCTATCGCCTGCGGCGGCTCCTCCATCTGCGCGACGCGCTCGGGCGCGGGCTCGAAAGCGACAGGCTCAAAAGCGACAGGCTCGGGCTCGGAAGCGACGGCCTCGACCTCGGTCGGCTCGGCGACGACAGCGTCCACCTCGAAGGATACGACCGAGACCGGCTCGGCGTCGATGGGCTCCGGCTCGATCGCCTCCGCCTCAGCGAGAGTCTCGACCTCGCCGATTTCTATCGGCTCATCCGCCGCCTCGATCTCGAGAATCGCCTCGACGCGCTCCTCTTGGATTCGATGCGGCTCGTCGATGATCTCGATCGTCGCGGTCTCGATGATCGCGCGCGGCGCCTCTTCCGGCTCCGCGACGGGCGCGTCGAGCAATTTGGAGAATTGCTCGACCAGCGCATCGGCCTGCGCGCAGAGCTTCTCCTCGACGCCGCTGGCGCGCAGCGTGCGCGCGAACTCCTGCGCGCGCTCGACGAGGCGGCGCGGCAGGCGCCAATCGGAGGCGGCCTCCTGCTCCTCCGCGCGCGCGGCGACGCGCTCCAGACGATCCACCGCAAGCACGAGCCGCTCGGTCTCCTCGGCGCGCTGACGGCGCGCATATTCGAGCAGGAACCAGCGGCCGCGGACGGTCTCCATCACCGCGGCTTCAATTCTCTCATAGTCTTCGGGATAGAGTCCGGTGGGCGGGGCCGGTAGGTTCATAGGCGGTCCTTGCGGGACAAAGCGCCGAATCAGCGCCTGCTCAAGGAAAGTCTGCGACGGCGTTTTATGCAAGCGCGAAAACGCAATCCCACGTATCACACGGGCGTTTCGGCAAGCGTGAGAAAAGTCCAGCGCGCGCGAAGGCTCGCAGCTTTCGCCGCGAACAGCTCCGGTCGCAGATTGAGCGGATTGGGGCGCAGCACGCCGGCGAAGAGATCGTCGAGACGCGCCGGCGCATAGAGTTCCAGCGCGCCGTCCACACAGCGCGCGGCGACGCGCGTGCATTCGATCAGAAAACGATCGACGCCATCGGCGCTGCTGCGCAGCTGCGGATAGCCCGGACCGAAGCGCTCGCCGTACCAAAGATGCACGCGCGCCTGATTCTTCAAATCGACGCGGATCGGAAGATCGGCGAAGAGCGCGCGGGCGCGGCGAATAGCGCGATCCTCCGCCTCATAGGAGAGATCGTCGTCGAAATAGAAAATGTCGTAATCGAATATGTCCTGCGTCGCCGGCCGGCCGCTGTCCAGATTCCAGACTGTCTGGAACAGGCAGCCGGCGACGAGCCAGGCGTCCGCGAGGCGAAGGCTCGGCAGACGCTCGAGGATGACGGCATTGTGCGGATTGCGCTGGATCGCCGTAGCGAAACGCTCCTGCGCCTGCGGCGCCACGGGTCCGAGGGGAGGCCGCGTCATCTTCTCCTCCGATTTCGCGCTCGCCGCGAAGCTGCTAAATATCACGATAGACGCGGCAGCCGCGTGAGCTTCGGCGCAGGAAAAACGACATGAGCCTCTCGGCCGAAGAAATCGAGCGCTACGCCCGCCATATCGTTCTGCGCGAGGTCGGCGGGCCGGGCCAGCAGCGGCTGAAAAAAGCGCGCGTGCTGGTCGTCGGCGCGGGTGGGCTCGGGTCGCCGCTGCTGCAATATCTCGCGGCTGGCGGCGTCGGCGCGCTGGGCATTGTCGATGACGACGAGGTCTCGCTGTCCAATCTGCAGCGGCAGGTGATCCATCACACTACCGCCGTCGGGCGGCTGAAGGTGGACAGTGCGAAAGACGCCATCCATCGGCTCAACCCGCATGTGCGCGTCGAGCCCCATGCGCTGCGCCTCACGGAGCACAATGCGCGGGCGCTGATCGCGGATTATGACATTGTCGCCGACGGCTCCGATAATTTTTCGACGCGCTATCTCGTCTCCGACGCCTGCTTCTTCGAGAAGAAGCCGCTCGTCACGGCGGCCGTCGGCGGCTTCGACGCCTCGCTGACGACGCTGCGTCCCTTCGAGAACGACGCTTCGGGCCGCCCCAACCCGACCTATCGCTGCCTCTTCCCGGCGGCGCCGCCAGCGGGCGCCGTGCCGAGCTGCGAGGAGGCCGGCGTGCTCGGCGCGCTGACGGGAATCGTCGGCGCGATGATGGCGCTGGAGGTAATCCGCGAGATCGTCGGCTTCGGCGAGGGGCTGGTCGGGCGCCTGCTGCTGATGGACGCCCGCTCCATGCGCTTCGAGACCCTGCGCTACGCCTATGATCCCGACAATCCGCTGACGGGCGTCACAGCGCCGCGATAATTGCGATCTCGACCTTGTAATCGGGCGTGACGAGCTTCGCCTCGACAGTGGCGCGCGCCGGCGGATTGCTCTTGTCGACCCAGACGTCCCAAACCGAGTTCATCTCGGCGAAAGTGGCGATATCGGCGAGATAGATCGTCGCCGAGAGAATCTTCGCCTTCTCGCTGCCGGCCTCCTGCAGAATCGTGTCGATGAGGCCGAGAATCTCGCGCGTCTGATCGGCGACCGCGCCGCCCTTGGCCGCCTCGGCCACCTGGCCCGCCGTATAGATCACGCCGCCATGAACGACGGCCTTGCTCATGCGCGCGCCGGCGCCGATCCGCTTGATGGACATTTTTTCAGTCTCCGAAGGTTGCGCGTGGACTCTGGGAGGAGCGCAGCGGCGGGGAGCCGCTTCATAGGCTGGAGCTATATATCGAGTGAAAAGCTCTATCGTAGCTCTACATACACAAAGAGCGGGGACGGCCCTTGCCTCTCCCCACTCTTTGGTACCCGTCCTTTGACCGGACTCATCGATTGGCGCCATCCGCGAGAATAGTGTGGAGCGTCTCGCGAGACGTGCAGAGTTCCGGCGTCCTCCCCGACTTGGACCTCAGCCAGCGATTGGTCGAACGCATTCTGCGTTCATATGTTTTTAGCCAGCTCGGCGAAGGGGACATTATGACAGCCGTGGCGTTTTGTCACCCAAAAAAGCCTGCCGCTGGAATGAAATTGTGCGGAGGGCGCCCGACTTCGAAGCAGGCTGTCCTCCGCTCGAGCGGAAAGGCGCGCCGACCCACCCTGGGAGCCGGCGCACACCCCTACCTGAAAGGATAGGTCAGAGCGGGATATTGTCGTGCTTCTTCCAGGGGTTTTCCAATTCCTTGTGGCGCAGCAGGGCGAGCGCGCGGGCGATGCGCTTGCGCGTCGCGCTCGGCATGATGACCTCGTCGATATAGCCGCGCTCGGCGGCGACGAAGGGCGACAGGAAGCGGTCCTCATATTCCTTGGTGCGCTGGGCGATCTTCTCGGCGTCGCCGATATCGGCGCGGAAAATGATCTCGACTGCGCCCTTGGCGCCCATGACGGCGATCTGCGCCGAAGGCCAGGCGTAGTTGACGTCGCCGCGCAAATGCTTGGAGGCCATGACGTCATAGGCGCCGCCGAAGGCTTTGCGGGTGATGAGCGTCACTTTCGGCACAGTGGCCTCGGCATAGGCGAAGAGCAGCTTGGCGCCATGCTTGATGAGGCCGCCATATTCCTGCGCCGTGCCGGGCAGGAAGCCGGGAACGTCGACGAAGGTGACGATCGGAATATTGAAGCAGTCGCAGAAGCGCACGAATCGCGCCGCCTTCTTTGAGGCGTCGATGTCGAGCACGCCGGCCAGCACCATGGGCTGATTGGCGACAAAGCCGACCGTGCGGCCCTCGATGCGGCCGAAGCCCACGACGATATTCTTGGCGTGCGTCTCCTGAATCTCGAAGAAATCGCCCTCATCGGCGATCTTCGTGATCAGCTCCTTGATATCATAGGGCTTGTTCGGATTATCGGGGACCAGAGTGTCGAGCGAGGCGTCCAGGCGCTCGGCCTCGTCGAAGCTCGGCCACTCCGGCGGCTCCTCCTTATTGGAGGAGGGCAGGAAATCGATGAGCCGACGCATCTGCAGCAGCGCCTCGACGTCATTGTCGAAGGCCTTGTCGGCGATGGAGCTCTTGGTTGTGTGCACCGAGGCGCCGCCAAGCTCTTCCGCCGTCACCGTCTCATTGGTGACGGTCTTCACGACGTCCGGGCCAGTGACGAACATATAGCTCGTGTCGCGCACCATGAAGATGAAGTCGGTCATGGCCGGCGAATAGACGTCGCCGCCGGCGCAGGGTCCCATGATGACGGAAATCTGCGGGATGACGCCCGAGGCCATCACATTGCGCTGGAACACTTCGCCATAGCCGCCGAGCGCCGCGACGCCCTCCTGAATGCGCGCGCCGCCGGCGTCGAACAGGCCGATGATGGGCGCCCTGTTCTTCAGCGCCATATCCTGCAGCTTGGTGATCTTCTGCGCATGGGTCTCGGAGAGCGAGCCGCCGAAGACGGTGAAGTCCTTGGCGAAGACGAAGACGGCGCGGCCATTGACCGTGCCCCAGCCGGTGACGACGCCGTCGCCGGAGATTTTCTCGCCCTTGTCCATGCCGAAATCGGCGCAGCGGTGCTCGACGAACATGTCGAACTCCTCGAAGGAGCCGTGATCGAGCAGCAGCTCGATACGCTCGCGCGCCGTGAGCTTGCCGCGCGCATGCTGTGCGTCGATGCGCTTGACGCCGCCGCCGAGGCGCGCCGAGGCGCGCCGCTGCTCGAGACCTTCGATGATATGTTTCATGGAACGACCGATCCTGCAGGTTGAATGGATGCGCCGAGGAATTCCCCGCTCGACGGCTCTTTTACAGCTTTGGCGAGCCGAGCCGCCAGCGGGCGATCTCGGCGGCGGAAAGGAGGTGAACGCGATCCGGCGAGGTGCGCTCGGCCAATGCGATGAGATCGCGGCTGACGCCCATGGAATCGCTGTAGCGGGTGAGCGTGCGGCGCATTCCGCCATCGTCATAGTGGCGTTCGCGCAGCGTCTCGCCGCTCGTCGGATCGACGCCATCGACGTAATTGAACATGCGATGGACGCCGACTCGGCTCTGGCGCGGGATCACCCGCTTGCGGCCGCCCATCAGCGCATAGACGCAGGCGGAATAGCAGCGGCCGGAAACCAGCGCGCCGCTCGTCGGCTCGACGCGCGCGACGATCACCGCCATGCCGAGGCGGCGCAGCGCCTGGCCGAGCTGCATGGAAGCGAGCACGCGGCCGCCGGGCGAGTCGAGCAGCACAATGCTGCGCAGCTCGGTCTCGCGCCCCTGCTCGCGCAGAAAGCCGACAAAAGCGTCGGCCGTGTCCTCGACGATCTCGCCCTCCGCCACGATGACACGAGGGCAATGGTCGGCGCAGCGGGCGTTCGCCGTCGTCGCGAGATGGAACGACATCTCCTCGGCGCGGGCCGAAGGCGCCGCGAGCAATGCGGCCAAAGCGAGGAGAAGGACGAAATTTCGGCTCATGCTCTCGGCGCTGCGTCTCTCATCCCTTGCGGCCAAATCCCGCCCTCCCACGCGTCCCGGCGCGGCCGAATGACGGGACCTCTCCCGGGGCGCGGCGTGGTGGGCGGTGACGGACTCGAACCGCCGACCCTCTCGGTGTAAACGAGACGCTCTACCAACTGAGCTAACCGCCCGCGCGCCGACCGGGATCGACGCCGCATTGTTTACGGGAGGGCGCCCCCTCCGCGCAAGACGCGTCGCGCAGGCGTTTTGAAACGACAATGCCGCCGGCGACGTTCGCGCCCCGGCGGCGAGCCTGGAAATCGGTCGAAAGGGGAGATCGGCGCGACAGGCCAGCCTCGCTCGGCTCACTTGGTCTTGTTGAGCTCCGCTTTGAGCGTGGCGCCGGGCTTGAAGCGGGCGCTCGTGGAAGCAGGGATCTTGATCTCTTCGCCGGTCGCGGGATTACGGCCCTTGCCGGCCGCGCGCTTCTTGACCGAGAAGGTGCCGAAACCGACGAGCCGCACCTCTTCGCCCTTCTTGAGGGCCAAGGTGATGCCGTCGATCACCGCGTCGATGGCGGCGGCGGCGGCGGCCTTCGAGGTTTCGGTCGCCTCGGCGACATGCTCGACCAGTTCCAATTTATTGACCATGGTCTCATCCCTTCTGCTTCCGCCGGGAGCCGGTCGTCGACACGGGCTGAGCGCCGAAAATCGAGCGGCGTCGAATCGTTCGGACCCGGCACAGAGGAGTGATGTGCCGGAATGTCAGCAAAAGCAAGGGTTAGAACAACAGGCAGCGCCGGAATCCCTGGAATTCCGGGCGCCTATGGGCGAGATGATGGGAAAATCCCCGGCGAGCCGGGCTTCGAGCCGCCGAGCCCGAGGACGGCGGCCCCTCCCCCGCGGCAACGCCGCAGGCGGAGGGGCCGGAGTCTTCAGTGGGCGCGCACGCCGGCCGCGTCGTCCTCGACGACCGTCTTGGCGATCTGAGCCGTAGGCTCCTCCCAAACGATCGGCGTCGGCTGACGCACGAGCGCGTGGGCGAGCACCTCGTCCATTCGAGACACCGGCACGACCTCGAGGCCATTCTTCACCGAGTCGGGAATATCGGCCAAATCCTTGGCGTTCTCTTCCGGGATCAGCACCTTCTTGAGGCCGCCGCGCAGCGCCGCGAGCAGCTTCTCCTTCAGGCCGCCGATCGGCAGCACGCGGCCGCGTAGCGTGATCTCGCCGGTCATGGCGATGTCGCGGCGCACCGGAATGCCGGTGAGGATCGAGACGATCGTCGTCGCCATCGCCGTGCCGGCCGAGGGGCCATCCTTGGGCGTCGCGCCTTCCGGCACATGCACATGGATGTCGCGACGGTCGAAGAGCGGCGGCTCTATGCCGAAATCGACGGCGCGGGAGCGCACGTAAGAGGCGGCGGCGGAGATCGACTCCTTCATCACCTCCTGCAGATTGCCGGTCACGGTCATCTTGCCCTTGCCGGGCATCATCACGCCTTCGATCGTCAGCAGCTCGCCGCCGACGCCGGTGACGGCGAGGCCAGTGACGACGCCCACCTGATCCTCGAGCTCCGCCTCGCCGTAGCGATATTTATGGACGCCGAGATAGTCGGTGATGTTGTCATTGGTGACGTGGACCTTCTTGCCCTTTTCCTTGGAGAGCAGGATTTCCTTCACCGCCTTGCGGGCGAGGTTGGAGAGCTCACGCTCGAGATTGCGCACGCCGGCTTCCCGCGTGTAGCGGCGCACCAGCGTCAGCAGCGCTTCGTCGTCGATCGACCATTCGTCGGCGGCGAGGCCGTGCTTCTTGACCGCATTCGGAATGAGATGCTTGCGCGCGATCTCGGCCTTCTCGTCCTCCGTGTAGCCGGCGATACGGATGAGCTCCATGCGGTCCATCAAGGGCGCAGGGATGTTCAGCGTGTTCGACGTCGTCACGAACATGACATTGGACAGGTCGTAATCGACCTCGAGATAGTGATCCGCGAAAGTGGCGTTCTGCTCCGGATCGAGCACCTCGAGCAGAGCGGACGACGGATCGCCGCGGAAGTCCATGCCCATCTTGTCGATCTCGTCGAGCAGGAAGAGCGGGTTGGACGTCTTCGCCTTGCGCATCGACTGGATGATCTTGCCGGGCATGGAGCCGATATAGGTGCGGCGATGGCCGCGGATCTCCGCCTCGTCGCGCACGCCGCCGAGCGACATGCGCACGAACTCGCGGCCCGTGGCCTTGGCGATCGACTTGCCGAGCGAGGTCTTGCCGACGCCGGGCGGGCCGACGAGGCACAGGATCGGGCCGGTCAGCTTATTGGCGCGGCTCTGCACGGCGAGATATTCGAGAATGCGCTCCTTGACCTTCTCGAGGCCGAAATGATCGGCGTCGAGAACGCTCTGCGCAGCCTCGAGATCGCGCTTGATCTTGGACTTCTTGCCCCAGGGCAGCGCCAGCAGCCAGTCGAGATAATTGCGCACCACCGTCGCTTCCGCGGACATCGGCGACATTTGACGCAGCTTCTTGAACTCGGCGACGGCCTTGTCGCGCGCCTCCTTGGAGAGCTTGGTGTTCTTGATGCGCTCCTCGAGCTCGGCGAGATCATCCTTGCCGTCCTCGTCGCCCAGCTCCTTCTGGATCGCCTTCATCTGCTCGTTGAGATAATACTCGCGCTGCGTCTTCTCCATCTGGCGCTTGACGCGCGTGCGGATGCGCTTCTCCACCTGCAGCACGGAGATCTCGCTCTCCATCAGCGCGAGGCATTTCTCCAGGCGCTTGGCGACGGCGATCGTCTCCAGCACATCCTGCTTCTCGGCGATCTTCACCGAGAGATGCGAGGCGACCGTGTCGGCGAGCTTGGAGAAATCGTCGATCTGCGTGACGGCGGCGGCGATCTCCGGCGAGACCTTCTTGTTGAGCTTCACATAAGAGTCGAACTCGGCGATGACGGAGCGGCCGAGCGCCTCCACCTCGACGGGCTGATCGATCTCGTCGCCGAGCGCCTCGGCGTCGGCCTCGTGATATTCATCGACGCGCGTGTAGTTGCGCACCTTGGCGCGGCCCACGCCTTCCACCAGCACTTTGACAGTGCCGTCGGGCAGCTTCAGCAGCTGCAGCACGGAAGCGAGCGTGCCGATGGAATAGATCGCGTCGGGAGCCGGATCGTCGTCGCCCGCATTCTTCTGCGTCGCGAGCAGAATGAGCCGCTCGGACTTCGTCACCTCTTCCAGCGCGCGGATCGACTTGTCGCGCGCGACGAAGAGCGGAACGATCATATGCGGAAAGACCACTATGTCGCGCAGCGGCAGAACCGGATAACTCTCGATTGCGCCGGGAACGATGGAATTGCGCTTTTCGTTCGTCATATCTTTTTTCCTGTTCCGTTTCGCTCCCCGCCGAGGAGACGGGGCGAGGCGACGCTCTGACGCAAAGGGACGCTTCTGACGTTAAAGGGACGCTTGCAAGTTCCAGGCCCGACAATCCGGCGGAAATCCGCCTTTCGAGAGACCCGCTCACACGCGAACGGCGTCGAAGGCGATTACGCAACAAATGGGCCTAGCGGCAGAACGATTCAAGATACTGGAAAAACAGACGCATGTAGCAGAATGGGCGGGAGCTGCGAAAGAAGTCGCGCTCCCGCGCCTAAAAAAGCGTCAGGCGCTGGCGCCGCCGCTCTTTTCGTTACGCTCGGCGTAAATGTAGAGCGGACGCGCCTTGCCCTCGACGACCTCGGGTCCGATGACGACCTGCTCCACGCCCTCGAGGCCCGGCAGCTCGAACATGGTGTCGAGCAGAATGCCCTCCATGATGGAGCGCAAGCCGCGCGCGCCGGTGTGGCGCTCGATCGCCTTGCGGGCGACGGAAGAGAGCGCCTCGTCCTGGAAGGTGAGCTCGGTGCTCTCCATCTCGAACAGCCGCTGATACTGCTTGACCAGCGCATTCTTCGGCTCGGTGAGGATGCGCTTCAGCGCCTCCTCGTCGAGATCCTCGAGCGTGGCAATCACCGGCAGACGGCCGACGAATTCCGGGATGAGACCGAACTTGAGCAGATCCTCCGGCTGCACATGGCGGAAGATGTCGCCCGTGCGGCGCTCGTCCGGCGCCTGCACATTGGCGCCGAAGCCGATGGAGGTGCCCCGACCGCGCGAGGAGATGATCTTCTCGAGGCCGGCGAAGGCGCCGCCGCAGATGAAGAGGATGTTGGTCGTGTCGACCTGCAGAAACTCCTGCTGCGGATGCTTGCGCCCGCCCTGCGGCGGCACGGAGGCGATGGTGCCTTCCATGATCTTCAGCAGCGCCTGCTGCACGCCCTCGCCCGACACATCGCGCGTGATCGACGGATTGTCCGATTTGCGCGAGATCTTGTCGATCTCGTCGACATAGACGATGCCGCGCTGCGCGCGCTCGACATTGTAGTCGGAGGCCTGCAGCAGCTTGAGGATGATGTTCTCGACATCCTCGCCGACATAGCCCGCCTCGGTGAGCGTCGTGGCGTCGGCCATGGTGAAGGGAACGTCGAGGATGCGCGCCAGCGTCTGCGCGAGCATCGTCTTGCCGACGCCCGTCGGGCCGATGAGCAGAATGTTGGATTTCGCCAGCTCGACATCGCCATGCTTGGCGGCGTGATTGAGGCGCTTGTAGTGATTGTGCACGGCGACCGACAGCACGCGCTTGGCCTGCGCCTGGCCGATCACATAATCGTCGAGGACCTTGCAGATCTCACGCGGCGTCGGAATGCCGTCGCGCTGCTTGACGATGGACTTGTTCTCCTCACGGATGATGTCCATGCACAGCTCGACGCATTCGTCGCAGATGAAAACCGTCGGACCGGCGATGAGCTTGCGCACCTCATGCTGGCTCTTGCCACAAAATGAGCAGTAGAGCGTGTTCTTCGAATCGCTGCTGCCGACCTTGCTCATGTCTCGTCTCCTGACCGATCGGCCCGCTGTGGCGAATCGAACCAACCTCACTCGATATCAGCGAGGGCCTAACAAAAGGTGCAAGCAGGCTCGCCCCGCCGCTCTCCCCCGTCCCCAGCCTCTACCGCGGATGCCAGTCTATAAGTCCCGGCCCGCAATGCAACCACGACGCCCGCATATAAATCAAGCAAGAATCGCGCCTTGGGAAGAGGGCCTGCGCCTTTTCTCGGCGCCTCCCCCTTCTAAAGAGTAAATTCCCTGGAAATCAAGCTCTTGACCCAGGGCGTCGCCGAATGTGCGACAGTCTCGAGACGTTACGTTCTCAGTTTTTTGGCGACAGGATTCAAGCGGAGCCTGTACGCATCCGGCATTCCCGAGCCGAGCAGAGGACGCAGATAAAGCCGGAAGGCGTCAGTGACATCCGTGCCATCCGCTGTCAGAAACTCGGCCGGCATCACCTTGGTCTTGCCGGCGACCTCCACGAGCGGCGTGAGCCGATAATCCACAGAGTAGAATCCCGTGCGGTGAATCGTCACGGAGCCGTCGCGATCGCCCCATAGCGCGAACTGCACCGCCTTCTCGCCGACCTCGCGCGCCTCGCGCTGATCCACATCGGAGACGCAGCCGACGAAGCTGCGTTGCACATAGCCGAAAGTATCGGCGCGCACGCGCTTCAAGCCGAGCTTCGTCTTGACGAGCTCCGTCAGCATATCGGCGAGAGCGCCGCCGCCCAAATGCACATTGCCATGCGCGTCCTTCTCCACCTGCTCGGCGAGCTTGACGGCGATCGGCGTATGGTTCTCGTCGGAGATTCCCTCGGACACGGCGACGACGCAGCGCCCATATTTGTCCATCGTCGCTTTGACGTCGGCGAGAAAACGCTCGGTGTCGAAGGCGCGCTCGGGCACATAGATGAGATGCGGCCCGTCGTCCGGGAATTTCTTGCCGAGCGCGGAGGCGGCGGTCAGAAAGCCGGCATGGCGGCCCATGACCACGGCGATATAGACGCCGGGCAGCGCCCAATTGTCGAGATTGGCGCCGGCGAAAGCCTGCGCGACCCAACGCGCCGCCGAAGGAAAGCCCGGCGTGTGATCGTTGATCATCAGATCATTGTCGATCGTCTTCGGAATATGGACGACGCGCAGCGGATAATCGGCCTTGATCGCCTCCTCGGACACGATGCGCACCGTGTCGGAGCTGTCGTTTCCGCCTATATAGAAGAAGCAGCCGATCTCATGCGCGCGCAGCACCTCGAAGATCTCGTGGCAATATTTGAGATCGGGCTTGTCGCGCGTCGAGCCCAGCGCCGAGGAGGGCGTGCAGGCGACCATCTCGAGATTATGCGTCGTCTCCTGCGTCAGATCGACGAAATCCTCATTCACGATTCCACGCACGCCGTGATAGGCGCCATAGACGCGATCCACCGCGCGGAACTTGCGCGACTCCAGCACGGCGCCGACGAGAGACTGATTGATGACGGCGGTCGGTCCGCCGCCTTGCGCGATGAGGACCTTGGAGAAATCGATCTTCGACACGAGGAATGCTCCGAGAGAGTAGCCAGTCGTGAGTGACGAGCAGCGGCGAGCGAGCGTGAGTTACGCCGCTCGCCACACGCTGCTCATTGCGTTTCTCACACCAATGCGCCGTGGCAGTGCTTGAACTTCTTGCCCGAGCCGCAGGGGCAGGCCTCGTTGCGGCCGACCTTGCCCCATGTCGCAGGATTGGCGGGATCGCGCGCGGCCTCGGCCTCTGCTGCGCCGGCGCTCGTCGCCTGCGACGAAAAATCGGCGGCGGCGAGGCGGGCGTTGAGCTCGGCGAGCGCGCTCTCTCCGCCGCCGGCGGCGTTCGGATCGGGATGCACATATTCCATGGGCGGCAATTCGGCCGGCGCCGGCGGCGCCTCGAAAGAGACCTCGACGCGCATCAGCTGCGAGACGACGGTCTCGTCCCAATGCGTCATCAGGCTGCGGAACAGCTCGAGCGCCTCGGACTTGTATTCGTTGAGCGGATCGCGCTGCGCCAGGCCGCGCCAGCCGATCACCTGACGAAGATGGTCGAGCACGACGAGATGGTCGCGCCACAGATGATCGAGCGCCTGCAGCACCACCTGCTTCTCGATCATGCGCGAGAGCTGCTCGGTGTTGCGCTCGACGCGCTCGGCGTAGGACTGGTTCGCCGCGGCGAGCAGGCGCTCCTTGATCTCCTCGTCGGCGATGCCTTCTTCCTTCGCCCAATCCTCGATCGGCAGATCGAGATTGAGCTGCGCGCGCGCCGCCTCGGAGAGGCCTTCGACGTCCCAGGCCTCGGCATAGGCGTCATGCGGAATATGCTTGGCGACGAGCTCGACGACCACGTCCTCGCGCATCTCGTTCACCGTCTCCTCGACGCTCTCCTCCGCCATGATCTCGCGCCGGCGCTCGAAGATCACCTTGCGCTGGTCGTTCATGACATTGTCGAATTTGAGGATGTTCTTGCGAATGTCGAAGTTGCGCGCCTCGACCTTGTGCTGCGCCTTCTCCAACGCCTTGTTGATCCAGGGATGGACGATCGCCTCGCCGTCCTGCAGGCCGAGCTTCACCAGCATCGACTCCATGCGCTCGGAGCCGAAGATGCGCATGAGATCGTCCTGCAGCGACAGGAAGAATTTCGAGCGGCCGGGATCGCCCTGACGGCCCGAGCGGCCGCGCAGCTGATTGTCGATGCGGCGGCTCTCGTGACGCTCCGTGCCGATGATGTAGAGGCCGCCGGCGACCAGCGCCTTCTCCTTGAATTCGGCGATCTCGGCGCGAATCTCGGCCTCCTTCGCCTCGCGGGCGACGCCCTCGAGCCCGGCGCATTCCTGCGAGACGCGCATCTCTATATTGCCGCCGAGCTGAATGTCGGTGCCGCGGCCGGCCATATTGGTGGCGATGGTGATCGCGCCCGGCACGCCGGCCTCGGCGACGATATAGGCCTCCTGCTCGTGGAAGCGCGCGTTGAGCACGGCGAACTGCCGCGATGGCTGGCCGCTGCGCGCCGCCTCATAGAGCTTGGCGAGCGCCTTCGCCGGCTCGGAGAAGTCGATCTGCTTATAGCCCTTGGAGAGCAGGAATTCGGCGAGTTGCTCGGATTTCTCGATCGACGTCGTGCCGACGAGCAGCGGCTGCATCTTGGCGTTCGCCGCCTCGATCTCGCTCGCGATGGCGTCGAGCTTCTCGCGGCCGGTGCGATAGACCTCGTCGTCCTCGTCGATGCGCTGCACCGGGCGATTGGTCGGGATTTCGATCACGTCGAGCTTGTAGATCTCGGCGAACTCGTCGGCTTCCGTCGAGGCCGTGCCGGTCATGCCGGCGAGCTTCTCATAGAGGCGGAAGTAATTCTGGAAGGTGATGGAGGCGAGGGTGACGTTCTCGGGCTGGACCGTCTGGCGCTCCTTGGCCTCGAGCGCCTGATGCAGCCCTTCCGAATAGCGCCGGCCCGGCATCATGCGGCCGGTGAACTCGTCGATGATGACGACCTCGCCCTTGCGGACGATGTAATCCTTGTCGCGCTGAAACAGCTTGTGCGCGCGCAAGCCTTGATTGACATGGTGAACGAGCGTGACGTTCTGCGCCTCGTAGAGCGCGCCGTCGGCGAGCACGCCGGCCTCGGCCAGCAGCTCCTCCATATGCTCATTGCCGGCCTCCGTCAGATTGACGGTGCGCTGCTTCTCGTCCAGCTCGTAATCTTCCTTGTCGAGCTTGGGGATCAGCCTGTCTATGGCGTTGTAGAGATCGGATTTGTCGTCCGAATGGCCAGAGATGATGAGCGGCGTGCGCGCCTCGTCGATGAGGATCGAATCCACCTCGTCGACGATGGCGTAGACATGCGGGCGCTGCACCATTTGCGCCAGCTCATACTTCATATTGTCGCGCAGATAATCGAAGCCGAACTCGTTATTGGTGCCATAGGTGATGTCGCTGGCGTAGGCTTCGGCGCGATCCTCGTCGGAAATATCATGGACGATGACGCCGACGCTGAGGCCGAGGAAGCGATAGACCCGGCCCATCCATTCGGCGTCGCGGCGGGCGAGATAGTCGTTGACGGTGACGACATGGACGCCGCGGCCGGGCAGCGCGTTGAGATAGACCGCGAGCGTCGCCACCAGCGTCTTGCCCTCGCCGGTGCGCATCTCGGCGATGGCGCCCTCGTGCAGGACCATGCCGCCGATCAGCTGGACGTCGAAATGCCTCTGGCCGAGCACGCGCTTGGCTGCCTCGCGGACGGTCGCGAAGGCGGGAACCAGCAGATCGTCGAGGCGCTTGCCATTGGCCAGCTGCTCCCGGAACTCCTCGGTGCGCGCCCGCAGCGCCTCGTCCGACAAAGCTGCGAGCTCGGGCTCCAAAGCGTTGATCGCCTTGACCTTCGGCTGATAGGTCTTGAGCCGGCGGTCGTTGGCCGAGCCGAAAATCTTCTTGGCGAGAGCGCCGAGCATGCGCAAACCTTTCTAGATGAACCTCCGGCGATGAGCCGGCGGAGGCCGCCTTTTCGCACATGTTCCTTTCGATTTGCCAATTTCTTTTCGAAAGGTCGGCGGGCGCTGCCGCGCGCTCGCGCTCACGGCTGCGGCGCGACGACGGCCGAGAGATAAGAGGCGGCCGAACCCTTGTCAATGTAAGGGGAAGGCAGTCCTCCACGGCGCCGGATTCGCTTGATAACAGTTATTGGAGCATGACATAACTCCTATCATCGACTTGCGATATCGAAGGGTGATGTCATGGCCATCAGCGCTGACTTGGGAAGCCAGCTGGAGACGTTCGTCGCCGAGCTGGTGGCGTCCGGCCGCTACAATTCGAAGAGCGAGGTTCTGCGGGAAGGGGTGCGGCTCATCCAGGAACGCGAAGCCCGCCTCGCCGCGCTGGACCTCGCGATCGCCCGCGGCGTCGCCGATGCGGAGGCTGGGCGCGTCGAGCCCGCGAGCGCCGTCTTCGACCGGCTGGAGGCCAAGTTCAAGGCCATGGCCGAGCGTCGCCGCTGACGGCTGATGATCGTCGTCATTACCACACGGGCAGAGGCCGACCTCGAGCGGATCGGCGAGCGCATTGCCGAGGAGAGCCCGCAGAGGGCTGTCTCATTCGTGCGGGAGCTGCGGGAAATATGTGAGGGCCTCGGCGAAATGCCGAAGCGATTTCCCCTCGCGCCGCGCTTCGAGCGCGCCGGAATCCGCCGCAGAGTTCATGGCAACTATCTGATCTTCTACCGGATCGGACGCGAGACCGTCGAAGTGGTCCATGTGCTGCACGGCGCGATGGATTACGAGCCGCTTTTGTTTCCCGAAGGGTGAAGGGATAGCGGACCCCTTACTCCGGCGCCTCCTCTATCCGCCGGAACGGCTGCGGCAAACGGCCCTGCTCCAATAGTCTCGAGAACAGGCGCAGCCCGGCCGGCTCATTGCCATTGGGATGCACCAGCACGATGGAGCCGTCCCGCGGCGGCGGCGACAGCACCAGCCAGGCGTCCGCGCCGAGCGCGATGAGATGGCGGCGGCGCAGTTCCTCCATCAGCCGCGCATCGGCGACGAGGCCGGGAAAGCGAAAAAACACCGAGGGCGTCGCGCCGCGCTCGATCAGCAGCCGCTCCACCCGGAAAATCTCGGCGTCGAGATCGAGGCCCGGCCGCAGCAGATAATTCTGCCCATCCGCGAGGCGCGGAACATAAGGGTGGCTGTAGGAATGGCCGACCCAGTCGATTCGCAGCGTCCCATTCGCCGCCTCGGCCATCAGCCAGTCGAAATCCGCCCCATGGCGCTCGATCCAGAGCCCCGACACGGAGAGCGCGACTGGCGCGCCGGGGGCGAGTTCGGCCAATCGACGCAGAAATTCGCGGTCGAGCGGCCGACGGCTGGGGCAGAGGTCGCCGGTCAGAAAAGAGCCCGCCCCCGCCCCATGGCCGAGACCGGCGCTGATCGAGAGGCTGCGCCCAGCGGCGGCGAGGCGCGGCTCGTCTGGATCGCCCGGCCGCGGCCGCAAGGCGCGCAAAAAGCGCGTGTCCTTCTGCTCCGCCTCGGTCGTCTCGAGGCAGCGCCAGACGCTCTCCATCTCGAGGCGCGTCTCCAGCGTCGCCGGATCGACCGTCAGCGCGACCGTCTCGCCATCGAGCCGCATGCGGCGAATCGCGAGGCGCTTCTCGTCCGCCGGACCATGGCATTCGAGAAAGACAGGCCGATAATCCACGAGACGGCGCGCCGCCTCTCGTCCCCGAGCCGACGGGGCGATTGCGAGAAGAACGGCGAGCGCCCAGAATAAAGCCGCAGCGCGCCTTTGCGGGATATGGTCCATGATCGAAAAAGCTCCTCCCGAGATATCGCCTGCCCAAACCATGCCCGCCGCGGAGACGCTCGCCGTCGTCTTCCATGATCTCGCCCGCGAGAGCCCGGCCGTCGCGGCGGCGCTCGGCGGCGAGATCGCCGCGCGCTTCCGCCCGCGCGACGAGGCGCCCTTCTCCACCATCGCCCATGACGACAAGGGCGCGCTGATCGGCGGGCTCAACGGCGTCTCGCATTGGCGCTGGCTCTATATAAGGCACTTATGGGTCGCGCCGGAGAGTCGCGGCATGGGGCTCGGGACCGCTCTGCTGCGCCGCGCCGAGTCCGAAGCCCGCGCGCGCGCCTGCCTCGGCCTCTATATCGACAGCTTCGATCCGCGCGCGGCGGCGCTCTATGAGCGTTTCGGCTTCACGCGCTTCGGCGAGATCCCCGATTTTCCGCCCGGCCATAGCCGCATGTTCTTCTCCAAGAGGATCGCATGACGGAAATGACCGCCATGGTCCTGCCGCGGCCGGGAACGCCGCTCGCGGCCGAGCGCCGCCCCCTGCCCCGCCCCGGCTCCGGCGAATTGCTGCTCGCGGTCGAGGCCTGCGGCGTCTGCCGCACCGATCTCCATGTCGTCGACGGCGAGCTCGAGCATCCGAGGCTGCCGATCGTCCCCGGCCATGAAATCGTCGGCCGCGTGGCGGCGATCGGCGCCGGCGTCGCGGGCTTTTCTGTTGGAGAACGCGTCGGCGTTCCCTGGCTCGGCCACACTTGCGGCTGCTGCCCCTATTGCTCCAGCGGCCGCGAAAATCTCTGCGACGATCCGCTCTTCACCGGCTACACGCGCGACGGCGGCTACGCCACGCATACGGTCGCCGACGCCTCCTATTGCTTTGCGCTGCCGTCCCATGGCGATGCGGCGGCTCTGGCGCCGCTGCTCTGCGCCGGGCTCATCGGCTGGCGCGCGCTGAAAATGACGAGCGAGGCGCGCGACATCGGCATTTACGGTTTCGGCGCCGCAGCGCATATCGTCGCGCAAGTCGCGATCGCGCAGGGCCGGCGCATCTTTGCCTTTGTACGGCCGGGCGATGTGGCGGCGCGCGAATTCGCGCTCTCGCTCGGCGCCGTCTGGGCCGGCGGCTCCGACGAGACGCCGCCGGAAAAGCTCGACGCCGCGATCATCTTCGCGCCCGTCGGCGCGCTGGTTCCGCGCGCGCTCGCCGCTGTGCGCAAAGGCGGAATCGTCGTCTGCGGCGGCATTCACATGAGCGACATTCCCGCTTTTCCCTATGCGCTGCTGTGGGAGGAGCGTCGGCTCGTCTCCGTCGCCAATCTCACGCGCGAGGACGCGCGCGAATTTCTCGCGCTCGCGCCGCAGGTCGGAATCGACACGCATGTCGTACGCTATCCGCTGACTGCGGCCAATGAAGCGCTCGCGGATTTACGCGAAGGGCGTCTGCAAGGCGCGGCGGTGCTGATTCCGTGAGGCCTACTCCCTCTCCTGCAAAGCGGGAGAGGGCTGCAACGGCGGCAGTCGCGCGGCGATCTCCTGCGCGATGACGCCCACCTCGCGCGCAGCGTCGATGCGCGTCCATCGCATTTCGCCGAGATCATAATTGCGCTGCCGCGCCGCTATCTCCCGCGTCGCATCCGACACATCGCCCTTGCGCGCGCCGACGCGCAAGACACGAAGCGGCCCGTCGGCCTCGAGCCAAAATCCCGCGAAAGAAACGCCCGCGCGCTTCGCCGCTGCTTCCAGCGCATCGCGCTCGCTCTCGCGCGCATAAACGGCGTCGACGATGACGCACCAGCCGAAAGAGGCGACGCGCGACGCCTCATTCTGCATCGCCTCATAGATCTCGGCGGAGACCGCCGCCGTATAGGCCTCCTGCGGCAGCGGCGAGGTCGGCGCGACGCCGAACAGCTTTTTGCGCAATCGATCGCTGTTGAGAGTTCGCGCGCCCGGCGCAGCGCCGACGAGCGGCGCCAAAGCCGCCGCGACGCTGGACTTGCCGGAGCCGCTGAGCCCGCCGATCGCGACAATGCGCGACGTCGCCGGCCGCAGCAGCGCGCGCGCGAGATCGAAATAATCGCGCGTCTCCTCATTCAGCGTGGCATGATCGGCGTCCGCATCCAGCGCGCGTGCGGCGGCGACATCGGCGCGGATCGCAGCGCGCAGAGCCATGAAGAAGGGCAGCAGCGGTAGCCCCTCCGCCTCGTCGCGATGATCGAGATAGCGATTGAGCGCGAAAGCGGCGAGCGCATCCAGCCCGCGCCGGCGCAGATCCATCAGCAGAAAAGCGAGATCGTAGAGAACATCGATCGTCGCCAGCTCGTCGGAGAATTCGATGCAGTCGAAAGGCGTCGGCTCGCCGTCGACGAGGCAAATATTGCGCAGCGTGAGATCGCCATGGCAACGCCGCACCTTGCCTGCGTCGCGCCGACGATCGAGCAGCGCGCCATGCGTCTGCGGCGCCGCGCGCAGCTCGTCGGCGAGCGCGCGACGCTCCTGCGCCGAGACAATGGGAGATTTGGCGAGCGAGCTCGCATCGCCGAGATCGAGCAGCGAGGCCATGACCAAAGCGCCGCCGCGCCCTTCGATCACTTCCGCGCCATCGTGAAATTGCGCGATGCGCTCGGCGAGGCGCTCGACGAGCGACGCAGAGAGACGGCCGGCGAGCGCGAGATTGTCGAGCAGATTTTCTTCCTCGAAGCGCCGCATCTCGACGATGGCGTCGATGAGCGCGCCGTCGCCGTCGAAAGCGATCGCGCCATCGTCGCCGCGCGTGATGCGGCGCACTGCGAGATAGAGCTGCGGCGCCGTGCGGCGATTGAGCGCATATTCACGCTCGCACATTGCGAGGCGAATCTGCGGCGTGTGAAAATCGAGATAGGGAAAGACGACGTCGCGCTTGAGCTTATAGACGCGATCTTTCGTCAGCACGACGATCGAGATATGCGTGACGATCGTGCGCGCATCTTCGCCCTGCGTCATGAGAAAACGGACAGTCTCGTCCTGCGCGCCGAATGTCATGATCCGAGGGCTCCCGAAATCTCGCAGAAAGCGCGCTCCTTCTCCCACTTGTGGGAGAAGGTGGCCCCGCGAAGCGGGGTCGGATGAGGGCTCACGATCGCACTCGAATCATTCGTCGTCCGCGCCCCCATTCGCGGCGAGCCCTCATCCGACCCGACTGCGTCGGGCCAGCTTCTCCCGCGAGCGGGAGAAGGAATCGCGCACGAAGATTTCGCGCTCATCACATTCCCCATTTCTTCACGAACCAGCTCTTCACCAAATGCGCCAGCACCGAATAGCAGATCAGGAATGAGAAAATCGCCGGCCAATAGAGCGGCGGCAGCGGCGTGAAGCCGAAGACGCCGGCGATGGGCGAGAAGGGAAGCGCCGCGCCGATGACGCAAATGGTGAGCGTCGTCAGCAGCAGCGCATTGCTCGCGCGGCTCTCGATGAACGGTATGCGCGCCGTGCGGATGATATGGATGATGAGCGTCTGCGTCAGCAGCGATTCGACGAACCAGCCGCTCTGAAACAGCGCCGGATCGGTCCAGGCGCCGAAGCCATAGATCATCAGCGCGAAGGTCGCATAATCGAAGATCGAGCTGATCGGCCCTACGCACAGCACGAATTTGGCGATATTGTCTATGTCCCAGCGGCGCGGCCGCGCGAGATATTCCTCGTCGACATTGTCGGTCGGAATCGCGGTCTGCGAGAAATCATAAAGCAGATTATTGGTGACGACCTGTATGGGCGTCATCGGCAAAAAGGGCAGGAACACGCTCGCGCCGAGCACGCTGAACATATTGCCGAAGTTCGAGCTCGCGCCCATCTTGATATATTTGGTGATGTTGGCGAACACCTTGCGGCCCTCGAGCACGCCGTCGCCGAGCACGGCGAGGCTCTTCTCGAGCAAGATGATATCGGCCGTCTCCTTGGCGACGTCGACCGCCGTGTCGACGGAAATGCCGACATCCGCCGCCTTCAGCGCCGGCCCGTCATTGATGCCGTCGCCGAGATAGCCGACGACATGGCCCTTGCGATGCAGCGCGTCGATGACGCGCGCCTTTTGCGGCGGCGACAGCTTGGCGAAAACGCTCGCCTCCGCCGCCAGCGTCGATAAATCCTCCTCGCTCATCGACTCGATCTGCGACCCCAGCACGATGCGTCCGACCTCGAGCCCGACGTCCTTGCAGATCTTGCGCGTCACAATGTCATTGTCGCCGGTCAATATCTTCACCGCGACGCCGGATTTCGCGAGCGCGGCTATGGCCGGGGCCGCGCTCTCCTTGGGCGGATCGAGAAAGGCGATGTAGCCGAGCAGCGTCAGTGCGCTCTCATCGGCGATGGAAAAGCTCGCCTGCGGTTGCGGCAGCTCCTTATAGGCGACGGCGACGACGCGAAAGCCGTCGGCGTTCAGCTCTTCCATCTCGCGCCGCGCCGCATCGAGATGCGAAGGGTCCAGCGCGCCGCAATCCGTCTCCGTCTCATAGCGCGATGAAATGGCGAACAGCTCCTCCACAGCGCCTTTGCAAATCAGCAGATGCGGCCCGTCGTCGCGGCGCACGACCACGGAAAGGCGGCGGCGCTCGAAATCGAAGGGAATTTCATCGATCTTCTCGAACATATGATCGGGGCGCAGCTCATGCGCCAATTCGTGATGCTCGAGCACGGCTCGATCGAGCAGATTTTTCAGCCCCGATTGAAAATGGCTGTTGAGAAAGGCGAATTCGAGAACGCGCTCCGATTCCTCGCCGAATATGTCGAGATGGCGCTTCAATATGATGCGGTCCTGCGTCAGCGTGCCGGTCTTGTCGGTGCACAGCACATCCATCGCGCCGAAATTCTGGATGGAGACGAGCCGCTTCACGATCACCTTCTTGCGCGCGATGGCGATCGCGCCCTTGGCGAGATTGACGGTGACGATCATCGGCAGCATTTCGGGCGCCAGCCCCACCGCGACGGAGACGGCGAAGAGCATCGCCTGCAACCAATCGCCTTTCGTCACGCCATTGATGACGAACACCGCCGGCGCCATCACCGCCATGAACAAGACCATCAGCAGAGTGAAGCGCGTCACGCCTTTGTCGAAGCTCGTCTCGACGCGCGCGCCGGCCATCTTGTCGGCGAGCGCGCCGAGGCGAGTGCGCGGCCCGGTCTCCACCACGACGCCGGTCGCATAGCCGCTCACCACATTGGCGCCCATCAGCGCGAGATTTTGCGCGGCGAAGGGATCGCTCGCCGGCGCAGCATGCGCGAATTTCTCCACCGGCATGGATTCGCCGGTCAGCGCCGATTGATTGACGAAGAGATCCTTGGCCTCGAGCAGGCGCATGTCGGCGGGGATCATATCGCCCGCCGAAAGGCGCACGATATCGCCCGGCGTGAGCCATTCGATCGGCTCCTCGACGAAGCCATTCGGCGCATGCCCGCCCGGCCGACGCACGGAGGCGTGCGTGCGCACCATGGCCTGCAGGCGCGCGGCGGCCTCATTGGAGCGATGCTCCTGGAAAAAGGCGAGGCCGACGCTCAGCACGACCATCGCCGCTATGACGATGGCGGCGCGCAGATCGCCGAGCGCATAGGACGCGACCGCAAGGGCGAGCAGCAGCGCGTTGAGCGGATTTTTCGCGCGTTCGAAAAGCTCGCGCAGCAGGCTCGGGCGGCGCTCATGGGCGATGCGGTTGAGCCCGACGCGCCGCAGCCGACGCGCGGCCTCCCGCACGCTCAGCCCCACGCGCGCGCTGCGCAGCTCGGCGAGAACGGCCTCGGCGTCGGCCCGCGCCGCGCGCAGCAGCGCGTCGTCGCGGCGTTTCTCGTGCAGCAGGCGCGTCGCCGAAAATTGCTGGTTCATCTCTTGCGAATTCCCGATTCGGGCGGGGGCGGAAGAAGCGAAGCTGTCTCATCGCGGGCCGGCGAGGGCTCGCGACTTTGCTTCGCTATCAAGCTCAGGTCACGCTTTTTTAACCATGACGAGGCTAGCAAATTCACAAGGCGCCGTCCTCACCTCGCGCGCGTCGCGCCCCAAGGCGCGCGACCTCCTGGATCGTTCCGATATGGGACAAGCGATGACCGAGGCCGCGGCGGCGGCGCCACAGCCCCGTTGGACATTGAACTATCCACGGCTGCTCAATGCACTGTTCTGGATCACCGCCTTTTCCGGCTCGGTGGTGTTCATAGAGCCCTCGCCCTATGACGGGCTCATTCTGCTGACGCTCATCGTCTGGGTGCTGGGCGGCGTTCGCATTCATCGCGCCGTTCTGCCGGGCGTCGCCCTGCTCGTGCTGTGGGCGCTCGGCGGCTACATCTCGCTCATTCCCTATTGGAACGAGCCCGATCCCGTCGAGTTCATGACGCATACGCTGTTCATCTCGACGACCGGCGTCTTCTATATGCTGTTCTTCTCGGAGAACACGTCGCGGCGTTTCGATCTGTGCATGAGCGGCTATGCGGCGAGCTGCATGCTCGCGGCCGTCATCGCCGTCGGCTCCTGGGCTGGGCTTTTCGGCAATCCGACGACGATGACGCTCGACGGACGCGCCATGGCGCCCTTCAAGGATCCCAATGTGCTCGGCTCCTATATGGTGCCGGGCGTGCTCTATTTCGTGCAGCGCCTGCTGCTCGGCCGCTGGGCCTATTGGCCGGTGACAATCGTCGGCCTCGCGCTCTCGGGCGCAGCGCTGTTCACCTCCTTCTCGCGCGGCTCCTGGGGCGCGGCGGTGGTCTCCATCGCGCTGATGACCATCATGTCGGTGATGACCGCCGATTCGCGCAAGATGCGCCTGCGCATCGGCTTCATGGCGCTTGCCGTCGTCGGCGTCGTCGTGGTGGGCGTCGGCGCGGCGCTCACCGAGCCCTCGGTGCGCGAGTTCTTCTTCAAGCGCGCTTCCGCGACGCAGGACTATGACGAAGGCCCCACGGGCCGCTTCGGCAATCAGAAGCGCTCGCTGCCCATGCTGGTGGAACGGCCCAACGGCATGGGTCCGCTGCGCTTTCGCCTCATCTTCGGGCTCGAGCCGCATAACAGCTACATCAACGCCTTCGCCTCCAATGGCTGGCTCGGCGGCTTCGCCTTTCTCGGATTGGTGCTGACGACGACTTTCGTCGGCTTCCGCCTGTCGCTGAAGCGCTCGCCCTATCTGCGGCATGGGCAGCTCATCTGGTCGGCGATGTTCGTGTTCTTTCTGCAGGCGCTGCAGATCGACATCGACCATTGGCGCTATTTCTTCATCTATCTCGGCGCCGTCTGGGGCCTCGAGGTCGGCCGCGTGAAATGGGCCGAGCGCAACGCGGCTACGGCTCGAAGCGAAGCCCGCCCATTATGACATTGGCGGTGAAGTTGGAATTCGCCGTCGAGCTGACGAGGCGCTGCCAGAAGTAGCTGCCTTTGATCGAGATGGAGCGGGTGAGCTTATATTCGAGCTTCACGCCCGCCGTGCCGACCTGCTCGAACGTCTCCGCGCCCTGGTAGTTGTTGGTCTGATAGCTGCCGGTGGCGGTGATGGTGAAATTGCGGAACATCGCATGCGTCACATCGAATGTGACATTGCGCGAGAGCACGCCCGCCGCGCCTTGCAGCGTCGTCTCGGAGAGCGTCGTGCCCGTGCGCAGCGTGATGGTGGTGAGCGGCGTCGCGGTGTAGATGATGGCGGCGTCGATGATCGGCCCGCGCAGGCGCGGCAGGCGCGGGTCGGCATAGTCGCGCTGCGCATAGCCGCCCGAGGCTTCGCCGGTGACGAGATCGGTGATCTTGAATGTCGTGCCGGCGCGACCGGAGACGCCCGTGCTGTCGCGCGCATAGCCGTAAGGGTCGAGCCAGCTGTCGTGGATGCGCTTGTCGAGCGTCGCCTCGACATAGGGCTTCATCGACGGATTGAGCTCATAGGCGAGGCGCGGATTGATCCCCGGATCATTATAGCTCGTGCTCATCAGATTGAGCATGGAGCCGTCGTTGTAATAGGCGTTCTGATAGATCCAGCGGTCGAAGGTTCCGCGCATCGTGGCGTCGAGCCGGCCGAAGCTCTGCGTGACGCCGGCCGCCGTGCCCAGCGAGACGATGAGCGGCCGATTGACGACGGTGACATTGGGCAGGCTGGTGACGAGGCCCGGCGCGCCCGGACGCTGCGAATCGAGCGTGAACTTGCCCTCGAATTTCACCTTGGTGTCGCGCGCGACGTCCCAGCGATAGAAGACGTCGCCGACGCCATCGGGCCGATCGGCGTTCTCGACGCTGAAATAATCCACATAGCCGAGCCGCAGATTTCCTTGAATCTCGTCGCGGCCCCATTCGGAGCGCAGCCGCAGGCCGGCGTCGACGCGGAAAAATTTCGAGCCCTGGTAGCCGGAGGTCAGGCGATTCGGGTTGGTGTCATAGCCATAGGTCGGCTCGGCGTACGGGTAGAGACGCAGCGAGCCGACGCCGAGGCCGAGCGGCGCATAGGGATTGGCGTCGATGCGCGGCTTCGGCTTCGCCGGAATCTGCGCCGGAAGCGCGACATTGGGCGGCGGCGGCCGCTCGGCCGGCAGGTCCAGCGCGCCGCGGAAGCCCCGCATGCGCAGCTTGGCCTGGCGCTTGATCTTGGCCTTGGCCTGGACCGAGGTCTTATAGGCCTCGAGCGGCGGCAGCGGATGCGCCGGGGAGAGCGGCGGCGGCTTCAAGGGCGCCGGCGGCGGATTGGGCCTGGGCAGGCGGGCGCGCACGCGCGGCAATCCGTAATTCGGCGCCCCGGAGGAGAGTTCCGGCGCGGCCCGGCGCTCCTGCGTCATTGGCTGTGAGACCGAGGGCGGCGCGGCGTCCAGCCCCGGAATGGAGGGGACGGTCGGAAGATCGCGCAGCGGGGTGATATCGAGCGAGGAGGGCGAGAGCGTCTGGCCGGCGGCCGGACGCGACGGAGCCACCGCCGCCGGCGCAGCCAGCGACAGGGCGATCAGCGTCGTTGCCGCGGCGCGGCTCTGAAACTTGGCGGAAGCCACTCGTTCCCTCGCGCGGACGCCCGGTCGAAGCGGGCGCGATGGAAACGAGCGTTAAGGAGTTATGGTTAACGGAGGCTTACCAGCGAAGCTCGAGACGAAGGGCTCAATCGCCCAGCGCGGCCATATAGAGCTCGAGAATCTCTTCCTCTTCCGCGCGCTTATGCTTGTCCTGGCGGCGCAGCGAGACGATCTTGCGCATGATCTTGGGGTCGAAGCCGGTGCTCTTGGCCTCGCCATAGACGTCCTTGATATCGTCGGCGATGGCGCGCTTCTCCTCCTCGAGTCGCTCTATGCGCTCGATGAAGGAGCGCAAATGCCCCCCATTCACCTCGCCGGTCGGATCGATCCCGGCGCTGGCCTCCATCTCTCGGGCGGCGACCCTGTTGCTGGCCATGATCTTCTCCTAAAGGGCTCGGGGGAACTTCGGCGCTCTGGGGGAGCCGCGCGGCGTCCGATCCAGGCGTCCATGTCCAGGACGAAGGCGAGGCATGCCAAGCCGCGGCCGGCGCCGTCAAGCGCGCTCGGAAATAATCCCCGCTTTCCTCCCGTCCGAGCTTGACGCCCGCCCCCGCGCCCCCGACATCAAGCCCGCAAAACTCGCAAAAGGGGTGAGGATACGCAAATGTACGACGCTGGCGGCGACGGCCGCCTCTATCCGGTCTCTCCGGGCCTGCCGCCGCGGGAGGCGCTCGCCGGCGTGCGCACACGCCGCATTCTCGCCCTCTGCCTCGATTTTTTCGCCGTGGCTCTGCTGTCCGCGGGGCTATGGCTCGGATTGCTGGTGTTGAGCTTCGGCCTCTCGGCCTTTCTGCTGCCGCCGCTGTTTCCGCTGGTCGCCTTCTTCTACAACGGCCTCACCGTCTCCGGCTGGCGGCGGGCGACGCCGGGGATGCGCGCCATGGACCTCGAGGTGCGGCTCGCCAATGGCGCGCCCGCGCCCTTCCTCAACGCGGCGGTCCAGGGCGTGCTCTTTTATGTGAGCTGGCTGTTCCCGCCGCTGCTGCTCGTCACCTTCATCACATCGGACAAGCGTTGCCTGCACGACATTCTCGCCGATGTCATCGTCTTGCGGCGGGCTGATTGAGGCCGGGACGCGAAAATTTCTCGGCGCGCCGCGGGCGAAAATTCTTGGCGCGCCGCGGGCGTCGATTCTAATATCCTGGTCTGTCCGCGCTGGAAGGCGTCGGAGCGTGCGGTATATCGAATTCGGCGACAGGACCAGACAGCGTGACGAGAGAGCCCCGCGACGCGCCGCAATTCTATCTCACCTCGCCGGCGCCGTGCCCCTATCTCCCCGGGCGCGACGAGCGCAAGGTGTTTACCCATTTGATCGGCCGGCGCGCGCCGGCGCTCAACGACACTTTGACGCAATCGGGCTTCCGCCGCTCGCAGACCATCGCCTATCGGCCGGCCTGCGAGACCTGCCGGTCCTGCGTCTCGGTGCGCGTGAAGGTCGAAGAGTTCCAGCAATCCAAGGGCTTGCGCCGCGTGGCGCGACGCAACGCCGATCTCTTCGCCGAGGCGCGCCGCCCCCATGCGGCGAGCGAGCAATATGCGCTGTTCCGCGCCTATGTGGGCGCGCGGCACAATGACGGCGGCATGGCCGATATGAGCATGGTCGACTATCAGATGATGGTCGAGGACAGCCATGTCGAGACGCGGCTGATCGAATATCGCATGCCGGCCGAGAATGGCGGACCGGGCCGCTTGGTCGCCTGCTGCCTCACCGATTATCTCGCCGACGGCCTGTCGATGGTCTATTCCTTCTACGATCCCGCGATGGACGAGCGCTCGCTCGGCGCCTTCATGATTCTCGACCATGTGGAGCGGGTTCGCCGCGCCGCGCTGCCGCATCTCTATCTCGGCTATTGGGTCGATGGCTCCCGCAAGATGGCCTATAAGGCCCGCTTCCTGCCGCAGGAGCGGCTGGGCATGGACGGTTGGAAGCGCGTCGACTGATTCGTTTTTTGCGCGCTTTCCTGAAGGCCAGATGAACGAAGCGGCCATCAGCCGTTCAGCTTCGCCGCATTAACCTTTGCTTCGTCATCAGGAATTGCCGGCCGGCGCTCGGCGCGGCCGAATGAAGCGAAGGAGAGCGTCCATGGGCGCGAACATCATGAAATTCGCTGCGATCGCGGTCGCGGGCGTCATCGCCGCGACGACTGTCGGCGCCGCCACGCCGGCCCGCGCCGACGGCTGGGGCCATCACGGCGGCTGGGGCCACGGCGGCGGTTGGGGCCATCACGGCGGCGGCTGGGGCCATCACGGCGGCTGGGGCCATGGCGGCTATGGATACGCCGGCCATGGCTGGCGCGGCGGCCATCGCGGCTACGGCTGGGGCGCTCCGGTCGCGGCCGGCGTGCTCGGCGCTCTGGCGGTCGGCGCGATCGCAGGCGCCGCCGCGCAGCCCCATTACGGCTACAGCGGCTATGGCTATGGCGGCTGCTATCCGGCCAATCAGCCCGTCCTCGACGATTGGGGCAATGTCGTCGCCTATCGCCGCGTGCAGGTCTGCAACTGATTCGAGCCTGAGATTTCTTTGAATTCGGCGCCCGGTCAGCCAGGGGCGCCGATGCCCGCCGCCGCCTCCCCGCCCCCTCTCGCGCGACGGCGAGTATAGGCCTCCCGGACTCCCCTCCGGGGGGCCTTTTTCGTCAGAGCCGGCGCAGCGACAGCGCCTTGCCTTCCTTGGCGTCGCGGCGCCAGAGCCCATCGGCCTCGAGGTCGAAATGCGCCTTATGGCCCTTGCGGGCGGTGAGCGCGAGGCGGCCGCGCTCCATGGACCAGCCCACCGGATCGAAGATGACCACGCCTTGGTCGCGGCAGGCCGGCGCCAGCTGGGCGCGGAAGCCGCCCGGCCCATGGGCGCGATCGTCGAGCGTGAGCATGCAGCCCGTGTCCTTGTCGCCGGCGCGAAGGATCGCATAGCGGCCGGCGACGCTGGGCGCGGCCGCTGTCGCGGGCGCGGCCTCTAGGGCGGCGAACGTCAGGCCGACGAAGGCGAGAAGCTTCGCAGAACGATAAAAAAGCGACATTGAAGGCTCCAAGGAGCATTGAGAATCGAGGAAGAATATTGCCCTGCGCACGCCTCTCGACCAAGCCTCGAGGCAAAAAAAAGCGCGGCGCGCAATTCCGATCGAAATCGGCGCGCCGCGCGCGATTTTCTAGAACTCTTCCCAGCTCTCGTTCGCGGGCTCGACGGCGAGCTTGCGCGCCGCGGCAGCCCCTCCGCGCGCGGGCGTCCGCAGCGCCGGCGGCGCGATACGCGCGGCGGTCCGCGCCGAAGCGCCGGCGCCGCGACGCGCTGCGCTCACCTTGAAGATGCGCACGCTATCGAAGAGATTTTCCGCCTCGTCGCGCAGATTATGGCTCGCCGCGGTGGTCTCCTCCACCATGGCGGCGTTCTTCTGCGTGTCCTGGTCCATTTGGCCGACGGCGACATTGACTTGCTGGAGCGAGGCGGATTGCTCGGTCACTCCGTTGGAGATAGCGGCGACGACCTCGTTGATCTGCGAGACTTGCGCGACGATCTGCGCGAGCGTCTGGCCCGCCTGCGTCACCAGCTGCACGCCGGCGCTGACCTCGGACGATGAGGAAGAGATCAGCCCTTTGATCTCCTTGGCGGCCTCGGCGGAGCGCTGCGCCAGCGCGCGCACTTCCGAGGCGACGACGGCAAAGCCCCGTCCCGCCTCGCCGGCGCGCGCCGCCTCGACGCCGGCGTTGAGCGCCAGCAAATTGGTCTGAAAGGCGATCTCGTCGATGGCGCCGGTGATCCGTCCGATGTCGGAGGACGATTTCTCGATACGGCTCATGGCCGCCACCGCCTTGCGCACGACCTCGCCGCTGCTTTTGGCGTCGGCGCTGGCCAGCGCGGCGATGCGATGCGCATCCGCGGCGCCCTGGGCCGTCGTCCGCACGCCGGTGGTGATCTCCTCGACCGCGGCCGAGGTCTCCTCGAGGCTCGCCGCCTGCTGCTCGGTGCGCTTGGCCAATTCGTCGGACGCGCCGCTGATCTCGCCCGAGGCGGCGCGAATGACCTCCGCCCCGCGCACCACAGCGCCGATCGCGACCTCGAGACGATCGACCGCCGCGTTGAAGTCCGTCCGCAGCTTGTCGAGCGCCGGCATGAAGGGCCGCTCGATCCGCTGCAGCAGATCGCCTTCCGCGAGCTGGCCGAGGCCGTCGCCGAGCTCCCGCACGGCGCGCACGCGCTCCGTCACATCGGTCGCGAATTTGACGACCTTGACGACGCGTCCGTCCATGTCGAAAATCGGAATATAGGACGCCTGCAGCCAGATCTCGCGGCCGCCCTTGCCGATGCGGCGGAACTCCTCGGCGATATACTCCCCGCGATTGAGCCGGCTCCAGAACTCGCGATATTCGGCGGATTCGGCATAGGCCGGATCGACGAACATGCGGTGATGGCGGCCCTTTATCTCGTCCAGCCGATAGCCGACGACGGCGAGGAAATTCTCATTGGCGGAAATGATCGCGCCGTCGGTCTCGAACTCGATGACGCCCTGGGCGCGCGAGATGGCGTCGAGCCGACCTTGATTTTCCGAAGATTTGAGCTTTTCCGCGGTGATGTCGGCCGCGACCTTCACCACTTTGCGAATCTGACCGCGCGAGTTGCGCACGGGATTGTAGGACGCCTGGAGCCAGACCTCCTTGCCGTCCTTGCCGATGCGGCGATATTCGCCCGCGTCATATTCGCCGCGCCCGAGCTTGGCCCAGAATTGCGCATAGTCCGGCCCGGCGGCATAGGCGGGGTCCACGAAGAGGCGGTGATGGCGGCCGATGATATCGGCGGGAGCATAGCCGAGCAGACGGCAGAAATTCTCATTCGCCCCGACGACATTGCCCAGCGGATCGAACTCGATGATCGCGAGCGAGCGGTCGAGGGCTTCGAGGACGCCTTTTTCTTCGGCGCCGGCGGTCAATCTGTCGATGATCTTCATGCGCATTCCCAAAAGTTCTGCCGCATCCGATATTTGCCGAAGGCGCATTAACGAATTGCTCTATCTCGGCCAGTGACCCGGCCGTCGCGGCGCGACAATTCGGCCGTTCCGCCGCGCGACGCTCTTGCGCTTTTGCCACTCGCGCCCCAAAGGACTAACCTCGAGCAAAAGGCCGGGGTTCGCGGCCTTCCTCCACACTGGAGCCGGCAAGATGACCAGCGCCTCTCTCGCTCTCGCCGAACGTTCGGCGCCGCGTTACACGAGCTATCCCACCGCCCCGCATTTCTCCGCGGACATCGGGCCGGATCAGGCTGCGCGCTGGCTCGCCGAGCTCTCGCCTTCGACCAATCTGTCGCTCTATCTGCATGTGCCCTTCTGCCCGGCGATCTGCACCTATTGCGGCTGCCACACCAAGGCGCTGCGTCAGGACGCGCCGCTCACCTCCTACAAGGAGACGCTGCTGCGCGAGATCGAGCTGGTCGCGGCCTCGACGCCGGCCCGCCATGTGCGCTCGATCCATTGGGGCGGCGGCACGCCGAGCATGCTCGGCCCCTCGCGCTTTCGCGAGGTGGCGCATGTGCTCGGCGAGCAGTTCGACATCGCCCGCGACGTCGAGCATGCGATCGAGCTCGATCCGCGTCTCGTGGACGCCGCGCTCGCCGACGCTCTGGTCGCCTCCGGCGTCAATCGCGTGTCGCTCGGCGTGCAGGATTTCAATCCGCATGTGCAGAAAGCCGCCGGCCGCGAGCAGCCCTATGAGGTGGTGGAGCGCTGCGTCACGCTGCTGCGCGCCGCCGGCCTCGAGGCGATCAACTTCGATCTGATGTACGGCCTGCCGGAGCAGAGCGTCGACGATGTGATCCGCACCGCCAAGCTCGCCGTGGGCCTCTCGCCGAGCCGCCTCGCCGTTTTCGGCTATGCGCATGTGCCTTGGTTCGCGGTCCATCAAAAGCTGATCGATCAGGCCGCGCTCGCCGGCGCCAATGAGCGCCTCGCCCAGGCGGAGGCGGTGCGCGCGACGCTGGAGGCCGAAGGCTTCGAGACCATCGGCCTCGATCATTTCGCGCGGCCGCAGGACACGATGGCGCAGGCCGCGCGCGATGGGCGATTGCACCGCAATTTCCAAGGCTATACGACCGACGCGGCCGATGCGCTCATCGGCCTCGGCGTCTCCTCCATCGGCCGGCTGCCGCAGGGCTATGTGGGCAATATCGGCGACACCGGCAATTGGCGCCGATCCGTCGAGGCGGAGCGCCTGCCCATCTCGCGCGGTCTCGCCTTCACCGCGGAAGACAAGGCGCGCGGCGCCGTGATCGAACGCCTGATGTGTGATTTCTCCGTGGATTTCGGCGCGGTCGCCGCAGCGCATGATTTCCGCGAGGACGCTTTCGACGACGCCGTGCCGCGCCTTTCGACGCTGATCGACGAAGGCCTCGTCGCGCTCGACGGACGTCGTCTCACCATCGCGCCGCGCGGCCGTCCTTTCGCGCGTCTCGCCGCAGCCGCCTTCGACGCCTATCTCGAAGCGAAGGCTGCTCGGCACTCTGTCGCTGTGTGAGCGGCGCCCGATCGCCGAACGAAAAAACGGCGGCGAGCGAAGCGCGCGACGCATCGACTCGTCGTCATCGCGTGTGATATTACCGATATGTTTCTTATCCCCGGCTCAATTTCGTTCGGCCTTGCGCCGGCATTGACAAAGAGATCGTAACCTCGAATTGTCTCAATATGAACTAAGTACTATCGCCTAGGCGATTCCCCCAGCTTTCTTTGCGTCACGTCACAAGTCCGCACGAGCGTCGTCGCGTTTATCATTCCGAGGAATCAGCATTATGCTCGCATCGCCGCTCGTTCTGGTCGGAGCCGACAAGGGCGGAGTCGGCAAGACGACGGTCACGCGTCTGCTGATCGACTTCCTGCAGCTGGCGAACCGCGCGGTGCGAGTCTACGACACGCAATCGCCGACCGGCGCGCTGAAACGCTTCTATCCCGATATCGCGCAGATCATCGACATTCGCGACGTGCGCCATCAGGCGCGTCTCGTCGAGAGCCTCACCGAGCACAGCGCCGTCACCATCGTCGACATAAAGGCGGGGCAGCTCACGCGCACGCTGCGCTTCATGGAGGATGTCGGCCTGCTCGACGCCGCGTCGCGCGGCGAGGCGCGTGTGATGGTGCTGCATCTCATCGGCGCCTCTGTCGCCTCGCTCTCCGAGCTCGAGGAGGTCGAGCCCTTCAAGACCAAATGCGAGTATCGCATCGTCAAGAACTTCATCAACGCCTCCAACTTTTTTCAAGAGAACGCCCACTTCTCCGAACGCTATCTCGGCGAGAGCGATACGAGCCGCGAGATCATCGTGCCGCGTCTCGATCCGCTCGCCTATGAGGCGGTGGAGCTTACCGGGCTGCCATTTTCCTCTTTCGTGTTCGACGAGCCTGCGCGCAACGTCGAAAATCGTCCGCGCTCCTTCGTGCTGCGCGGCTATGTGCGCACATGGCTCGAACGTTCATGGACCAATTTCGAGGCCGCGGGGCTGCGCAGCTACGTCGCTCCCGTTTCCGAGAAAATCTAATTCCAAGAAGCCGGTAAACGGCGCAACAAAGGAGACCACCGTGATGAAAGACTTCCGACCTGAAGAAAAGAATGTCGTCTATATCGGAGAGGGCGTGACGCTGACGGGTTCCGTCAAGGCGCAGGACACGATCGTCGTCGACGGCGCCGTCGATGGCGAGATCTCTTGCAGCCAGCTGATCGTCGGCCCGTCGGGCGTCGTCAATGGCGCGATCTCCGTCTCCGACGCGGACATCTATGGCCGCATCGGCACGGATATCACCATCAAGCAGCTGCTGATCGTGCGCTCCACCGGCCGCGTCGAAGGCAAGTGGATCTATGGCGAGATCGAGGTCGAGAAGGGCGGCGTGCTGTTCGGCACGGCGGAATCGACCGAGATCCGTTCCGAGCGCAAGCCCGTGAACGCGAAGGAAGAAAAGGCCTCCTTCAAGAGCTTCGAGAAGCCCGCGCTGGTCGCCTCCAATGACGCCGACGCCGACGCCGCGCCCGTCACCAGCATCTCGTCGCGCGCGCTGCGCGATCGCCGCAAGGCCTGACGTTCGGAGCCGCGAGGCTCGGGACAAAATGGCTCAGGGCAAAGCCGCGCGCAGCAGCTTGCCGTTGCGATTGCGCGGCAGCGCATCGAGAAAAGCGATCTGTCGCGGCCGCTTATAGGCCGCGAGATGATCCGCGCAATGGGCGAGGATATCCTCCTCGCCCAGCGTCGCGCCATCGCGCAAGATCACATAGGCTTTGATGATCGTCTGATCGTCGCGGCCCGGACGCTCCGCGACCGCCGCATCGGCGACGAGCGGATGCGCCAGCAGGCATTTCTCCACTTCCGCCGGCGAGACGCGATAGCCGAGCGCGTTCATCACCTCATCGGCGCGGCCGTGGTGCCACATATAGCCATCGGCGTCGAACTCGACGAGATCGCCGGAGACGAACCAATCGCCGCGAAAGGCTTCCCTTTCTTCGTCCGGCCGGTTCCAATAGCGCAGCATCAGGCCCTTCTCGTCGCGGCGCACGGCGAGCACGCCGGTCTCGCCGTGGCCGAGCGGTTCTGTCCCCTCCTCGCGCGGCAGAGCGGCGACGAAGCGGCCCGGCTGCGGACGCCCCGGCGAGCCCGGCCGCACCGGAACGCTCGGCGCGCTGGAAATGAAGGTCGAGATCTCGCTCATGCCGAAGGCCTCGTAGAGCTCGGTCTTGGCGCGCGCGCGCCATTCCTCGAGCAGGCTCGGCGACAGAGCGGCGCCGGCGGTGAGGCCATGCCGCAGGCTCGAGAGATCATGCGTCTCCAGCGCGGCATATTTGAGAATCTGTCGATAGACGCCGGGCACGGCGGCGAAGATGGTCGCGCGATGGCGCGCGATGAGCCGGGGCCAGACTTGCGGATCGGGACGGCCGTTGTAGAGCACCGCCGCGGCGCCATTGGCGAGCGGATCGACCACGCCGACGCCGAGCGTGTAGGTCCAGTTCATCGCGCCGGCGTGCAGCATCACATCGTCGGCCGTGAGCCCCTGCCAATGCGAATACATGGGCCGCCGCGCCCAGGCGGCGCGATGCGCATGCAGCACGCCCTTGGGCCGGCTCGTCGTGCCGGAGGTGTAGACGAGATAGGCGGGATCGTCGGCCGCGGTGTCGGCGTAGTCGTCCAGCGGCGCGCCTTTCGTCAGCCGCGCGAGATCCACGCCGCGCAAGACGAAGACGCCGGCGCGCGAATGCGCCTCGCCCTCGAAATCGCGGCCGAGCACCAGCGCGGTCGCGCCGCAATCTTCCAGCAGGAAGGAGGCCTCCTCGAAAGTGAGCTGCGAGGAGGCGAGCAGGGCGACATAGCCGGCGGCGATGGCGGCGAAATAGGAGAGTACCGCGCCCGCCTCATTGCCCATGCGAATCATCACTCGCGCGCCTGGCGAAAGGCCGAGATCGCGAAAGCCGGCGGCGAGCGCGCGCACGTCGCGATCGAGCGCGCCATAGGTCCAGCTCGTCTCGCTCTCGTCGCCGACGATGACGATCGCCGTCTTGTCGGGATGGATGCGCGCGTGATCGGCGATGCAATAGCGGGCGAGATTGAAGCGGGCGGGAACAGGCTCGATCATGTGCTCACTAAACTCTCGAGAGCGCGCGCCCGTCAGTCGAACAGGCTCGACACGCTCTCCTCGCGCGCCGTGCGGGCGATGGCCTCGCCGATCAGCGGACCGATCGGGATGAAGCGGATGTTGCGCGCCCCCTGCACGGCGGGCGTCGCCGCGATCGTGTCGGTCAGCACCAGCTCTTTCAGCTTGGAGGCGGCGACGCGCTCGGCCGCCGCGCCGGAGAGCACGCCATGGGTGATATAGGCGGAGACCGAGGTCGCGCCCTGCGCCAGCAGCGCCTCGGCGGCGTTGCAGAGCGTGCCGCCCGAATCGACGATATCGTCGACGAGAATGCAATTGCGGCCGGTGACGTCGCCGATGATGTTCATCACCTCCGATTCGCCGGCGCGCTCGCGGCGCTTGTCGACAATGGCCAGCGGCGCGTCGATGCGTTTGGCGAGAGCGCGGGCGCGCACCACGCCGCCCGTGTCCGGCGAGACGACCATGGCGTTGGGCACTTTGGCGTGCGATTTGATATCCGCCACCATGACCGGCGCCGCGAAGAGATTGTCGGTCGGAATGTCGAAGAAGCCCTGAATCTGCCCGGCGTGGAGATCGACGGTCAGCACGCGGTCGGCGCCCGCCCTCGTGATGAGATTGGCGACGAGCTTGGCCGAGATCGGCGTGCGCGAGGTGCCTTTGCGGTCCTGCCGCGCATAGCCGAAATAGGGGATGACCGCAGTGATGCGGCGCGCCGACGCGCGGCGCAGCGCGTCGATCATGATGAGCAGCTCCATGAGATGATCGTTCGACGGCGCGGAGGTCGACTGGACGACGAAAGTATCCTGCCCGCGCACATTCTCCTGAATCTCGACGAAGACCTCCATATCGGCGAAGCGCCGCACCTGCGCCCGGCACAAAGGCACGTTGACATAGGCTGCGATCGTCTCGGCGAGCGCGCGATTAGAGTTGCCTGCGAGAATTTTCATCGCCGCCATCGATACGCCTCGACCCTCACCAGTGACACGGCGGCCTCTTAGCAGCGATGCGGCCGTCGGACAATACGGCAGCAATATGACACTGCTCTCGTCACGCCTCGCCGCGGCGGCAGACGATCTTGAGATACTCCTGCCCCTCGCGCGGCGCGAGGGTCGTGCGGGCGATCGTCGCCTGTCCGAGGAAGCCGCATTGCGCCTGGCTCGCCGCCTTCGGCCCCAGCACGACGTCTATCGCCGTCTCCGGGCGGCAATCGCTCGGCGAGAGCTTCAGCGAGCAGACGAGGATCATCACCGAATAGAGCATAGGCTTTCTCCCGCGCTCGAGGTCAAATCTCCGAGCCCGCCGTCCCCGCTCTCCGCAGGCGCCGGCCGCAACCTTTCCGATGATGAAGCTAGGGCATGTTCCATGCCACTGCGATGAGATAAAAGCGACGGAACCGCCTTCTGTCGACCCTGAGACAAAAACTTGCGACCCTGAGACAAAAATGTCACAACCGCAGCCTCCGGTCCCGCCCTCGACGCCCTTCGTCGCCCCCACGCGCACACGCCTCGCCGGCCGGCTGACGACGCTCGTCCCGCTCGCGGCGGCCCATGCCGACGATCTCTATGCGGCGACGCATGAGCAGCCCCGCGCCGAGGAGCGCGAGGCGCTGTGGCGCTATCTCTTCATCGGCCCTTTCCCCGACCGCGCCGCCTTCCGCGCCGCCGTCGAGAGAATGGAGGCCGCGACCGACGCCGTCTGGTTCACCGTGCTCGACAGCGACGGCCACGCTGTCGGCTTCCAGTCCTATATGAACATCGAGCCGGCCAATCGCGCCGTCGAAGTGGGCGGCGTGCTCTATTCCCCGGCTCTGCAGCGCAGCGCAGCGGCGACCGAGGCGCAATATTTATTCGCCGCCCACGCCTTCGAGACGCTGGGCTGCCGCCGCTATGTCTGGAAATGCGACAACGCCAATGAGAAATCCAAGGCGGCGGCGCTGCGGCTCGGCTTCTCGCCGGAAGGGCTCTTCCGCCAGCATATGATCGTCAAGGGCCGCAATCGCGACACCGCCTGGTTTTCCATGCTGGACAGCGAGTGGCCGGCGCGCCGAGCCGCCTTCGAGGCCTTTCTCGATCCCGGCAATTTCGACGCCTCGGGCCGCCAGAAAACGCCGCTTTCGGCCTTGAACGGGCAGGCCCGCGCGGCAGATAGGGACTGACGGCGGCGCGGCCGAGCCCGGCTCGGACGGATTGCCTCGCCGAACGGATGATGGTTTACAATGAATTGCGAGACGTTGGCGCGGATTTGAAGCTTCCGCCGGCGGTTCTCGCGCAACGCTCTTCGGACGGTCCAAAGACAATGACGACGGCCGGCGCCAGCCTACTCAACAGCCTCGATCTGCCCAAGCCGCCGGGCGAGACGCGGGTCGTCGTGGCCATGTCCGGCGGCGTCGACTCCAGCGTCGTCGCCGCTCTTCTGCGCGAGGAAGGCTATGACGTCGTGGGCGTCACGCTGCAGCTCTACGACCATGGCGAGGCCACGCATCGCAAGGGCGCCTGCTGCGCCGGCCAGGACATTCAAGACGCGCGCCAGGTAGCGGCGCGGCTCGGCATTCCGCATTACGTGCTCGACTATGAGAGCCGCTTCCGCGAGACCGTCATCGACACTTTCGCGCAGAGCTACGCCAGCGGCGAGACGCCGGTTCCCTGCGTCGCCTGCAATCAATTCGTGAAATTCGTCGATCTTTTCGAGACCGCCAAGGATCTCGGCGCCGACGCGCTCGCCACCGGCCATTACATCGCCTCGCGCGAGGACGGCTCCGGCGGCCGCGCGCTCTATCGCGCCTTCGACGCCGCGCGCGATCAGAGCTACTTTCTCTTCGCCACGACGCGCGCGCAGCTCGACATGCTGCGCTTTCCGCTCGGCGAATACGCCAAATCCGAGGTGCGCGATCTGGCCCGGCGCTTCGGCCTCGACATCGCCGAGAAGCCGGACAGCCAGGACATTTGCTTCGTTCCGAGCGGCCATTACACCGATCTGGTCGAACGCCTGTCGCCCGGCGCCGCCGTGCCCGGCGACATCGTCCATGTCGATGGGCGCGTGCTCGGCCGCCATGCCGGCGTCATCCATTACACCATCGGCCAGCGGCGCGGCCTCGGCCTCGGCGCCGCCGTCTCCGGCCGCGCGGCCGAGCCGCTCTTCGTGGTGCGGCTCGACGCCGCCAAGGCGCAGGTCGTCGTCGGCCCGCGCGAGGCGCTGGAGACGCGCCGAATCGCCCTGCGCGACGTGAATTGGATCGGCGCGGGCGATCTTTCCGATCTGCCGGCCGAGGGCCTGCCGATCTCCGCGCGCGTGCGCTCCACTCGTCCGCCGACGCCGGCGCTGCTGCGGCCGCTGCCGGGCGGCGGGGCGGAGGTCGTTTTCGAGACCGGCGAGTTCGGCGTCTCGCCGGGCCAGGCTTGCGTCTTCTATGAGCGCGACGACACGCGCGGCCGCGTGCTCGGCGGCGGCTTCATCGCGCATGCCGAGGCGGAGCCCCCCGCGCCGGAGCCGGCGCTCGAGCTCGATCGGAGTGCGTGATGAGCGATGCGCGTGGCGTTTCCGGGTTCAGCTTTTTCGAGCACGGCCTCGATCGCCAGGCGATAGAGGCCGCCTACGCCCGCTGGGCGCCTGTCTATGATCTCGTCTTCTCCCATATGCTCGGCCCCGGCCGGCGCGCCGTGGCGACGATCGCCTCGCGCGCCGATGGGCGCATTTTGGACGTCGGGGTCGGCACCGGCCTCGAGCTGCCCATGTTCCGCGATAGAGCGCGGGTTGTCGGCGTCGATCTCTCCGAGCACATGCTGCAGCGCGCCTCCGCCCGCGTCGCCCGCGAGGGGCTGAAGAATATCGCCGGCCTCGCCCGCATGGACGCGAGCCGCCTCGCCTTCTGCGACGCCAGCTTCGCCTGCGTGGTGGCGCCTTATCTGCTGACCGTGGTGCCGGACCCGGAGGAGACGCTGGATGAGCTCGCCCGCGTGGTGCGGCCGGGCGGCGAGATCGTGCTGGTCAATCACGTCAGCTCGCCGGATTGGCCGATGTCGGCGCTGGAACAGCTCATCGGCGAGAGCTTTTCCGTCACTCTGGGCTGGCGCCCGCAATTCCCGTGGTCGATCATCGGCGACTGGATCGACTCGCGCACCGACATGCGCCTCACCGAGCGCCGCGTGCTGCCGCCCTTCGGCCTGTTCACGCTGACGCGCATAGAGCGCCTCGCCCGCTGGGGCGAGCATTCCCGCCGGCCCTATGACGAGCATCGTCGGCCGTTCGAGCACGCGTGAGCGGTCACACCAGCTCGAAGCGCAAGCGCCGGCCGACGACCTTGGCCGCACGCACCAGTGTGGCGAGCGTGGCGCTGTCGTTCTTCGGATCGAGCAGCCGATCGATCTGAGCGCGGCTCGTCTCCATCATCTCGGCCATCCGCGCTTTGGTGATTCCTTTCTTTTTCATCTCGGCGGCGAGCTGCGCGGCGATCACCTCCTTGATCGCCGCGGCCGTGACTTCCTCGCGAATGCCCTGCTCGTCCAGCCAGCTCTCGAAAGTCGAGCCGAGATGAGGATTTTCTCTGACGCCCGGCGCAGGGTTTTGCTTTTTCGTCACCATGATGCGACCTCTTTCAGCCTCTGCCGCGCGAGCGTCAGCTCACCCGCCGGCGTGCGTTGCGTCTTCTTGACGAATGCATGGAGCGCGATCAGCGCACCCCCATGAAAGCCGAAGAAGACGCGCGCCTCGCGCTTGCTCGGCAAGGACGACCGAACCTCCCACAAGCCGCAGCTCAACGCTCGGCACAAGGGCAAGCCCACCGGCCAGCCGAGCTGGACCTTCATCATGTCGCGCCCGACGGCGCGACGATCGTCGAGCGGCAATTCATTCAGCCATTCGCGCACCGGCTCTCGGCCAGCGAGAGTCCGCCAGAAACGGAGGGGAATGGGCTCGAAAGTTCCGGTCATAGAATAGGGCATCGTATCAAAAAAGATACAGACCCACAAGCATCTCCATGTCGCCTCTGGCGTTCTCGCCCGCGCGGGATTACATTGCTTTCGCGGCGCTGCGGGGTGCGTGACGGACTTTAATTCCCCGGGGCCTTATCGATCTCTAAGGGAGCTGTCCCTGGCCTTGCCCGTGGGCTCGGCCACTACGGCGCCCACCTACGTTGTAGGTTCCCGGGATCGATGTCCCACGGCTCACGCGGCCCGCGCTTTTACACATCGGACGATCAAACGCCCCAATGACCGTCGACGCCAAGACCGAACTGCGCCGGCGGACGCTCTCCCGCCGCGATCTCGTCTCCCATGAGGAGGCGCACGCCGCCTCGCTCGAAGTCGCCGAGCGCGCACTGACGCTGGTGCGCCGATTCGCGCCCCGCGCCGAAGCGACCGGCGAGGTCGTCTCGGTCTATTGGCCGATCCGCAGCGAATTGAACACGCGCCCGCTGCTGGAGACTTTGGCGGCGGCGAAGATCGCCACCGCTCTGCCCGTGATGACGGCGGTGAAGCGCCCGTTGATCTTCCGCGCCTTTGCGCCCGGCGACGATCTGGTGAAAGGCCCCTTCGGCCTCTCCGAACCGGCCGAGACACAGCCCTGCTTCGATCCCGATATCGTCTTCTCGCCGCTCGCCGCCTTCGACCGCAAGGGCTATCGGCTGGGCTATGGCGGCGGCATCTATGACGCGACGCTCTCTCAGCTGCGCGCCAAGAAGCGCATCGTGGCCGTCGGCGTCGCCTACGCCTGCCAGGAGACCGATTCCGTGCCGACCGAGCCGCACGATCAGAAGCTGGATTTCCTGCTGACCGAGCGGGAGCTGATCGAATTTTCGTGAGGCGCTTTTGCGTCGCCACGTTCGGCCGAGTCTCGCCGCGCGACTCCTTCTCCCACTTGTGGGAGAAGGAGTCGCGGCGGAGCCGGGTCGGATGAGGGACGCGGCGGTTGGCGACAACTCTGAGGCGTGGCGTCGGATTTCGAACCTGCCGCTTCGGCTCGGACCCTCATCCGACCCTCGCTGACGCGAGGGCCACCTTCTCCCGCTTGCGGGAGAAGGAAGCGCTGCCCGCAGGCAACGGATAAAAAATGACGCAGACGAATTCCCGCTCGCTGCTCTCCCGCGCCCTCCTCATCATCGAGCCGATCGACCATGCGCAAGCCGCGGCCGCGCTGGCGCGCGTGCTGGAGCGAGACGCCGATGGCGTGCTCGCCACCGTTCTCGCTGTGCATGGAAAAGCGCGCCCTCTGCTCGAAGGCGTCCTCGGCTCCTCGCCTTTTCTCACCGATCTCTCCGCCCGTGATCCCGCCCGGCTCGCGCGCCTGCTCACGGACGATCCCGACGCCAGCCTCACGCGGCTCGTCGAGGCCACGCGCAACGCCGCCAAAGGCGTCGCGGATGAAGCCGAGCTGATGCGCGCGCTGCGGCGCGCCAAGCAGGAGGGCGCGCTGCTGGTCGCGCTCGCCGATCTCTCCAAAGCCTGGGACACGATGCAGGCGACCGATGCGCTCACGCGCCTCGCCGACGCCGCGCTTTCCGCTTCCATCGCCTTCACGCTGCGCGAGGCCGCCGCCGCCGGCAAGCTCGAGCTCTATGACCAGCGCAGCCCCGAGCGCGGCTGCGGCTGGATATTCCTCGCCATGGGCAAGGAAGGCGCCTATGAGCTCAATTACTCTTCCGACATAGACATCATCGTCCTCTTCGACCGCTCGCGCGCGCGCGTCGCGCAGCCGAGCGAGGATGTCGATCTCTTCGTCAAAATGACGAAGCGCGTCGTGCGCATTCTCTCGGAGATCACGCCGGACGGCTATGTGTTTCGCGTCGATCTGCGCCTGCGTCCCGACCCCGGCGCGACGCCCATCGCCATACCGCTCGAGGCGGCCTTCTCTTACTATGAGAGCATGGGCCAGAATTGGGAACGCGCCGCCTTCATCAAGGCGCGCGCGGCGGCCGGCGACATTCCCGCCGGCGAGGCTTTTCTGAAAGAGCTGTCTCCTTTCGTCTGGCGCAAGAATTTCGATTTCGCCGCCATCGCCGACGTGCATTCGATCAAGCGGCAGATTCACGCTTTCAAAGGCCATGGCGAGATCGCCGCGCTGGGGCATGATCTCAAGCTCGGCCGCGGCGGCATTCGCGAGATCGAGTTTTTCGCGCAGACGCAGCAGCTCATCACCGGCGGACGCAATCCCGCATTGCGCGGCCGCGCGACATTGGAGACGCTGGACGCGCTTCTCGCCAATGGGTGGATCGAGCCGCGCGTGCGCGACGAGCTGCGCGAGGCTTACGTGTTTCTGCGCGATATCGAGCATCGCATTCAAATGGTCGCCGACAAGCAGACGCATATTCTGCCGCGCGACGAGAAAGAGGCGCTGCGCATCGCGCGCATGGCCGGCTTCGCCACGCTCGAGGATTTCACGCAGGCGCTAGTCGCGCATCTCGAGACGGTGCAGAGCCATTATTCGCATCTCTTCGAGAGCGCGCCGCAGCTTTCCTCGCAAACGGGCAATCTCGTCTTCACCGGCGGCGAGGACGATCCCGGCACGCTCGAAACATTATCGCGTCTCGGCTTCGCGCATCCCAAGACAGTGACGGAGACGATACGCGGGTGGCATTTCGGCCGCTACGCCGCGACGCGCTCCACCAAGGCGCGCGAGCGCCTGACCGAGCTGACGCCGGCGCTGCTCGAGGCGCTCGCCGCGACGGAGAACGCCGATCGGGCCTTTCTCGCTTTCGACAAATTGCTCGCCGGGCTTCCGGCCGGCGTGCAATTGTTTTCCGTGCTCCTCGCCAATCCGACGCTGCTGTCTTTGCTGACGGCGATCACCGGCGCCGCGCCCAAGCTCGCCGCCACCATCTCGCGGCGCCCGCGCGTGCTCGACGCCGTGCTGGAGCCGGCCTTTTTCGAGCATTTGCCCGATGAATCGGAGCTCGCCGCAGCGCTCGCGCGCAGCCTCGCCGAGACGCGCTCCTATGAGGAGGCGCTCGACGCCGCGCGCGTCTTCGGACAGGAGCAGAAGTTTCTCGTCGGCGTGCGCGTCTTGACCGGCGCGCTCTCTGTGGCGGAGGCCGGCCTCGCCTATGCGCGGCTCGCCGAACGCCTCATCGCCGCTCTGCTGCCGCGCGTCGAGACAGAGCTCGCGCGCGCACATGGGCGCATCGCAGGCGGCCGCGCTTGCGTGGTCGCGCTGGGCAAGCTCGGCGGACGCGAGATGACCGCCGCTTCCGATCTCGATCTCATGCTGCTCTATGACTCCGATCCGCATGCCGAATCGGATGGCGAGCGGCCGCTCGCCACGCCCGCCTATTATGCGCGGCTGACGCAGAGGCTCATTTCCGCGCTGTCTGCGCCAATGGCGCAGGGCCTGCTCTATGAGGTCGATTTTCGGCTGCGGCCGTCCGGCAGCAAAGGGCCGCTGGCGGTGAGCCTGAAGGCTTTCGAGGACTATCACGCACATGAGGCGTGGAGCTGGGAGCATATGGCGCTGACGCGCGCGCGCGTCGTCGCCGGGCCGAGCGATTTCGCGACGATCGTCGAAGAAGCGATAAGCGCCGCGCTGACGCGTCCGCGCGACGTCGAAAAGCTGCGCCAGGACGTTCTCGGTATGCGCGCCCGTCTCGAGCGCGACAAGCCGGCGAAGAGCCTTTGGGATTTGAAGCAGGCGCCGGGCGGGCTGATCGATGTCGAGTTCATCGCGCAATATTTGCAGCTTCGCCATGCGAACGCGCATCCGGCGTGCCTCTCCACCATGACATCGACCGCGCTGGAGCGACTTTCCGATCTCTCCCTATTGGACCCGAACGATGCCGCGACATTGATCGAAGCCGCGCGCCTCTATCAGAGCCTCACGCAATTGCTGCGGCTTTCGATTGACAATGATTTCGATCCGGCGCATGCGCCGCGCGGTCTCGTCGAGCTGCTGCTGCGCGGCGGCGAGGCGGTGGATATCTCCCATCTCGAGGCGCAGATCGTGGAAACGCAGCGCGCGACGCGGGCGATTTTCCTGTCCATTCTCGGCGCCGAAAGCAAAGCAGCGCCCTCGCCCTGAGGAGCCGGCGAAGCCGGCGTCTCGAAGGGTCGACCGCGTCGCCTTCTGGAGCATCCTTCGAGGCTTTTTGCCTCCCGCAAAAAGCGCCTCAGGATGAGGGGACGCATTCCATCAGCGATCGACGAGCCGTGACGGAATCGCGCTGATGACGAGCATCGCGCTCATGGCCATGAACAGCGCCAGCGCATAGAGCCCGTAATCGGCGCGCTGGGTCTGATCCTTGATGAAGCCGACCATATAGGGGCTGGCGAAGCCCGCGAGATTTCCCACCGAATTGATGAGCGCTATGCCGCCCGCCGCGGCGACGCCGCGCAGAAAGGCGGTCGGGCAGCTCCAGAACAATGGCAGCGCCGTCATCGTGCCGGCGCTCGCCACAGTGAGCGCGATCAGCGCCGTCGCCGTGTCGGCGGCGAAGAGCCCGCTGGCGACGAGGCCGACGGCGCCCAAGGCGCAAGGCAGAGCGAGATGCCAGCGGCGCTCGCGATATTTGTCGGCGCTGATTCCGCCCAATAGCATGGCGACGCTGGCGACGGCGTAGGGCGCGGCCGACAAGAGGCCGATGTCGAGCGGCCGGCTGACGCCCGTCGCCTGAACCAGCGTCGGCAGCCAGAAGCCGACGCCATAGAGCCCCATCACAATTCCGAAATAGACGAGACATAAAACCCAGACCTTGGCGTCGCGCATCGCATCGCGGAAGGAATGGGACGCATGGGCGGCGTGATCGGCGGCGAGATTATCGGCGAGCAGCCTCTTTTCGCTGTCCGACAGCCAGCCGGCTTTTTCGATATTGTCCTCCAGCGCGAAAAAGACGATCGCGCCAACCAGAATGGACGGCAGCCCCTCGATGAGGAACATCCAGCGCCACCCCGAAAGCCCGTGAGCGCCGTCGAGATTCTGCAAGATCCAGCCCGAGAGCGGCCCGCCGATGACGCCGGCGAGCGGCACCGCCATCATCAGCAGCGCCGTGATGCGGCCGCGGCGCGCGGCGGGAAACCAATAGGTGAGATAGAGGATGGCGCCGGGAAAGAAGCCGGCCTCGGCGACGCCGAGCAGAAAGCGCATGACGTAGAACATGAGCGGCGTCGAGACGAGCATTGTCGCCGCGGAGGCAAGCCCCCAGGTGACGAGAATGCGCGCGATCCAGCGCCGCGCGCCGACGCGATGCAGGATCAGATTGCTCGGAATCTCGAACAGGAAATAGCCGATGAAGAAAACGCCGGCGCCGAGCCCATAGACGCTCTCGCTGAACTTCAGATCACCGACCATCTGCAGCTTGGCGAAGCCGACATTCACGCGATCGAGATAAGCGAGGATGTAGCAGAGAAAGAGCAGCGGCAGCACGCGCCGCGTGACCTTGGCGTAGACGCGCTGCTCGAGAGCGGCCGACGAAGCGGCCCCGTGGAGCGGCGGAACGAGAGTCATGATGTTTCCCCCGGCTCGCGCGCAGGCGGAGATTTCCCGAGCGGAGCCGGAAGAACCTCCCGGCTACGGCGCGAGCGGCGTTGCGCGACCCTCGACCCTTGCAATATAATCTTGACCAATTCCATAGAGACGACGCCGATCCTCGTCTCCGCGCCCAAATTTCCGTGTTCCCCTTTGCGGAGTCTTGCTCTAGTGGAACGCTGTTCGCGACAGGCCTCCCCGCCTGTCGCACTTTTGTTGGAGACCATCATGCCTCACCTCAAGACCACGCGTCTCGGCAGCCGGGGCGTCCTCGCCGCGATCGGCGTCCTCGCTCTGCTGGCGATGGGCGCGGCCCCGGCGCAGGCCAAGGTCCTCGCCAAGGTCAATGGCGTCGACATCACCGACGAAGACGTGAAAATCGCGCTCGACGATCTGGGGGCGGGTCTGCCGCGGCAGCTGGAGGGCAAGGCGCGCGAGAATTATATTCTCGATTTCCTCATCGACGAGCAGCTCGTCGTGCAGAAGGCGCAGCGCGACAAGCTCGGCGAGACGCCGGATTTCGCCAAGAAGCTCGCCTATTTGCGCGACAAGGCGCTGATGGAGGCGCTGCTCGGCAAGGTCTCCAAGGACGCCACCACAGAGGCCGCCGTCAAGAAGACCTATGACGAGGCCGCCAAGAATCAGAAGCCCGAGACCGAGATCCACGCGCATCACATTCTGGTGACGACGGAGGACGAGGCCAAGGCCGCGCAAAAGCGCGTGAAGGGCGGCGAGGATTTCGGCAAGGTCGCGACCGAGCTGTCCAAGGACACGGGCGCGCAGGGCGGCGATCTCGGCTGGTTCACCAAGGACCGCATGGTGCCGGAATTCGGCGAGGCGGCCTTCAAGCTGGAGCCGGGGCAGATCTCCGATCCGGTGAAGACGCAATTCGGCTGGCATATCATCAAGCTGGACCAGAAGCGCCCGAAAGTCTTCCCGCCGCTGGACCAGGTGCGCGACCAGGTCTCCCGCTATGTGGCGCAGAAGGCCCAGTCGGACCTCATCGTCGAGCTGCGCCAGGGCGCCAAGATCGAGCGCACCGAGCCGCCGGCCGCCGAAGCCAAGCCGGGCGACAAGCCCGCCGAGGCCAAGCCCGCCGAGAAGAAGAAATAGTCATCGGACGGTTGTGACCGAAGAGTAGTGAGTGGGGACGCCCACTCACGCTCGCCACTCTATCCCCCTTCGCTCTCGCTTTTTCAGGACCTATACCGCCCCATGGCCAAGGCCGCCCCCATTTCGCCGCTCGCCCCCAAGACCTATCCCGACATTCCGCCGATCGCCGGCGTCCGCTTCGCGGTGGCGCAAGCGGGCATACGCTACGCCGGGCGCACCGACGCCATGCTCGCCCTCTTCGACGAGGGCACGCAGGTCGCCGGCGTGTTCACGCGCTCCAAATGCCCCTCGGCTCCGGTCGATTGGTGCCGGGCGCGGCTCGAGGGCGGCAAGGCGCGGGCGCTGCTCGTCAATTCCGGCAACGCCAACGCCTTTACCGGCAAGGCCGGCAAGGAGGCGACGAAGCTCTCCGCCAAGCTCGTCGCCGCAGCCGCCCGCGTGCCGGAGAAGCAGGTCTTCCTCGCCTCCACAGGCGTCATCGGCGAGCCGCTCGACGCGACGAAATTCGAGCCCGTGCTGGGCAAGCTCGTGGCCGAGGCGCGCGGCGACGCTTGGCGCGAGGCCGCTTCGGCGATCATGACCACCGACACCTATCCCAAGCTCGCGACCCGCGTCGCCAAGCTCGGCGACGTCGAGGTGCGCCTGGCGGGCGTCGCCAAGGGCGCGGGCATGATCGCGCCGGACATGGCGACCATGCTCTCCTTCGTCTTCACCGACGCGCCGATCGACGCTGAGGTTCTGCAGAACCTCTTGTCGAAATCGGTGCAGAGCTCGTTCAACGCCATCACCGTGGACAGCGACACCTCCACCTCGGACACGCTGCTGCTCTTCGCCACGGGCGCGGCGGCCGAGCGCGGCGCCCCGCATATCGAGAAGGCGAGCGATCGCCGCCTCGAGGATTTCCGCCGCGCGCTGGACGAGGTTCTGCTCGATCTCGCGCATCAGGTGGTGAAGGACGGCGAAGGCGCGCGCAAATTCGTCGAGGTGACGGTGATGGGCGCCGAGAGCGCCAAGGCGGCGAAGCGCATCGCCCTCTCCATCGCCAATTCGCCGCTGGTGAAGACGGCGGTGGCCGGCGAGGACGCCAATTGGGGCCGCGTGGTGATGGCGGTCGGCAAATCCGGCGAGGCCGCCGACCGCGACAAGCTGGCCATATGGTTCGGCGACATTCGCGTCGCCCATAAGGGCCTGCGCGACCCAGACTATGACGAGGCGGAAGTCTCGCAGATCATGAAACGCGACGAGATCGCCATCCATGTCGACATCGGCCTCGGCTCCGGCGCCGCGCGCGTGTGGACCTGCGATCTGACGAAGGAATATATCGCCATCAACGGCGACTATCGCAGCTGATCGTTTCCTTCGCGAACCTTTCCTTCTCCCGCCTGCGGGAGAAGGAGCGCGCGTGACATGGGCGCGTGACATGCGCTCGTGACCTGTTCGTCATCGCAGCGTTTCGAGAATCGGCTTCTACTCGCCTCGGCTCGGGCGGCGAGGAAGCGGACCTATGGTTTTCCCCCATGCTGTAGAAGCGGTTCTCTTCGACATGGACGGCACGCTGCTCGACACGGAGCGGCTCTATGTCGACGCCTGGATCGCCGCCGGCCGCGCCGTCGGCCATGAGATCACCGAGGCTTTCTGCCATCGCATGATCGGCAAGCCGATGCAGGATTGCGAGACGATGATGATCGAGCGCTTCGGCGCCGATTTCCCGCTCGACGCCTGCATAGAAGCCTGCGGCGCCTATGTCGCCCGCGCCTCGCGCTCCGGCGTGCCGCTGAAGGAAGGCGCGCGCGAGCTGGTCGATTATCTCACGGCGATGAATATTCCGCTCGCCATCGCCACCTCCTCGCGGCGGCCGACCGCGGAGCATCATCTGAGCCGCTGCGGGCTGCTCTCGCACTTCTCTGCGCTGGTGACGCGCGACGATGTTCAGCGCGGCAAGCCGCATCCCGAATCCTATCTGCGCGCCGCGCGCGCGCTCGGCAAGGAGCCGCGGCGTTGCCTCGCGCTCGAGGATTCGCCGACCGGCCTGCGCTCGGCCGCCGCCTCCGGCGCGATGACGATCATGGCGCCCGATGTTCTGCAGCCCTCCGCCGAGGAGCGCGCCCTCTGCCTCGCTGTCGTCGCCAGCCTGCGCGATGTGCTCGAAATGCTGCGCGCGCATGCGGACACGCAGTGGCCCCTAGGCGCCATTGCGCGATGACGCGCTTCGTTTCGGTTTTTAGACTTCATGCCGACGCGACACGCTCGCGAAGAGACGAAGATCATGCCCCCGCGCCATCCGCTTTTGGTCATCGCTCCTTTCGGCTTGTCATTATCGCTCGCCGCCTGCGCCGGCGCCTATGAGGAGGCGCGCGACTATGCCGCCGCCTCCGGCGTCGTCGTGGAGAAGAGCGTGGACTCTCCCGCCAAGAAAGCCAAAGCGAAAAAGGCCGGGAAAAAGACCGCCGGCAAGAAGAAGCCCGCCGAGAAAGCGGCGGTCGAGAAGGACGCGAAGGCTCCGCCCGCCGTCGGCGCCTGCGTCACCTATCAGTTCATGGGCGGGGCCGATTGCGAGGAGGCGATCGCCAAGCGCGATTGCTACGACAAGCGCAGCAATGTCGTCGATTGGCGCAAGGAAATGAGCTGCGCCGCGGCCTTTCTCTCGCCGCCCGAGAAGAAACCTTAAAATAGCTCGAGCCTTGCCTCGGCCGGACGAAGCGGCGACATTGGCCGCGCATTCGCCGCAACGAGGCCATTCCCCATGCGTTCCGCCGCCCTCTGCGTCGCCCTCGCGCCGCTCGCTCTCTCCGCCTGCAACAGCGCCGCGCCGGAAATGCGCTTCGATCCCGCCGAGGCCGCCTTCATCAGGCAGGAGGGCAAGGCGACGATCGAAGGTCAGGCCTTTCTGCGCGACCAGCAGGGCAAGACGAATGTGCGCTACGCCGCCGGCGAGGTGGTGCGGCTCATTCCCGCGACCGCCTATGCGCAGGCGCGCATCTCGCAATTCTACGGCAAGCGCAAATTCATCCCGGCCCTGCTCATGCCGACGCCGACGCAGGAGGCCGAATATGCGGCCTACACGCGCACGACCAAGGCGGGCGCGACCGGCCGCTTCACTTTCGACAAGGTCGCGCCGGGCCGCTATTTCGTGACGACGCAGCTCACTTGGCTTCCCAAGGGCGGCTTGATCAGCGAGGGCGGCGCGATGTACGACGAGATTGTCGTCACCGGCAAGGAGACCGATCCGATCGAGGTCGTGCTCTCCGGCAATTAAAGGGAAACGCTTTGTCTCTGCTTCTCGTGGTCGCCGCCGCGCTCGTCGATCCGCAAGGCCGCGTGCTGATCGCTCAGCGTCCGCAAGGCAAGCAGCTCGCCGGCCTGTGGGAGTTCCCCGGCGGCAAGCTCGACCCCGGCGAGCGGCCGGAGCAGGCGCTGGCGCGCGAGCTGGCCGAGGAGCTGGGCATAGAGGTGGAGACAGCCGATCTCGCGCCGCTGACCTTCGCCAGCCACGGCTATGAGACGTTTCATCTGCTGATGCCGCTCTACCTCTGCCGGCGCTGGCGCGGCGCGCCGCACGCCCGCGAGGGCCAAGCGCTCGCCTGGATGAGGCCGAGCGAGCTCGATGCGGCGCAAATGCCGCCCGCCGACGCGCCGCTGATCGCCCCGCTGGCGGCGTTGCTGGGGTGAGCGGCGCGAGTTGACTCATGCCGCGGCGCCGCCGAGCATTTTTCTTGCGCCGGCGCGCGATCCCGGTGTATAAGCGCCTCGTTCTATCTCATAACGGTCATTCTCGGATGATCGCTGCTTGAGAGTGGGGCCCGGCCGGGACCCGCTCTTTTTTGTTTGCCCCGGCCGGAAATTCTCGCAAGACAGGATGAGCCGCTTGGCAGAAACGCCCGCCGCCGGCGCCGTGGAGGCGCCCTCCCTGCTCGATGAGCCGCGCCTCTGCGGCGATACGGGCGTTGCGGCGCGCATCGCCCATATCGCCGAGCCCGTGCTGGCGCAGCTCGGCTTTCGTCTCGTGCGTGCGCGCATTCTCTCGCAGAACGGCATGGTTCTGCAGATCATGGCCGAGCGTCCCGACGGAACCATGACCATCGACGATTGCGAGGCCGCGAGCCAGGCGCTGTCGCCGGAGCTGGACGTGGAGGACGTCATCTCGGACGCCTATCGGCTGGAGCTGTCCTCCCCCGGCATAGATCGCCCGCTGGTGCGAGTCTCGGATTTTCGTCGCGCGATCGGCCATGAGGCGAAGATCGAGCTGACGCAGCCGCTCGCCTCTGGCCGCAAGCGCTTTCGGGGCAATATCGTTTCCGTCGAGGGCGACGGCCGCGACGCCGTGGTGACGCTCGAGCGCGACGACGCCCCGCCGGACGAGGACAAGATCGTGCGAATGCCGCTGCGCGATCTCGACGAGGCCAAGCTGATGCTGACCGACGCGCTGATCCGCGAGGCGCTGCGCGCCGGCAAGGCGCAGCTCGAGGACGACGGCCCGAGCGAGGAAGAGGCCGCGCCTCGAGACGACACGCGGCCCCGCCGTGGGCCGGGCCGTTTCGCCATGGCGCGCGGCAATAAGGCCAAGCCGCTGGTTCCGGCCGGCGTGCAGACGGGATTCAAGAAAAAAGGCAGCGGACCCGGCCGTCGCGGCGACGCGTAGGGCCGACGTTTTTGGGAGCAAGATATGGCCGTCAGCGCCAACAGGTTGGAAATCCTGCAGATCGCCGATGCGGTCGCGCGCGAGAAATCGATCGACCGCTCGATCGTCATCGCCTCCATGGAGGACGCGCTGCAAAAGGCCGCGCGCTCGCGCTATGGGCAGGAGACGGAGGTCCGCGCCGAGATCAATCCGAAGAGCGGCGAAGTGCGCTTCTCGCGTCTGCTGCTGGTCGTCGATCTCATCGATAATGACGCGACGCAGATTTCCATCGAGGACGCGCGCAAGCGCAATCCGGCGGCGCAGGTCGGCGATTGGATTTCCGAGACGCTGCCGCCTTTCGATTTCGGCCGCATCGCCGCGCAATCGGCGAAACAGATCATCGTGCAGAAGGTGCGCGAGGCCGAGCGCGACCGCCAATATGAAGAGTTCAAGGACCGTATCGGCGAGATCGTCAACGGCGTCGTGAAGCGCGTCGAATATGGCAATGTGATCGTCGATCTCGGCCGCGGCGAGGCGATCATTCGCCGCGACGAGATGATCCCGCGCGAGACATTCCGTCCGGGCGATCGCGTGCGCGCCTATGTCTATGACGTGCGCCGCGAGCAGCGCGGTCCGCAGATTTTCCTGTCGCGCACACATCCACAATTCATGGCCAAGCTGTTCCGCCAGGAAGTGCCGGAGATCTATGACGGCGTGATCGAGGTGAAGTCGGTGGCGCGCGATCCGGGCTCGCGCGCCAAGATCGCCGTCATCTCGCGCGATTCCTCCATCGATCCCGTCGGCGCCTGCGTCGGCATGCGCGGCTCGCGCGTGCAGGCCGTCGTCGGCGAATTGCAGGGCGAGCGCATCGACATCATCCCCTGGTCGGCGGATGCGGCGACCTTCATCGTCAATGCGCTGCAGCCGGCCGAGGTGGTGAAGGTCGTTCTCGACGAGGATTCCGCGCGCATCGAGGTGGTGGTGCCGGACGATCAGCTGTCGCTGGCCATCGGCCGCCGCGGCCAGAATGTGCGCCTCGCCTCGCAGCTCACCGGCTGGGATATCGACATTCTGACCGAGGCCGAGGAATCGGAGCGCCGTCAGCGCGAGTTCGTCGAGCGCACCAAAGTGTTCATGAACGCCATCGACGTCGATGAGGTCGTCGGCCGCCTGCTCGCTTCGGAAGGCTTTCAATCGGTCGAGGAGCTGGCCTTCGTCGATCTCGGCGAGCTGGCGACGATCGAAGGCTTCGACGAGGACACCGCCGCCGAGATTCAAAATCGCGCCCGCAATTATCTCGAGCGGGTCGAGGCGGAGAACGAGGCGCGTCGCGTCGAGCTCGGCGTGCTCGACGAGCTGAAGGAGCTCGAGGGCGTCACCACGGCGATGCTGGTCAAGCTCGGCGAGAATGACGTGAAGTCGATCGAGGATCTCGCCGGCTGCGTGCCGGACGATCTCGTCGGCTGGACCGAGAAGAAGGATGGCGAGACGGTCAAGCAGACCGGCTTCCTCGACGGGATCGACATTTCCCGCGAGGAGGCGGAGGCGCTGATCATGGATGCGCGCGTGCGCGCAGGCTGGATCGAGGCCCCGGAGCCCGAGGCGGAAGCCGAGGAGACCGAGGCCGCAGAACCGGCGGAAGCGCAGCAGACCGAGACGCAGTGACGAAACGAGACGGCGAGCGAATGAGAGAGGCGGAGGCGAGCGAACGGACCTGCATCGTCACCCGCCGGCGCGACGCGCCGGAGGGGATGATCCGCTTCGTGCGCGCGCCGGACGGCGTTCTCACGCCGGACATCAGATCGCGTCTGCCCGGCCGCGGCGCCTGGGTGACGGCGCGCGCCGATGTCGTGGCCGAAGCATTGAAGAAGCGCGCCTTCGCCCGCCAATTGAAGGCCGAGGTCTCGGCCTCGCCCTCGCTCCCCGCGGAGGTCGACCGGCTGCTGGAGGCCGATTGCCTGCAATCGCTGGCGATGGCCAATAAGGCGGGCGCGGTGGTCGCCGGCTTCGGCAAGGTGTGCGAGGCGCTGGAGAAAGGCGCTGTCGCCGCTGTGCTGGAGGCGCGCGACGGCTCGGCGGATGGACGACGCAAGCTCGCTCAGGCGGCGCGGCGCGCGGCCACGGCGCGCGGATGCGGCGAGAGGGTCACAGAGACGATCTCTCTGTTCGATTCTCTTCAATTGGATTTGGCTTTGGGCCGCACAAATGTGATACATGCAGCCCTCGCGCCGGGCGGACCGACGCAAGCCTTTTTGGCGCGCTGCCGCCGCCTCGCCGCCTATAGAGGCGAGAGCGCATCCGGCGACGCGCAGACTCTGAACAGCGAGCGGACCGACGAGATCGGCCCGCTGAAAGACGCAACCGAACAGGCGCAGCCCGAGGATCGGAAACTGGATGAGTGAGACCGAGACCGAGAACAGCGGCGACAAGACGCTGACCGTCACGCCGTCGAAGACGTTGCATTTGAAGCAGCGTCCGACCGAGCATGGCGGAATGGTGCGCCAGAGCTTCTCCCACGGCCGCTCCAAGGTGGTCGTGGTCGAGAAGGTGAAGCGTCGCGCGCCCGGACACGTCGAGACCAAGCCGGCCGCTCCGGCGACGGCGGCGCCCGCCGCGCCTGCGGCCCCCGTGGCCCCGCCGCCGCCGGCGCCGACAGCTCCTGTCGCCGCCGCGCCGCCGCCTCCGGCGAGAGCCGAGACCTCGCGCCCGCAGCCCGCGCCCAAGCGCGGCTCCGGCATGGTGCTGCGCGCGCTGACCGATGATGAGCGCGAGGCCCGCGCCCGCGCCCTGGTCGACGCCCGCACCCGCGAGGAGGAAGACCGTCGCCGCGCCGTGGCGGAAGCCAAGGCGCGCGCCGAGCGCGAGGAGCGCGAGCGCGAGGAGCGCGCCGCCGCCGAAGCCCGCAAGCGCGAGGAAGAAGAGCGCCTCGCCCGCGACGCCGAGTCGAAGCGCCGTTCCGAGGAAGAGGCGCGCCGTCGCCTCGCCGGGGGCGGCGCTCCCGAGCCGCATGCTGCGACGCCCGCCGCCGCGCGCCCGGCCCAGCCGCGCCCGGCTCCGACCGCCGGCGGAGAGGCGCCCCGTCCCGCCGCGACTGCGACGGAAGACGCCGAGAAGCGCGTCGTGCGTCGTCCCGTCGGCGTCATCGCCGTCAAGGCGCCGCCGGCGCCGCCCCGTCCGACGCCCTCGCGCGGCGGCGCGCAGAAAGACCGCGGCCGCCTCACCGTCTCCACCGCGACGTCCGAGCAGGAAGAGCGCACGCGCTCCGTCGCCTCCTTCCGCCGTCGCACGCAGCGCCTCAAATCCTTCGGCCAGGCCGAGCAGAAGGAGAAGATCGCCCGCGAGGTCATCCTCCCGGAGACGATCACCATTCAGGAGCTCGCCAACCGCATGTCGGAGCGCGGCGTCGACGTTATTCGCCTGCTGATGAAGCAGGGCGCGCTGCACAAGATCACCGACGTCATCGACGCCGATACGGCGCAGCTGGTCGCCGAGGAGCTCGGCCATGCGGTCAAGCGCGTCGCCGAATCCGATGTCGAGGAGGGCCTGTTCGACGAGCCCGACGCCGAGGGCGAGCTCGAGTCGCGGCCGCCGGTCGTCACCATCATGGGCCATGTCGACCACGGCAAGACGTCGCTGCTCGACGCGATCCGCCACGCCAATGTCGTGGCCGGCGAGGCGGGCGGCATCACGCAGCATATCGGCGCCTATCAGGTGAAGGCCCCCAATGGCGCGCCGATCACCTTCATCGACACCCCCGGCCACGCGGCCTTCACCGCCATGCGCGCCCGCGGCGCCAAGGTCACGGACATTGTGATCCTGGTGGTGGCGGCGGATGACGGCGTGATGCCGCAGACGATCGAGGCGATCCACCACGCCAAGGCGGCGGAGGTTCCGATCATCGTCGCGATCAACAAGATCGACAAGCCCGACGCCAAGCCCGAGCGCGTGCGCACCGAGCTGCTGCAGCACGAGGTGCAGACGGAGACCTTCGGCGGCGACACGCTCGAGGTGGAGGTCTCCGCCAAGGAGAAGCTCAATCTCGACAAGCTGCTCGACGCCATCACCCTGCAGTCGGAAGTGCTCGACCTCAAGGCCAATCCCGAGCGCTCCGCCGAGGGCACGGTGATCGAGGCGCGGCTCGACAAGGGCCGTGGTCCGGTCGCCACGGTGCTGGTGCAGCGCGGCACGCTAGAGGTCGGCGACATCATCGTCGCCGGCTCGCAATGGGGCCGCGTGCGCGCGCTGCTCGACGACAAGGGCGTCGTGGTGCAGACCGCCGGCCCGTCCTTCCCGGTCGAGATCCTCGGCTTCTCCGGCACGCCGGAAGCCGGCGACCGCGTCGCCGTTGTGGAGACGGAAGCCCGCGCGCGAGAGATCACCGAATATCGCGAGCGTCAGCGTCGCGACAAGCTGGCTGCGCGCGGCGGCGGCGCCCGCACCTCGCTCACCGATATGATGAGCCAGCTGAAGACCGCCGGCCGCAAGGAGTTCCCGCTCGTCATCAAGGGCGACGTGCAGGGCTCGGTGGAAGCGATCGTCGCGGCGCTCGACAAGCTCGGCACCGACGAGGTCGGCGCGCGCGTCGTCCATGCGGGCGTCGGCGGCATCTCCGAATCCGACATCGCCCTCGCCGAAGCGTCCAACGCCGTCGTCATCGGCTTCAACGTGCGCGCCCATAAGGAAGCGCGCGAGGCCTCCGAGCGCGGCGGCATTGAAATCCGCTACTACAACATCATCTACAATCTCGTGGATGATGTGAAGGCGGCGATGTCCGGCCTGCTCGCGCCCACACTGCGCGAGACCATGCTGGGCAATGCGCAGATTCTCGAAGTGTTCGACATTTCCAAGGTCGGCAAGGTGGCGGGTTGCCGCGTGACCGACGGCTCGGTGGAGCGCGGCGCCAATGTGCGTCTCATCCGCGACAATGTCGTCGTCCACGAGGGCAAGCTGTCGACGCTCAAGCGCTTCAAGGACGAGGTCAAGGAAGTGCAGGCCGGACAGGAGTGCGGCATGGCTTTCGAGAACTATCAGGACATGCGCGCCGGCGACGTCATCGAGTGCTATCGCGTCGAGGAGATCAAGCGGACGCTGTGATCGGCGTCCGCTCGACCGTCCATCAAGGATTTTGACGATGCTCCAGCCTCGGGAACGGGAAGGGAAGCGGCGAGACGCTCTCCGTTCGGCCATGCGTTTCGTGCGCGTTCGCGAAGCGACCGGGATGGTCCGGTCAGCTCATGTCGCCGCGAGCGCGTCGGCCACGACCGAACTCTCGTCCTCGATAGAATCGCTTTGTCGAGAAACGCCGAAGGAAGCATTCGATTTTGCCGTAGATGTTCTGACGAACACGGCGCAGATGATGTCGACGCTCGTCGACGAGAGCGGCGTCTGTGTGAGCGAAATCGAATCGAAAGGCGAACGCCTCGATAGGTTGAACGAAGAGAACAAGCGGCGTCTCGCCGAGCTGATACTCGGGTGACCATGACGGAAGCGCCTCCAGCTCATCAGCCTCCTGGACCCCTCGGTGAGGAAAAGTGGTCTACGCCATCGTGGAGAAAGATCGCCGAGTTCGTCACAGGCGTGTTTCAGCTGCAACGTTCTGTGGAGCAGCTGAAAAGAGACAATGAGCGTCTTCGCGAGGAAGTCAGCCGATTGCAGAGAATCGTGGACGATCATACGGGTCAGTTGAAGGTCATGATGACCTTGATGGAAACGGCCGTGAACGAACGCGCGGTTCGCGCCGGAGAGAAGGCCGCCCTTCGTCTCGTCGAACAAATGCTGATGTTGCGAGAAAACGACAAGACTCGCGAAGACTGAGCAAAAAACCATGTCCAGAGCCCATCACGCCCATGGGGCGGAGCCGTCGCAGCGCATGTTGCGCGTCGCCGAGCTCGTCCGCCATCAGATCGCTTCGATGCTTTCGCGCGGGGATATCGCAGATCCCGTGCTCGAGCAGCATGTCGTCACCGTCTCGCGCGTGACGATGAGCCCGGATTTGAAGCTCGCCACCGTCTATGTCATGCCGCTCGGCGGCAAGGACGAGCCGGAGGTGCTGCGCGCTTTCGACCGCCATAAAAAATATTTGCGCGGCGAGATCGCCCATAGCGTCAATCTCAAATTCGCCCCGGAGGTGCGTTTCCGCATCGACGATAGTTTCGACAATGTCGCGCGCATCGACGCGCTGCTGAACTCCGAGCGCGTGCGCCGCGATCTCGAGCAGCCCACAGACGAAGAGAACGGCGCCCAGCAATGAACGGAAGAAAATCGACCCGCGCCGTCGTCGACGGCTGGGTGGTGCTCGACAAGCCCGTCGGCATGACCTCGACGCACGCTGTCTCGCGCTTGAAGCGGATCTATAATGGCAAGAAGGCCGGACACGCCGGCACGCTGGACCCGCTCGCCTCCGGCATATTGCCGGTCGCCTTCGGCGAGGCGACCAAGACCGTGCCTTTCGTCCAGGACGGCGAGAAGGCTTATTCCTTCACCGTACGCTGGGGCGTCGAGACCGACACGGACGACGCCGACGGCAAATCCGTGCGCGAGAGCGAGGAGCGGCCGACGATCACGCAGATCGAGGCGCTGCTGCCGCGTTTTCTCGGGGATATTTTGCAAGTGCCGCCGCAATATTCCGCCATCAAGATCGCCGGCGAGCGCGCCTATGATCTCGCGCGCGATGGCGAGACGGTGGAGCTGAAGCCGCGCCCCGTCACCATCCATCGCCTCTCCATCGTCGATGCGACGGCGGAGGAAACGAGGCTGGTCATGGAGTGCGGCAAGGGCGCCTATGTGCGCTCCATCGCGCGCGATCTCGGACGGCTGCTCGGCTGCTTCGGCCATGTGACCGCGCTGCGTCGCACGCGCGTCGGGCCTTTCCTCGAGGAGGACAGCTACACGCTGGACGAGATCGAGGGCGGCGAGGCGGCCAATGCGCTTCTCTCGGTCGAGGCGGGCCTCACCGAGCTGCCCTGCGTCGTCGTCGATCGCGACGCTGCGGCGCGGCTGCGGCGGGGCGGCTCGCTGATCCTGCGCGGCCGCGACGCGCCTGCGGGCGGCGTCGTCTATGCGGCCTGCGGCGGCGTGCCCGTCGCTTTCGGCGAGGTGGTGGAAGGCGCGCTGGAGCCCTCGCGCGTGTTCAACCTGCCGTTCTGACGCGAGGTTGATCTTCGCGGGGGAACGGGTTTCTATTCGGGGAGAGGCCCCCTCCCCATCCCTCCCCCGCTTTGCGGGAGAGGAGCAGGTTCGGGGACGTCAGGACATTGCGAGCCGACCGCCCCTCATGACGCCCCCCGTCCCCAAAATCCTCGTCTTCGACTCCGGGCTCGGCGGCCTCACCGTCTTCACCGAGGTCGCGAAGCTGCGTCCCCATGCGGCGCTGCTCTATTGCGCCGATGACGCCGGCTTCCCCTATGGTCCGCTCTCCGAGACGGCGCTGGTCGCGCGCGTCATGGAGGTGATGGAACGGCTGATCGCCGAGCTGGCGCCCGATCTCGTCGTCATCGCCTGCAACACCGCCTCCACTCTCGCGCTACCGCATCTGCGGGCGCGCTGGCCGCAGCTTCCCTTCGTCGGCACAGTGCCGGCGATAAAGCCCGCCGCCGAGCGTTCGCGCTCGCGTCTCGTCTCCGTGCTGGCGACGCCCGGCACTGTGGCGCGCGATTACACCCGCGCGCTCATCGCCAGCTTCGCGGAAGATTGCGCGGTGACGCTGATCGGCTCGACGCGCCTCGCCCCGCTCGCCGAGGATTTTATGCGCGGCGCCGCTGTTTCAGAGGAGGCCATCGCTCGCGAGATCGCGCCCTGCTTCGTCACGCGCGACGAGGCGCGGACGGATGTCGTCGCGCTCGCCTGCACGCATTATCCGCTGCTGCTGGATTTTTTCCGGCGCCTCGCGCCCTGGCCGGTCGAGTGGATCGACCCCGCCCCCGCCATAGCGCGCCAGGCCGATCGGCTGCTGGCGGAGCGCTTCGGCCCCGACCGCGCAACGACGGCGCCCGCGCCCCGCGCAATCTTCACCAGCGGGGCGCGCCCGGAGCCGGCGCTGGCCGCGGCGCTGACGCGAATGGGTTTTTCTCGAGACGATTTGCCCCAATGATCGTGCGCGACGGATGAGGGTCCGCCGCGGTCGCCAGAGCCCTCATCCGACCCGGCTACGCCGGGCCACCTTCTCCCGCAGAGCGGGAGAAGGAATGCGCCCTTCCGACCGAAAACCGTCTCGCCCCCGTTTTTCCTTGATTATGTCCGCGGCTCTTGCTGTAACGCGCCGCACAATAATTCTCGAACTCCAAGAGGTGAGCGAAATGGCAGACTGGCCCGTCCATGCGAAGATCTCCGGCCCGATCGTTCTGATCGGCTTCGGCTCCATCGGACGTGGCATCTTGCCGCTCATCGAACGCCATTTCGACTATGACAAGAGCCGTTTCACCGTCATCGATCCTGTCGATACGCATCGCGAGTTGCTGGATATTCGCGGCATCGCGTTCCAGAAGGTCGCGCTGACCAAGGACAATTATCGCGAGGTGCTCACCCCTCTGCTCACCAAGGGCGAGGGACAGGGCTTCGTCGTCAATCTGTCGGTCGACACCTCCTCGCTCGACATTATGAAGCTCGCCCGCGAGCTCGGCTGCCTCTATGTCGACACGGTGGTGGAGCCCTGGACCGGCTTTTATTTCGACTCCAGCCTCGGCAACGAGGCGCGCACGAACTATGCGCTGCGCGAGACCGTGCTGGAGGAGCGTCGACGCAATCCGGGCGGGCCGACCGCCGTCTCCTGCTGCGGCGCCAATCCGGGCATGGTGTCCTGGTTCGTGAAGCAGGCGCTGCTCAACATCGCCGCCGACACCGGCCTGAAGATCGAAGAGCCCAAGAGCCGCGCCGATTGGGGCGCGCTGGCGCAAAAGCTCGGCGTCAAGGGCATTCATATCGCCGAGCGCGACACGCAGCGCGCCACGACCCCCAAGCCGCGCGACGTCTTCGTCAACACCTGGTCGGTGGAAGGCTTCGTCTCCGAGGGTCAGCAGCCGGCCGAGCTGGGCTGGGGCACGCATGAGAAGTCGCTGCCGGACATCGCAGGGACGCATTCCTCCGGCTGCGGCGCGGCGATCTATCTGAAGTCGCCGGGCGCCAACACGCGCGTGCGCAGCTGGACGCCGACGCCGGGACCGCAATTCGGCTTCCTCGTCACCCATAACGAGTCGATCTCGATCGCCGATTTCCTCACGGTGCGCGACGATTCCGGCAAGGTGGTCTATCGGCCGACCTGCCATTACGCCTATCACCCGGCCGACGACGCCGTTCTGTCGCTGCACGAGATGTTCGGCCGCGCCGGCAAGATGCAGGCGAGCTGGAAGATTCTCGACGAGAACGAGATCGTCGACGGCATAGACGAGCTCGGCGTGCTGCTCTACGGCCACGCCAAGAACGCCTATTGGTACGGCTCCCGCCTCTCCATCGAGGAGACGCGCGAGCTCGCGCCCTATCAGAACGCCACCGGCCTGCAGGTCAGCTCGGCCGCGCTGGCCGGCATGGTGTGGGCGCTGGAAAACCCCACCGCCGGCATTGTCGAGGCCGACGAGGTGGATTTCCGCCGCTGCCTCGAGGTGCAGACGCCCTATCTCGGCCCGGTCGAGGGGGTCTACACGGATTGGACGCCGCTCGACGGCCGTCCGGGTCTCTTCCCGGAGGATATCGACGAGAGCGACCCCTGGCAGTTCAAGAATATTCTCGTTCGGTGACGAAACCCGGTCCTTCTCCCGCTCGCGGGAGAAGGCGATCGCTTTCGGGCGGAGAGCTTTTCAGCGCGCCTGTCGCAAATTTGCGACAGGCGCGCGCATTTACGGCGCCGAGCGCCGCGAGCCGCCGCAATCTGCGCTGTGGTCGGTGATACAAATCGCATTGCTATGCTGCAGCCACGCCGGGGCGAAGGAACGCCTTCGAGACAGCGCCGGTCGGTCTCCAGCCTCTCCGAAGGAGACAGCGATGCTCACGTCGAAATCGACCCTCGTCCTGGCCATGGCGATCATCTGCTCGGTCGCGCAGGCGCAAACAAAACGCTCAGAAGATTTGCCGCCGCGACCGGTCGTCTCGAAGAACGCCGAGACCGGCTCGGGACCAGACCGCGAACGGCAGAGATATAATTTCTCGGGCACGGTCGGGCGGCTCGGCCTCGGCGCCGACCCCACGCGGCCGGAAGGCCCCGGCAACATTTCCAACTAGAGTCTTTGTTTTGACGCGTTTCCAACGCCGAACCGGCGCCCACTTCGGCTGGAAACGCTCTAGTGTCATTCCGGTGCAAACACGCGAAGCGGCTCCCACTTCGCTCGAAGACACTCGCGGCTTCAAGCCGCCGGTATGAGCGCCGGCGGCAGGCCTGCGGATCGACGATTCCACATGGATTGATAGAGGCCTTCGAGATCCCGCGTATAGGCGGGAACATCGAAGAGCGCGGCGCTCGCCCGATTATCCGAGAGCTTCGCCTTGATCTTCGCGAGGCCAGCGGGATCGGTCGCCAGCCGATAAGCGAGATCGAAATAATCGTCGAGATCGGCGGCGATCAGCTCAGTCAGCCCGACCGCGCGCAGCAGGCTGCCGGCGACGCGCGAGGGAAAGGTCGAGCCGCTGCAAGTGACGATCGGCACGCCGGCCCAGAGCGCGTCGCTCGCCGTGGTGTGGGCGTTGTAGGGCGCCGTGTCGAGCACGAGATCGGCGAGCTGAATCCGCGCGAGATGCTCGCCTTGGGCCATATCCGGCGCGAAGACGAGACGCGCCCCGTTCACGCCGCGGTTCCACGCCTCATTGCGCAGATTGCCTTCCGCCATAGGCGCGCCGAGCAGCCATAGGACGCTCTGCGGCACGGCGTCGAGCAGCCGGCACCAGACGTCGAAAATCTCCGGCGTGAATTTATAGGCCTGATTGAAGCAGCAGAAGACGACGCCCTGCTCCGGCAGGCCCATGCCGGCGCGCGCGGGCTTTCGGCCGATCGGTCCGGCGCGGCCATGCGGCTGATAGCTGTTCGGCATATAGGCGAAGGATTCGGAATAATCGCCGGCGGAGGCGAGCGGCGTCACATAATCGTCGGTGACGATGTAGTCGCAGATATCCTCGCCGAGCGTGCCGGGATAGCCGAGATAATTCACCTGCACGGGCGCCGGGCGCAGCATCAGAATGCCGCTGCGCGCATTGGCGGTGAAGCCTTTGAGATCGATGAGAATGTCCACCTCGTCGCGATGGATCGCGCGGGCGGCGTCGCCATCGGAGAGCGCCTCTATGTCGACGAAAGAGTCGAAAGCGCCTATGAGCCGGCGGCGCATGGTCTTGCCGTCATCGGCCCCGTAGGAATAGGCGTTCACGCAAAAGCGCTCGCGATCATGCGCCTCCAACGTCTCGATCAGCAGCAGCGCCGTCGCATGATCGTGGAAATCATTGGAGAGATAGCCGAGCTTGATCTTTCGTCCATCCGCGGCGCGAAAGCGAAAATCGAGCGCGAGCCGCGCCGCGACCGCGGCGGCGCGCCGATCGCGCGTCCACAGCTCAGAGCAGCGCCGCTGATCGGCCGCATCGACGCCCGGCTGCGAGAGAAAGAGAAAAGGCGGCAGCGCGCCGGAGCCGTCGGCCGCGAGAAGATCGTCGAGCGCTTTGGCGTCGCCTGCGAAGTCATCCCAAGCGCACATGCTGCGGCTGCGTCCGAGCGATCGCATCGCCGTCTCCCAGGTCGAAGTTCCTTCGCCTGGGCATGAAGGCGCGTGTCGCCTTCCGGATCAGACATCGGACCGAAGCAATCGCCGCGCCATTTCTCGGCGCTCTGGGGCATAAGCGGAGCCGCATGGCGACTGCTCTGCTTTTATTTTATGAAAGCTCGTTCCGAGGCGCGCTTTCGACATAGGGGCGTCGAAATGGATGAAGTTCTGAGGACTCAAAGGCTTCTGCAGGAGGAAGCCGACCAGATCGTCGATCTCCTCGATCTGGACGTTTTGCTGAGCCGCGTCGGCAAACCGATCCGGGTCGGCAGTTCCGCTCTCGGCCTGATGGTTCGGCGAGACATCGACATCACTGTGGTTTGCGAAAGCCTGTCCGGCGAGGCGCGCGAGGCCTTCATTCGCGCTGGAGCCGAACTCATGTCGATGGATCGCTATGTGGTTTCCGTCCGCTTCAGAAACGACAGCGGCGCGTGGAACGCCGATCCGGCGAGCTATCCGGACGGTCTGTATCTCGGAGTGTCGGCGCGCGTCGGCGAGGGAATCGACTGGACTCTCGATATTTGGGCGGTGGGTCGGCCCGAACGGCAGCCAGACCTGCGCCACTTGCAGACGCTCCCGCCGCGTCTCGACGACGACCGCCGGAAGACGATACTGATCATCAAGCAGGCGTTGGCGGCGACGAAATCCGGATCGTCGGAAAACAGGATTCCGAGCGCATATGTCTATGAGGCCGTCGTCGAGGACGGCGTCGGCGAGGTGAAGCAGTTCGCAGAATGGCTCGCTGATAAGAAGGCGATCACATCCCTCTCGTCCGCTGTTCTCTGAGCCTTCGCGCGTCCGGCGCTTCAGCGGCAGAGTCGAGCGCCGGCCGCCCCGCGAAACTACTGGTATACGGCCTCGAGCTTGTGTCCGTCGATGTCGATCACGAATGCGGCATAGTAGCTCGGGCCATAGCGCGGCCGCGGACCGGGCGCTCCGTCATCCTGCGCGCCGCGCGCGAGCGCCGCCGCGTGAAAAGCCCGAACGGCCTCGGGAGTCGGCGCGGCGAAAGCCAGATGAAAGCCCGCGTCGACGCCTATGTCGGACGCCGAGCGCTGCTTCAGAGCGAAAGGCTCGCGCCCGTCCGGCGTCCCATAGCCGACAGATCTGGGTCCGGTGTAGAGCCGCCGATAGCCGAGCACGGCGAGAACCGCGTCATAGAATTCTATCGCCTGCCCGAGATCGGACACTCCGATCGATAGATGACTGATCATCATCGTTCGATCGGCCGGCCCTTCTCAAATCCCCGCGCCGTCGCCGAGCGTCTCCTCGGCCGCGGTCGAGAAAATCCGCACATTATTCAGCGACAGCGGCACGCTGCTGCCGAGCGTCGCTCCGGCGCGATCATCCGTGTCGACCTCGACCGTCTGGTCATAGCCGGGGATGGAGATCGACGCGCGCAAGCCCGCAGCCGTGCGGCGCACCGCCTCGACCCGGCCCTCGAGCGCGCCGATCTGACCGCCATGCAGAGCGATGTCGGCGGGACGGAAATAGACGCGCGCCGGTCCATTGCGCAGGTTTTCCGAGGAGACGTGCAGTTCCTTGCCCTGGAAGATCACCTTGCCGTCGGCGACCTGCACCGGAAGCGCCAGCGCCTCGCCGACGAAGGAGAGCACGAAGGGCGAAGCCGGCCGATCATAGAGCTCGTCCGGCGTGCCGATCTGCTCGATATGGCCCTTGTCCAGCACCACCACGCGATCGGCGAGCTCCATCGCCTCATCCTGGTCGTGCGTCACAAAGACCGTGGTGAGTCCGGTCTGCCGATGCACGTCGCGCAGCCAGCGGCGCAGATCCTTGCGCACGCGCGCATCGAGAGCGCCGAAGGGCTCGTCCAGCAGGAGCACGCGCGGCTCGATGGCGAGGGCGCGCGCGAGCGCCACACGCTGGCGCTGGCCGCCGGAGAGCTGCGCCGGATAGCGTCCGCCGAGCCCGTCGAGCTGCACGAATTCCAGCAGCTCGGCCGCGCGCGCGGCGATCTCGGCGCGGGACGGACGCGAGCGGCGCGGGCGAACCTTCAGCCCATAGGCGATGTTGTCGGCGACAGTCAGATGCTTGAACAGCGCGTAATTCTGGAACACGAAGCCGACGCGCCGCTCCTGCACCGACAAAGTGGTCGCGTCCTCCGAATCGAAGAGAATGCGGCCGCGATCGGGGCTGGACAGGCCGGCGATGGCGCGCAGCAGCGTGGTCTTGCCGGAGCCCGACGGTCCCAGCAGCGCGACCAGCTCGCCGCGCGCGATCGTCAGATTGACGTCGCGCAAAGCGGGATAGTCGCCGAAATCCTTCTCGACGCGCTCGATCTTGATTTCCACGCCATGGGGGCGCGGCGCCGCCTCAGTGACGTCGGCGGCTAGCGATTTGGCCGGCGTAGCGCCATTCGAGGAGCGTCTTGATTCCAAGAGTGACGAGAGCCAGCCCAGCCAGGAGGGAGGCGAGGGCGAACGCCGAGACGATGTTATACTCATTATAGAGGATCTCCACCTGGAGAGGTATCGTGTTGGTCAGGCCGCGAATATGGCCCGAGACGACCGAAACCGCGCCGAACTCGCCCATGGCGCGGGCGTTTGCGAGGAGCACGCCATAGAGCAGGCCCCATTTGATGTTGGGCAATGTCACTGTGAGAAAAGTGCGGAAGCCGCTCGCCCCGAGCGTCAGCGCCGCCTCCTCCTCCACCGTTCCCTGCTCCTGCATCAGCGGGATCAGTTCCCGCGCGACGAAGGGGAAGGTGACGAAAATTGTCGCGAGAACAATGCCGGGGATGGCGAAGACGACCTGAATTCCATAGGCCGCAAATGTGGGGCCGAGCAGCCCCTGCGAGCCGAAGACCAGCACATAGACGAGGCCGGACACCACCGGGGAGACGGAAAAGGGCAGATCGATGAGCGTGATGAGCACGCTCTTGCCCGGAAACGAGAATTTGGAGATCGCCCAGGCCGCGCAAACGCCGAAGAGCGCATTGAGCGGCACCACGATCGCCGCGACGATGAGCGTGAGGCGGATCGCTGCGCGGGCGTCCGGCTCCTCGAAAGTGGCGAAGAACGCGCCGGCCCCCTTGGCGACCGCCTCGGTGAAGACGACGGCGAGCGGAAGCAGAAGGAAGAGGCCGAGAAAGGCCACGGCGACGCCGATCAGCACATAGCGCGTGAGCGGCGTCTCCTCCGTCACGCTGCGCGGCGGCGCGACCGCAATGGCCGGCGCGAGCGCCGTGGACGGGATCGCGTCAGACATGACCGAACCTCTTCTGACTCCAGGCCTGGATCAGATTGATCGCGAGCAGCACGGAAAAAGAGATGGCGAGCATGATGGTCGCGATGCCCGTCGCGCCCGCGTAATCGAACTGCTCGAGCTTGACGATGATCAGCAAGGGCGCGATTTCCGAGATATAGGCGAGATTGCCGGCGATGAAGATCACCGAGCCATATTCGCCGACGCTACGCGCAAACGCCAGCGCGAAGCCGGTGAGCAGCGCCGGCAGGATCGGCGGCAGCAGCACGCGCCACACTGTCTGCGCACGGCTCGCGCCGAGCGTCGCCGACGCCTCCTCGAGCTCTGCGTCGATTTCGGCCAGGAGCGGCTGCACCGTGCGCACGACGAAGGGCAGGCCGACGAACACCAGCGCAACCAGAATGCCCCAGCGCGTGAAGGCGATCTTTATGTCGTAATCGGCGAGCGGCTCGCCGAGCCAGCCATTGGGCGCATAGAGCGCCGCGAGCGCAATGCCGGCGACCGCCGTGGGGAGGGCGAAAGGTAGATCGACGATGGCGTCGAGAAAGCGCCGGCCTGGAAATTCATAGCGCGTCAGCACCCAGGCGGCGACGAGGCCAAAGACGACATCGATCGCGGCGGCGGCAAAGGAGATGAAGAAGCTGGTGCGCAGCGCCGCGGCGACGCGCGGCTCGACCGCTATTCCATAGAGGCCTGAAAGACCGAGCGAGGAGGCGCGGAAAATCAGCAGTGAAAGAGGAAACAGGACGATGAGGCTCAGATAAAAGATGGTGAAGCCGAAGGTCGCCCGAAATCCCGGAATAACGCTCGGAGCGGTGAAGCTCCGAGCCTTCTTGTTCGCGACGGGCGCAGCGGCGCTCATGAGAATTCCTTGCGCCTTTACTGCTTTTGAATATCGTCGAAGACGCCGCCATCGGCGAAATGTGTCTTCTGCGCTTTGGTCCAGCCGCCGAAGACCTGATCGACGGTGAAGAGCTCGAGCTTGGGAAGACGCTTCAGATCTTCCTTGGCCGCGAATTCGGGATGCGCGGGACGATAGTAATTCTTGGCGATGATCGCCTGCGCGGCCGGCGTGTAGAGGAAGTTGACAAAGGCCTCGGCGGCCTTGCGCGTCCCCTTGGCGTCGACATTGCCATCGACGACCGCGACCGGCGGCTCGGCGAGAATCGAGCTGGAGGGAACGACGATCTCGAACTTGTCCTTGCCGAATTCCTCGAAGGCGAGGAAGGCCTCGTTCTCCCAGGCGATCAGCACATCACCGAGACCACGCTGGGCGAAAGTGATCGTCGAGCCACGCGCGCCCGTGTCGAGCACCGGGGCGTTCTTATAGATCGCCTTGACGAATTCCTTGGTCTTCGCCTCGTCGCCGCCGAACTTTTTCAGCGCATAGCCCCAGGCGCCGAGATAGTTCCAGCGCGCGCCGCCGGAGGTCTTCGGATTGGGGGTGATGACCGCGACGCCGGGCTTGGCGAGATCGTCCCAATTTTTGATCTTCTTCGGATTGCCCTTGCGCACCAGGAAGACGATCGTCGATGTGTAGGGCGAGGCGTTGTTCGGCAGCTTCTTCTGCCAATCGGGCGCGATCTTTCCGGTCTTGCTCGCGATCGCGTCTATGTCGGCGGCGAGCGCCAGGGTCACGACATCGGCCGCGAGACCGTCGATCACCGCGCGCGCCTGGGCGCCCGAACCTGCATGAGAGGCCTGAAGCTCGATCGTATCGCCGGTCTTCGCCTTCCAATCGGCGGCGAAGGCGGGATTGATCGCCTTATAGAGCTCACGGGTGGGATCATAGGAGACATTGAGCAGCGAGGTCGCCGCCTGCGCCGTCGCATCGACGAAAAACGACACGCTCGCGGCGAGCGCGACCACCGCGCCAAAGCGGCGCCGCGAAATTGAAACGCTCCTCATACGGGTCTCCTTCTATGGTCTATAAATTCACTCATGTAATGGACTAATATATTTTGATGATGCTGTAAACCGTGTCTTCGACGCGCGGAACGCCGAATTCATACTTTTTCAGCGCAAAAGGCGTCGCGCGAGTCGATCAGCGCCGGGATCCCGCAGGCTTCGAGCGGCTGGAGACGAACAGAAACGCGGCGAGCAAGCCGGCGACGGCGATCAGATAATAGGGGCTGATTTCGAAGCGGCGCTTGCCCACGGAAAAGGGAAAGCGCGCTGTCCAATGCTCGCCGGCCGCGCCGTCGATGGTGACGACGCCGATGAAATCGCCCGGCTGGGCGAAGACATGCGCGAAAGAAAACGTCCCCTTGGGATAGATCTGCGGAGGCAGCGAGGCGACAGTCGCCGTCTCCATGCTCGACGCGTTCTCGCTGTTCTCGCTCGGCAGCAAGATGCGAAAGCCCGCCTTCATTTCGCGAAGCTCGGGGGCCGCATAGTCGAAGACGAAGATCGTTTCTCCCGATTGGGGAGCATCCTCGCAGAATTTTTTCTGCTGCGCCGCGCCGGGCTGGTAGCCCGCGAAATAGATGATCTCGGGGCCGATCTTCAGCACGCAGCTGTCTTTGTCGGGAAGGAGATCGCCGCGCGCCAGCGCCGAATGGGCGGCGCTCATCGCGACGAGAGCGGCCGGCAAGAGCAATTGCGCGATACGACGACGCGACATGCGCTTCCCCCGATGAGCGCAGAGTTTCAGATTGCACTTAATCCGCTATCGCACACCCTGCAAGGCGCCGCGCGAAGAAGAAAAACATCGCTCCGCAAAAAGAAACCGGCCGGGCGCGAGGCCCGGCCGGCGGTATTTTCAGGCTTCAGAGAGCTCGATCAGGGCATGTCGCCGGCGACGAACTTCGGAATGACCGGGCCGCCGATTTCGGTGGCGTAGCGCTTGCCCGACGGGCCGAAGAAGAACAGCAGACCGCCGATCTGGCTGTCCGTGTCATAGGCGAGGTCGGAGAGACGCTCGATGTCCCAACGCGCGTCCTGCACCTTGATCTCGATCGTCTTCGTCTCACCCGGCGCGATCGGCGTCGGATCCGTCGACAGACCACGGTCCGCCAGCAGATAGTCGGGGAACTCCGGCTTCGTCGTGAACACGTCGGGGTTCAGGAAGCGGAGACCCGCCGCCGTATACTCGCCGAGCTTCAGCGGCTCGTCCGTCTTGTTCGTGATCTTCACCTGAACCGTCAGCTCGCGGCCCGGCACCTTGTAGACGCCGCCCTTGAGATCCGCCGTCACGACCTTCGTGCCGACGCCCACAGTGCCTTCCTCGGTGATCGGCGTCAGCGGCTTCTGCAAGCCGGCCTGAAGCGGGATCGTGCGCGGGAAGGTGCTGTTGGTGACAGCGTAGCCGATGATCGTCGCCAGGATCGTCACCGCCAGAACGATAGCGCCGACGCGACGGTCGTCGTCACCGATCTGCTCGTCTTCCTTGCCTTCGCTGACGCGCAGGTAGGAAGCGATGATGCCCTTCTTGAAGAACCAGTAGAGGATCCAGGCCGCAGCCGCGATCATCCACGGGAAGTGCCAAGCGTAGATGCGGTCGATGCCGTAGGTCTCGAGGTCCACGGTCGTGCCGTCCAGCAGCGTGACCGGGTCCTTGAAGTCGGCCATGTCGCCCTTGATCTCGATCCACTGGCCGGGTCCGATGATCGGGCCGCCGCCTTCGACGTTGATCTGCGCATGGACGTGCCAGCGGCCGGCGCGGCGCGCCTTCAGCTCGATCGAGAAGGCGTAATCCTTGCCGACCTCGAGCGAAACCGAACGCGGAGCGAACTGCTCGCCGATGAACTGAGCCGTGCGAACCAGAACCGGGCCGGGCTCGCCGGCGTTCAGGAACGACGACTTCGGGTTCGCCACGGCCTGCGGCCAAGCCGAGAACACGTGCACCTTGCCCGAAAGCACCAGCGACTCGTTGACGTTCAGCGAGGTCTTCGACCACTTCACGTCATACCAGTTCAGCGTGCGCATGCGCAGAAACGCCTGCTGCGACTTCTCGCCGTGCGCCGACGCCGGAGCGACGGAGCCCATCGTCGCGGCGACCGCAGCCGCCATGCCCAGGCCGAAGAGCCGAGCGACGCGTCCCGTCGCCAGCACGGCCATTCTCTCCAACAGTTTCATGGAACAACCTCCCAAGTTTCTCTTCGCGGACCGGCCCGTCGGGCCGATCGTCCGCTGTCGTCCTTGCCGGAGCGGCTCTCCCGGACTCTCTTCTAAGGAGCCCTTCGCAGCCGCCCCTCCTCGCGTGAGGGATCGCGATCCGTCGCCTTGCGGCCGATCAGATCTTGGTGATCACCTTCGTGGTGGAGTACCACTTGCCGACGAACCACCACAGGAAGTACACGAGCATCGACACGAAGCCCGAGAAGAACGCGGCCACCGGCACGACGTCCTTACCGAAGGTGCGCAGCGTGCCGCGCTCGACCATGCGGATGTATTCCGGCATCGAGGTGCGGACGAAGTGGAGGCCGATCAGATCAGCCAGAGACATCAGCTGACCATGCTGCTCCGTCGCCTGATGGAAGGCGGCGATCGCCGGCCAGTTGTTCGGGTAGAACAGCAGACCCCAGCCCAGGGCGCCGACCACAGCCGTGATCACATAGGAGCCCGACAGCAGCAGGATGATGTCCAGCCACAGGGCCGGAACGACCAGAGCCGACGGGAACACCAGGCTGATCGGGAAGTAGGTCCAGCCCCAGAAGTTCACATAGCGGTTGATCCACTCGCCGATGAGCAGACCCAGAACCGCGAAGGTCGCGCCGAACGGGAGACGGAAGTTCTCCCACAGGAACGCCTGAGCGGCGGCCGCGAAGGTCACGCCCAGGATCGGGATGACCGTCGGCCACATACGACGGTCTTTCCAGTCGACCCAGAAGTCCCAGTCGCCCGCCGTCAGCATGAAGTGAATATGATAGCCGCCCAGCACTGCCAGAAACAGCAGCGTCAGAATCAGCCAATCGGAGGTCTTAACGCATCCCGCCGCTTCCGCGACAGAATGGAAAGGCCCGATAGCCCCCCCGCTCTTCGATGTAGACATCACTCTTCTCCTTGGTGTCTGTCCGCCCGGCGTCTTCGCGCCGGCGTCTCGAGACCTGCCTCCGGCTCTCTCGCGCCGGATTGTCCTTTGAATGCGTCACCCCGGCGGCCACGCTTCCCGCCCGCTCTCCGAAACCCCGTCCGAGCCGCCGACCGGCGGCCGCTCGGACGAAGCCTCACGTTCCGAGAGCATTCGGAAAATTCATTCGCCGGAGGCGGCCGTCCGCCAGAGCGGGCGGCCGAGAGTTCAGGCCGCTATCAGCCGATCAGCGCCGCAACGCCGTCCTTGCCGAGCAGGCGCTTCACGCCGGCCAGGATCTGCAGGACGACGCCGAACACGCCCAGAGCCATCCAGCCGAAGAACACGAAGCCCCAATGCAGCGGAGCGACGAACAGCTCTTCCATGAACCAGAAGGTGTGGCCCCACTCGTTCAGGCCGACGTTCGGGATGATCATGAACGGGCCGATGGCCACGATCAGGAACGCCAGCGAATAGCCGTGCGCGAAGAACGGAATGCGGGTCTTGGCGTAGAAGAACGAGCCGACGCCGAAGATCGAGTAGATCGGGTAGCTGAGATAGAACTCGATGATGTGCGACGGCGTGAAGTCCGTGTCGCGAATCACCGTCATGTGCCAGGTGCCGTCCTGCTCCGTGAAGAAGCTGGCGCCCCAGTAGATGGCCACCGAGTAGACCGTCAGCCACTGCAGCAGCACGACGTGACGGCGAAGCTCCTCACGCGGAGAAACCGCGTCGACATTGCGGTCGCGGGTCTTCCACAGATAGCCGGCGAGGCCGAGACCGGCGACGAGCTCCAGCGGAATTTCCGTCCACAGCATCGTCAGCCAATACGTCTGGAACTCCGGAGCGAACGAGTCGAGGCCCGCGCGCCAGCCGAAGATCTGCTCATAGATGCGGATGAAGAGGTAGAAAACATTGAGGACGGACACGCCGATCCACAGGCCCTTCAAGTCCACGATGGCATCTGAGCCGGCGGCTGCGCCGGCCGATGTCTCTGTCGTTACGCTCATCTCAATTCCTCCTAAGTGCTCCCAGGGATTCTCGAAGCGATCTCGCCGCGTCCCGCCTCCCTGCTCGGCACGCGCCTTCGTCTCCAACGGTTGATTGTCGCAGCCGCGGCCTCGTGCTCGACGAGCCGCTGTCCCGACCTCCCGCTCTCACCGCCCGACGACCCCTCTCAAAAGGACCCGACGACGGCATTCTTCTTCTTTGCTCGGAGACGAATTTTCTCGAAACCGCCGCGCGAAACGAAAGCCCCAGACCCCCCGGCGCCTCCCAGCGCCAAAACATCCAAAACGCCCTCGTTCGGCGAGCCGCAACCATTTCCGTTCCGCTTCGTAATGACAATATCCAATAGGGTAGTATATGGCAATCTATTGAGGGGTATTGAAAACGATTTTGGGCGGGAGCCGCCATGCCGTATTGGACGACATACCCACCCTTAAGCGCATTGATAGATTTCTTCTATCAACTATTATATGCAATATAATCATATGTTTAATGCTGATTTCAAAACCTGGAGCGGAGCCCTGCCCGGATGGATAACTAAACTACCCAATAGAATTGTGGCGTCATGGCTCATCGGGCGTCGGTGGACTTTTCCTCCCAAATTCCGATCCCCTCCGCCGCCGCTTCGGCGGCCGCGCGCGCGATCGAGGCGCCGTCGAGCGTCAGATCGGGGCCGATCTCCGCCAGCGGCTTCAGCACGAAAGCACGGGAAAACAGCTCCTTATGCGGCAAGGTGAGCTCGGGATCATCCATCGTGTGATCGCCGAGAAAGAGAATATCCACGTCGATCAGCCGCGGCCCCCAGCGGCGCGTCGGCGTGCGGCCCATATCGGCTTCGATCGTCTTGACCGCGGCGAGCAGCTCATAGGGCGACAAACGGGTCCAGCCGAGCGCGCAGGCGTTGGCGAAATCGCCCTGATCGACATCGCCCCAAGGGGGCGTCCGATAGATACGCGAGACAGCGTCGAGGCGCGCGATCCCACGCTCCCCGACCAGCGCGACCGCGCGCCGAATATTGGCGGGCTTGTCCCCCAGATTGCTGCCGAAACCGAAGCCGACCCGCGTCTCAGACGTCGTCATATCCGTCCTTTTCCCTGTGTCAGAGTGTCGAGCACGGCGAAGGCCGCCCGGTGCTCTGCGGCGTCGTGGACGCGGAAAATCCGCGCGCCCTCTAGCGCCGCGATCAGATTTGCCGCCACTGTGGCGATGAGGCGCGCATCCACCTCGGCGCCGAGCAGCGCGCCGAACAGGCGTTTTCGCGACACGCCTATGAGCACCGGCCGCCCGAATCGCATGAGCTGCGGAACGCCGCGCAGCGCCGCGAAATCCTGCTCGCGCGTCTTGCCGAAGCCGACGCCCGGATCGAGGATCACGCGCGATTCCGGCACGCCGGCGGCGGCGGCGATCTCCAGCGAACGCTCGAAAAAGCCGAGCATGTCCGAGACGATGTCGATATCGGGCGCGACCTCGGCGCGATTGTGCATGACGACGACGCCGGCGCCCGTCTCGGCGATCGCCGGAGCCATATCGGGGTCGCGCTGCAGGCCCCAGATATCGTTGATGATCGTCACGCCGGCCGCGAGCGCCCGGCGCGCCGTCTGCGCCTTATAGGTGTCGATGGAGACCGGAACGCCGCATTGCGCGACCAGCGTCTCGAGCAGCGGCGCGAGACGCGTCCACTCCTCGTCGGCGGTCAGCGGCGTATGGCCGGGGCGGGTCGATTCGGCGCCGACATCGACAATGTCCGCGCCGTCGGCGGCGAGCTTTTGAGCCTGCGCCAGCGCGGCTTCCGGCGCGAAAAAGCGGCCGCCGTCGGAAAAGGAATCGGGCGTCACATTGACGATGCCCATGATGACCGGCCGCGCCGCGACGAGCGAAAAGAATCGCTCGCGCGACGATTCAATCGTCGTCGTCACTCTGGTCTCCGGGAATGAGCCTGTCAGTCGTATTTGATATAGGCGAAGCGCTGGTCGGTCTCGGGCGCGCCCTCGAGCGCGCCGCCCTCCTTGCCGGGACGCCAGGACACGACCTCCTCGATCTTGCGCGCCAGCTCGAAATCCTTGTCGGTCACGCCCTTGGCCGTATGGGTCATCAGCTTCACCTCGACCCATGCGTAGGAGGCGGCTATGTCGGGATGGTGCCAAGCGGCCTCGGCCAGATGGCCGACCGTGTTGACGACCATCAGCGTGCCCTTCCAGCCGTGGGTCTTGAACTTGCGGCGAATCCAGCCGTTCTCGAGCCGCCAATGCGGCAGCTCGGCGGCGAGGCGAGCGTTTATCTCATCTGGCGAATATGCGCGCTCCTCGGCGGCCATGGGGTCCCCCTCTCGCTCGTGACGAGCTCTTGTTCACTGCACAAGCTCTTGCCTTCGCACGCGCGGCGCCTTACTCGGCCTAGTCGAATACGCGCGAGCCCCGTCGACAACGGCGTGAAACCGCGCCGGGAAGCGAGATATAGCGGATATTCCGCATAAAGTCCGAAAATGAGGCTCCATGCCGATCAGCGTGAGCGTCGTCGCCGCGGCGAGATTGCATCTCGGCTTCCTGGACATGAATGGCGCGCTCGGCCGCACATTCGGCGGGCTCGGCCTCTCCATAGACGCGCCGGCGACGCGGTTGACGCTGCAGCCGGCTGAAAAGATGGAGGCTTCCGGTCCGGACGCCGAACGCGCGCTCGCTCTGCTCGAAAAGGCGACCGCCGCGCTCGCGCCGGGCAAGCGCTATCGGCTCGACATTGGCGAGGCGATCCCGCCGCATTCGGGCCTCGGCTCGGGCACGCAGCTGGCGCTGGCCATAGCCGCCGCGCTGCGGCGCATCGAAGATATGCCGCAGAATGTGGCGGCGGACGCCGCTGTGCTGCAACGCGGCGCGCGCTCCGGGCTCGGGGCGGGACTCTTCACGCGTGGGGGGCTCGTGGTCGACGGCGGCCGCGGCGCCGATACGATGACCCCGCCGGTGATCTCGCGTCTCGCCTTTCCGGAAGATTGGCGCATTCTCCTCGTCTCGGACCCGGCCTCGATCGGCCTGCATGGCGCCGAGGAGCGCAAAGCCTTCGCCGAGCTGCCACCCTTCTCGGAGGAGGATGCGGGGAAATTGTGCCGGCTGGTGCTGATGCAGGCGCTGCCGGCGGCGGCCGAGGCGGATTTCGCGGGCTTCGGCGCGGCGATCACGGCCATTCAGGCGATCGTCGGGGATTATTTCGCGCCGGCGCAGGGCGGGCGGCGCTTCACCAGCGCGGCGGTCGAAGCTCTGCTCGCACGGCTGGCGCAGGCCGGCGCGACCGGCCTCGGCCAGACCTCCTGGGGGCCGACCGGCTTCGCCTTCGCGCCCGATGAAGCGGAGGCGCGCCGCCTCGAGGCTCTGGCGCGCGGCGCGGCGGAGGCGAGCGGATTGACGCTCGCCGTCGTCGCGGGCTCGGATCGGGGCGCGCGCATAGACGCGGTCTATGCGAAGATCGCCTGACCTCACGAACGGCCGAGAACCAGCTCCAGCAGCCCTTTCATATCCGGCGCGACCACATCCGGCGCGCCTTCATGAGCCGCTCGCGCGTCGCGGGCGGAAGATCGAGCTTCATCGCCTGCGCGGCATAGACGAGCGCATTGCCCATCACCTCGAAAAAATCCGCATGGCGGCCGGTGACCGAGCGGATGAAGCAATATTCGAACTGCTTGGCGCGCCAGAGCGTGGTGACGCCCGTGCGGCGCGCATGAGGGACTTTCGTGATGGGCGCGTCCCGCGTTTCGTCCGGCGCAGAAAACAGTCGCGCCGCGTGTCCGTGAGACCGCGAGATCGGCCTAGCCCGCCAGCGAGAGAGAGCCGCGGAGGATGAGCCGATGAATGCGCTTCTAGGCAAAGCCGTCATCGCACGGACGAGAAATTTCGGGTAGAAAGCGGTACGCCGAGCGCGCGGCCGGGCGGCCCGGGGACTGCGCGCGATCGAAAATGACGGCCGCCGGGACCAGCTCGTATGAAGAAGACCGCCGCGATCCTTTCGGTTCTCGCTCTGCTCTGCGCGCCCGCAGCCGCGCGCGAGGGCTTTGTGACGCCCGAGCAGAGCCATCCGCTCGAAATCCTCGCGACCCCGCCCGCGCCGCATTCGCCGAAAAGCGACGCCGAGCTCGCCGAGTTGCATCGTATCGAGGATGCGCGCACGCCGGAACAGGCCGCGCGCGCCAAGGCGGACGACGAGAATCAGACCATCTTCCTCTATCACACGGTCTTCGGCGAGAAATTCACCAAGGAGAATCTGCCGGCGGTCGAAGCTCTCGGCGCGCGGCTGAAGGCCGACGAATCCGCCAACACCGGCGCCGCCAAGGAAGCCTTTCATCGCATCCGGCCCTATAATGTCGACAAGACGCTGCATCCCGTCTGCAAGACCAAAGCGAAGGATGATTCCTATCCGAGCGGCCATACGACCGTCGGCTATCTCATGGGCTTGGCGCTGATCGACATCGCGCCCGAGCGTCGCGACGAGATCCTCGCGCGGGCGGATGACTACGGCCACAATCGGCTCGTCTGCGGCGTGCATTTCCCCAGCGACGTCGCTGCGGCGCGGCTCGTCGCCTATGCGGTGCATGCGATCATGGAGCTCGATCCCGCCTATCGCAAGGACATAGAGGCCGCTCGGAAAGAGCTGCGCAATGCGCTGGGTCTCGCCCGCGCAAACTAACGGTCAAAAAAATCGTGGACGCGAAGCTCTGCGCTTCGCGTCCTTGGCAGTCTCAATAATTATAATAGGCGACGCAGACGCGATTGCCGTAATAATCCCAGCCCCAACGGGCGCATTGCTGCGGCGGGGCGGTCGCCGCGCCGACGACGGCGCCGGTCGCCGCACCGATCGCCGCCCCTGCGAGCGTGCCGCCCGCGCGGCCGCCGGAGGCCGCGGCGCCAATCGCTGCTCCGCCCGCGCCGCCGATGAGGGCGCCGCCCGCGGCGCGCTCGCCGGGCGTGTTGCAGCCTGCGAGCGACGCGGCCATGGCCAGCGCCGCCGCCGTCACGAAAATCTTTTTCATCGAGTATCCTTCCCACCCTGTGAGCCCATGCGAGGCGCCCGGCCAGCGGCAATTCCGTCGATGCGACGCGGATTCGCCGCAGCCGAGCCCGAGACAACTTTCCGAAACCGGCGAAAAGATGACCTCTACCCAAGCAACGCCCTATAAATCCCACGCTTTCGATCCGGATGACAGTGGAGAATTTCTCCCCGCACGCGCTTTGGGCTCGCTCGCGCTCGGCGCGCTGCTTTTCGTCTCCGGGCCGGCGCGCGCCGAGGACTCCTATCGCTGGCTGCAGGCCACCGCCGATGGCTGGCAGGCCCGCGCCATAACGCAGAGCGACGCCTGCCCAGCCGCCGAGCTCGACGGCCGCGCCGTCCCGATGACGCCGCGTGCGCGGCCGGGAGAGCATTTCGCCATCACCGTTTGCGCCGCGACGATTCCAAAGGGAACGCGAAGTCTCACGATCGCTGGCGCGCCGCTGCCGGCGCCGCCCGCGCGCGTCGATAAGGTGCTCGTCCTCGGCGATACGGGCTGCCGGCTCAATGGCATCTTCCTGCAAGACTGCAATTCGAGCGACGCTTGGCCCTTCCGCAAGATCGCCGAGACCGCCGCGAGATTGGCCCCGGATCTGGTCATCCATGTCGGCGATTACCATTATCGCGAGACGCCCTGCCTGCCGGGAATGAGCGGCTGCGCCGGCTCGCCTCATGGCGACAATTGGGAGACATGGAAGGCCGATTTTTTCGCGCCCGGCGACGCCCTGCTACGTGCCGCCCCCTGGGCGCTCGTGCGCGGCAATCACGAAATTTGCAGGCGCGCCGGCCAGGGCTGGACTCGCGCGCTCTCGCCGCTACCGCTGGGCGAGACGCCACTATGCGTCGATCGCGAGCAGGCCTACCGCGTCGATATCGCCGATCCGACGCTCTTCATTCTCGACACCACCGAGGCGGAGGAGCGCACGGTCGTCGGCGCGCAGCTGCCTTTTCTGCGCAGCCAGCTCGCCATCGCGAAGGACGCGCCCGGCCCGGTTTGGTACGCGTTCCACAAGCCGATATTTTCGCTGTTTCGATCGCGGATCGGCGAGACGCTCGGGATCAATGAGACGCTCGCCGCGGCGGCGCATAACGGCATTCCGACGGCGGTGCAGGCGATCCTGTCTGGCCATCTCCACGCCTTCGAAGCGCTGAGCTTTCGCGACGATCGGCCGGCGCAATTCGTGATCGGCGTCGGCGGAACCACAATGGACCCGCATATTCCGGCGAATTTCGACGGAGCGACGATCGGCGAGGCGACCGTCGAACGAGGCCGCGGCGTCGCCACCACCTTCGGCTTCGCGACATTCGAACGCGGCGACGGCGAATGGCTCGTCACCGATTACGACGCCGAAGCGAAGCCGCGTCTGCGCTGCCATATGCGCGGACGCCAGCTCGATTGCGAGTGAAGATGACCTTCGCTCCCCTTTGTCCTCGCGGCAGGCGCGAAGACAAAGAGCGAGCGCCTTGGGTTCAGTGCTTCAACGCCTGCTCGATCGCCGCGCTGACCGCATCGACCGGCTCCATGCCGTCCACCTGTTTCAGCTCGCCCTTGCCGGAATAGTAATCCGACACTGGCGCGGTTTGCGTGCGATAAGCGTCCAGCCGCGTCTTGAACGCTTCTGGATTGTCGTCCGCCCGCACCTCGCCGCCGCGCGCGCGCGTTTCATCGACGCGGTTCTGCATGCGCGCGAGCAGCGCATTCTCGTCGACGCTCAGCTCTATGACCGCATCGAGCTTCAAACCTTCGTGGTCCAGCAGCTGATCGAGAGCCTGAGCCTGCGCCACGGTGCGCGGGAAACCATCGAGAATGAAGCCGTTGGCGGCGTCCTTCTCCTTGATGCGCTGGCCGATGATGCCGACGACGACAGCGTCGGGCACCAGCGCGCCCCGATCCATGATCTCCTTGGCCTCGAGGCCGATCGGCGTCTTCGCCTCGACGGCGGCGCGCAACATGTCACCGGTCGAGAGCTGAGGGATCGAATACTTGGCGACGAGCCGAGCCGATTGCGTGCCTTTGCCCGCGCCCGGCGGTCCGAGCAGCACCAGCCTCATTTGCGTCGCCCGCGAAGTTTCGTCTTGCGGATCAGGCCCTCATATTGATGAGCCTGGAGATGACCGTGGACCTGCGCCACCGTATCCATCGTCACGCTGACCACGATGAGCAGCGAGGTGCCGCCGAAATAAAACGGCAGATTGGCGTAGGAGATCAGCATTTCCGGCAGCAGGCAGATCACCGCGAGATAGGCGGCGCCGAGCACGGTGATGCGCATCAGCACATCGTCGATGAATTTCGCCGTGCGCTCGCCGGGCCGAATGCCAGGGATGAAGCCGCCATGCTTCTTCAGATTATCGGCTGTCTCCGTCGGATTGAAAACGATCGCCGTGTAGAAGAAGGCGAAGAAGACGATCAGCCCGACATAGGACAGCATATAGAGCGGCCGTCCATGCCCGAAATAGGCCGAGATGGTCGCAAAAATATTATCCGTGCCCTGCGTCTGATAGAAATTCGCGATCGTGGTCGGCAGCAGCAGCAGCGACGAGGCGAAGATCGGCGGAATGACGCCCGAGGTGTTGAGCTTCAGCGGCAAGAAGGACGTCTGGCCCTCATAGACACGATTGCCGTGCTGCCGTTTGGGATAGGTGATGAGCAATCGCCTCTGCGCTCGCTCCATATAGACGATGAAGGCGATGACGAAGAAGGACATGGCGATCACGCCGAGGATGACGCCCGTCGAGATCGCGCCCTGCTTCCCGAGCTCGAGAGTGCTGAGGATCGCCGCCGGAAAGGCCGCGACAATTCCCGCGAAAATAATCAGCGAAGAGCCATTGCCGATGCCGCGCGACGTGATCTGCTCGCCGAGCCACATCAGAAACATCGTGCCGCCGACCAGAGTGACGACCGTCGTCAGACGGAAGAACAGCCCAGGCTCGGTCACGACGCCTTGCTGGCCCTCGAGGCCGATGGCCATTCCATAGGCCTGGAAGGTCGCCAGAATGACGGTGAGATAGCGCGTATATTGGTTGAGGACCTTGCGGCCCTGCTCGCCTTCCTTCTTCACCTGCTCGAGCGACGGAATCACCGTCGTCAGCAGCTGAATGATGATGGAGGCGGAGATATAGGGCATGATGTTCAAGGCGAAGATCGCGCTGCGCTGAACCGCGCCGCCAGCGAACATGTTGAACAGCTCGAGCACGCCCTTCGACTGGCCGAAAAAGCTCTTGGCGAAGGCGTCCGGGTCGATGCCCGGCAGCGGCACATAAGTGCCGAGACGATAGACGATCAGCGCGCCGAGCGTGAACCAGATGCGTTTCTTGAGCTCATCCGCTTTGCCGAAAGCGGAAAAATTGACGTTGGCCGCAAGCTGTTCGGCTGCCGATGCCATGGGCGAGGCTCCCTCGTCGCGCGCCGCGCGGTTTTCTTTTAGACGAGCGTCGAAGCGACGCAGCGCTGCCCGCCGCGACGCCGCGCTCTGTTTTCGGCCCGGCCCATTCGAGGGGCCGGACCCGGCGCATGTCTATCGCACGATGTCGGCGAAAAAAAAGTCTAGCCTCTTCTCGCCGGCTCGCACAGGCGACTCCGTATCACGACGGATGGGCGGATCGCCAGTTTTTTGGTCGATACGATTAACCTCGAGGCGGCGAAAAATGCGCCGCCTCGAGCTGACGCCCGGCCTACGCGTCGCGGACCGGGCGGAGGCTTCAGGCCGAAGCGGGCTCTTCCGTCGCGACCAGCAGCTTGATCGTGCCGCCAGCGGCCTCGATCGCGGCGACCGCCGATTTCGACGCGGCGGCGACCTCGAAGGCGAGCTTCGCCTCGAGCTTGCCATTGCCGAGGATCTTCACGCCGTCGCGCGGCTTGGAGACCACGCCGGCGGCGATCAACGCGTCGATCGTCACCGGAGCGGCGACGTCGAGCTTGCCTGCCTCCACCGCCTGCTGAATGCGGCCCAGATTGACCTCATTATAGTCGGTCGAGAAGGGATTGAAGAACCCGCGCTTGGGCAGGCGACGATGCAGCGGCATCTGGCCGCCCTCGAAGCCTTTCACCGCGACGCCGGTGCGGGCCTTCTGGCCCTTGACGCCGCGCCCTGCGGTCTTGCCCTTGCCGGAGCCGATGCCGCGGCCCACGCGCATGCGATTCTTGCTGGAGCCGGGATTGTCGGAGAGATCGTTGAGCTTCACCATTGTCCCGCCCCTCACTTCTCGTCGACGATTTTGACGAGATGCGCGACTTTCGCGATCATCCCGCGCACAGCGGGCGTGTCCTCGAGCGTGCGACGCTTGCCGATGCGCGTGAGGCCGAGGCCGGTCAGCGTTCTGTGCTGACGCTCGGGACGGCCGATGGCGCTGCCGGTCTGCTCGACGGTGATTTTCTTATCGCTCATCGCAAGCCCTCCCCTCAAGCGTCGACGGCTTCGGCTTCGGCGCCCTGACGGCGCGCCTGCAGCGCGGAGACCTTGAGAGAACGACGAGCGGCGACCGAACGCGGCGAATCCTCGCGCTCGAGCGCGTCGAACGTCGCGCGAATCATGTTGTAGGGGTTCGAGGAGCCCTGGCTCTTGGCCACGACGTCGTGAACGCCCAGCGTCTCGAAAACGGCGCGCATCGGGCCGCCGGCGATGATGCCGGTGCCGGGAGGCGCGGCGCGCAGCACGACGCGGCCCGCGCCATGGCGGCCATTGACGTCATGATGCAGCGTACGGCCTTCGCGAAGGGGCACGCGGATGAGCGCGCGCTTGGCGGCTTCCGTCGCCTTGCGAATCGCTTCCGGCACTTCGCGCGCCTTGCCGTGGCCATAGCCGACGCGGCCCTTCTGGTCGCCGACGACGACGAGCGCGGCGAAGCCGAAACGCCGGCCGCCCTTCACCACTTTGGCGACGCGATTGATGTGGACAAGGCGATCCACGAACTCATTGTCGCGGTCGTCCCGATCCCGGTCGCGGCCGCGGCCGCCTTCTGGTTCACGAGCCATTTTCTCTTCCGTCACTTACGCGGCAATAGTGCCGCTCGCTTGGGGATTGGATCCTCTCCCGCATACAGGAGAGGGGCCGCACGACGCAAGGTCGGCGAGAGCCTTTCGACCATCGCCTCGCTACGCCGCGCCGGCCCTCATTCGCCGCGCCAATGCGCGAAATCTCCTCCCGCCGGCGGGAGAAGACGCGTCAGAACTGCAGGCCGCCCTCGCGAGCGCCCTCGGCCAGCGCCTGCACGCGGCCGTGATAGATATAAGCGCCGCGATCGAACACCACTTCCGTGATGCCCTTGGCCGCCGCGCGCTCGGCGATCTGCTTGCCGACGAGATGCGCCGCTTCCTTGTTGGCGCCCGTCTTCAGCGTCTCGCGATTGGCCTTTTCGAGCGTCGAGGCGGAGACGATGGTCACGCCCTTCTCGTCGTCGATGATCTGCGCATAGATCTGCTCCGAGGAGCGGAACACCGACAGACGCGGGCGGCCATAGGCGCGCGCGCGAATGCTCCGACGGACCCGGGCCTTGCGCCGGGCGGCTGCATTTACGTCCTTTGCCATGGCTCGCGTCCTTACTTCTTCTTGCCTTCCTTGCGGAAGATGAATTCGCCGGCGTATTTCACGCCCTTGCCCTTATAGGGCTCCGGGCCGCGCAACGCACGAATCTCCGCGGCGACCTGACCGACCTGGCGCTTGTCCACGCCGGAGATGGTGATCTCCGTGGGCTTGGGCGTCACGATCGCAATGCCGGCCGGGATCGGATAGTTCACGTCATGCGAATAGCCGAGCGCGAGCTGCAGATTCTTGCCGGCGACCGCGGCGCGATAACCGACGCCGTTGATCTCGAGCTTCTTCTCGAAGCCGGCGGTGACGCCGACCACGAGATTGTTCACCTGGGCGCGCGACGTGCCCCACAGCGCGCGGGCGCGCTTGCTGTTGGAGCGCGGGTCGACCTTGATCGAATTGCCGTCCTGAGTCACCGCGACATCGTCGGGAACCCGGAACTGCAGCTCGCCCTTCGCGCCCTTCACCTGAACGAGCTGACCGTCGACCTTCGCGGTCACGCCGGCCGGCACGATGACGGGCTTCTTGCCGATACGAGACATGGTTGAAGTCCTATCCCAATTCCTGCGAGCTTCGGTCAGAAGACCTTGGCAAGCACCTCGCCGCCGACATTGTTCTCGCGGGCCTTGTGATCGGCCATGACGCCCTTGGGCGTCGACACGATGGTGATGCCGAGGCCATTGGCCACGCGCGGCGTCTTGTCGACGCCCGCATAGACCCGGCGGCCTGGACGCGAGACGCGCTCGATCGTCTTGATGACCGGCTCGCCGTCGAAATATTTCAGCTCGATCTCGAACTCGGTGCGGCCATTGCCGAAATCCGTGGTCGTGTAGCCGCGGATGTAGCCTTCTTCCTTCAGCACGTCGAGAACATGGCCGCGCAGGCGGGAGCCCGGCGTCTGGACCTTGTCCTTGCGGCGCATCTGCGCATTGCGGATACGGGTGAGCAGATCGCCCAACGGATCGCTGATCGACATTCGCTCTCTCCCTTACCAGCTGGACTTCACGAGACCGGGAATGAGGCCGCGCGAGCCGAGCTCACGCAGCGCCACGCGCGACAGCTTCAGCTTGCGATAGAAAGCGCGCGGACGTCCCGAAACCTCGCAGCGATTGCGAATGCGAATCGCCGCGGAATTGCGCGGCAGCTCGGCGAGCTTGAGACGCGCCTCGAACCGCTCCTCGGCGGTCAGCGCCTCGTCATTCGCCTTCGCCTTCAGCCGCTCGCGGCGGCCCGCATAGGCCTTGGCGAGCTTCGCCCTGCGCTTGTTGTTCTCGATCGAACTCTTCTTGGCCATTTTCTATGCCTTCGGTTTCCGCGTTTGAGACTTATCGTCTCACTGCCGGAACGGGAAATTGAACGCGCGCAGGAGCGCGCGCGCCTCGTCGTCCGTCTTCGCCGTCGTCACGACGATGACGTCCATGCCGAGGATCGACTCGGCCTTGTCATAGTCGATCTCGGGAAACACGATATGCTCCTTGATGCCGAGGGCGTAGGAGCCGCGTCCGTCGAAGGACTTGGGATTGAGACCGCGGAAATCGCGAACGCGCGGCAGCGCGATCGTGATCAGGCGGTCCAGAAACTCATACATGCGCGTCTTGCGCAGCGTGACCTTGGCGCCGATCGGCATGTTCTCGCGAACCTTGAAGGTCGAGATCGCCTTGCGGGCGCGCGTCACCACCGGCTTCTGGCCCGCGATCAGCGCGAGGTCGCCGGCCGCGGCCGTCACCTTCTTGCTGTCGTTGACTGCCTCGCCGACGCCCATGTTCAGCACGATCTTCTCGATCGCCGGCACCTCGAACGCGTTCTTATAGCCGAACTCTTCCATGAGCTTGGCGCGAACGACTTCGTCATAGTGCTTCTTCAGCCGCACCTCATACGCGCCCTCGGGAAGCGATTTCGGGCCGGCCGAACGGCGCTCGCCATCATCATGCGAAGAAGAAGGCGCGGATTTCGCCTTGCCGGCCTTCTTGGCCTCGCCTTCCGCCTTCGGAGCCTTGGCGGCTTTCGGCTTCTTTTCCTCAGCCATCGATCTGTTCTCCCGAACGCTTGGCGATGCGGACCTTGCGGCCGTCATCGAGAGTCTTGAAACCGACGCGCGTCGGCTTGCCGTCCTTGGGATCGGCGATCGCGATGTTGGACAGGTCGAGCGCCGCCGCCTTGGTGACGATCCCCGCCTCCTGCTGGCGCGTCTGGCGCTGGTGGCGCTTGACGAGATTAACGCCCTCCACCACAGCGCGACCTTCCGTCGGCAGCACCTGAATCACCTGACCCGTGCGGCCCTTGTCGCGACCGGCGAGAACGACGACCTTGTCGCCTTTCTTGATTTTCGCGGCCATTACAGCACCTCCGGCGCGAGCGAAATGATCTTCATATGGTTCTTGGCGCGCAGCTCGCGCGGCACGGGTCCGAAGATGCGCGTGCCGATCGGCTCCTTCTGATTGTTGATCAGAACCGCCGCATTGGAATCGAAGCGGATCACCGAGCCGTCGGCGCGCTTGATGTCCTTGGCCGTGCGCACCACGACCGCCTTGAGCACGTCGCCCTTCTTCACGCGACCGCGCGGAATCGCCTCTTTGATCGAGACGACGATAATGTCGCCGACGCCGGCGTATTTGCGCTTGGAGCCGCCCAGCACCTTGATGCACATGACGCGGCGGGCGCCAGAATTATCGGCGACATCGAGATTTGTCTGCATCTGTATCATGGCTTATCCCGCCTTTCGTCTCGGTCTGGTTTCGGTCCCCCGACTTCGTCCGAGAAAACCATCTCACTCGTCTCGTCTTTTTGAAGGCCTCATCAGGCCTTGTCGGCGGCTTCCACCACTCGCCAGCGCTTCAGCCGCGAGATCGGAGCCGTCTCCTCGATCGTGACCTCGTCGCCGACCTTGAAGGTCTGCGCTTCGTCATGCGCATGATAATTTTTCGTGCGACGAACGGTCTTCTTGAACAGCGGATGGGTGAAGCGGCGCTCCACCTTCACCACCACGGTCTTGTTCTGCTTGTCGCTGACGACGACGCCCTGGAGAATTCGCTTCGGCATTGGCGCTCTCTCAACTCTGTTGTTCAGCGCGCTTCTGCGCGGCGATGGATTTGGCCCGGGCGATGTCGCGACGAACGACGCGCACGCGCGCCGTGTTCTCGAGCTGGCCGGTCGCCCGCTGGAAGCGCAGATTGAACTGCTCTTTCTTCAGCTTCAGCACTTCCTCGTCCAGCTGGTCGAAGGAGAGGGCGCGGAGGTCGGAGACGCGTTGCTTGTTCGTGCTCATGGTCGCAATCCTCACTCGGCGATGCGTTCGATGAAGCGCGTCTTGATCGGCAGCTTCGCGGCGGCGAGCGTCAGAGCCTCGCGAGCGAGCTCGCCGGACACGCCGTCGACCTCGAACATGATGCGGCCCGGCGCCACGCGCACGGCCCAGAGCTCCGGCGCGCCCTTGCCCTTACCCATGCGCACTTCGGTCGGCTTCTTGGAAACCGGCACGTCGGGGAAGATGCGGATCCACACGCGACCAGCGCGCTTCATATGGCGCGTCATGGCGCGGCGGGCCGCCTCGATCTGGCGCGCAGTGATGCGCTCCGGCTCGAGAGCCTTGAGGCCGAACTGCCCGAAATTCAGGGAAAAGCCGCCCTTGGCGTTTCCGTGAATGCGGCCTTTGAAGGCCTTGCGGAACCTGGTGCGTTTGGGTTGCAACATGATGTCGAACTCTCGAAATTAGGCCGCGTCGCGCGGCTCGCGCGGCTCGCGACGGCGACGCTCGCCATGATGTTCGCGCTCACCGCCGCCGGCGGCCTGCTCGGCCAGACGCTTGTCCTGCGCCATCGGATCATGCTCGAGGATCTCGCCTTTGAAGATCCAGACCTTGATGCCGCAAGTGCCATAAGCGGTATGCGCGGTGGCGACGCCATAGTCGACATCGGCGCGCAGCGTATGCAGCGGCACGCGACCCTCGCGATACCATTCCAGACGCGCGATCTCCGCGCCGCCGAGACGGCCCGAGCAATTGATGCGAATGCCTTGCGCCCCGAGCCGGATCGCCGACTGCACGGCGCGCTTCATGGCGCGGCGGAAGGCGACGCGGCGCTCGAGCTGCTGAGCGATCGAATCGGCGACCAGAGTGGCCTCGACCTCAGGCTTGCGCACCTCGACGATGTTGATCACCACTTCGCTGCCGGTGAGCTTGCCGACCAGCTTGCGGATCTTGTCGATATCCGCGCCCTTCTTGCCGATGACGACGCCCGGGCGCGCCGAGTGGATCGTCACACGGCACTTCTTGTGCGGACGCTCGATGATGATGCGTGACACCGCCGCCTGCTTGAGATTCTTGGCCACCGCTGCGCGGATGGCGAGATCCTCGTGCAGAAGCTTGGCGTATTCGCCCTTGCTCGCGAACCAGCGCGAGTCCCAGGTGCGGTTGACGCCGAGGCGCAGCCCGATCGGATTGACCTTCTGACCCATCGTTGGCTCCCTTTAGGCTTTCGCCGGCGTTTCGACTTCGCGGACGATGATCGTCAGATTCGCGAAGGGCTTCTCGATGCGGCTCGAGCGGCCGCGGGCGCGCGCCGCGAAGCGCCGCATCACCAGCGACTTGCCGACAAAGGCCTGCGCGACGATCAGATCGTCCACGTCGAGACCGTGATTGTTCTCGGCGTTGGCGATCGCGCTCTCGAGGGTCTTCTTCACCTCGTGAGCGATGCGCTTGCGCGAGAACTCGAGATCGGCGAGAGCGCGATCCACCTTCTTGCCGCGGATGAGCTGGGCGAGAAGATTGAGCTTCTGCGGGGAGACGCGCAGCGTGTTGGCGACGGCTTTCGCCTCATTGTCGGCCAGCGCGCGCGGATTGCTCGGCTTGGACATGTTCGTCAGCCCCTCTTCGACTTCTTGTCCGCCGCATGACCATGGAAGGTCCGCGTCGGAGAGAATTCGCCGAACTTGTGCCCGATCATGTCTTCGCTGACAGACACCGGCACATGCTTGTGGCCATTGTGCACGCCGAAGGTGAGACCCACGAACTGCGGCAGAATGGTGGAGCGGCGGCTCCAAATCTTGATGATATCGCTGCGTCCCGAGCCGCGCGCGGTCTCCGCCTTCTTCAGCAGATAGCCGTCGACGAACGGGCCTTTCCAGATAGAGCGAGCCATGGATCAGCCCTTCTTCTTCTTGGCGTGCCGCGAGGACACGATGAATTTGTCGGTCTTCTTGTTCGTGCGGGTCTTCTTGCCCTTGGTCGGCTTGCCCCAGGGCGTGACCGGATGACGGCCGCCCGAGGTGCGGCCTTCGCCGCCGCCGTGCGGATGGTCGACCGGGTTCATGGTGACGCCGCGGTTATGCGGGCGACGGCCGAGCCAGCGCGAACGACCCGCCTTGCCGAGCGAGATGTTCATGTGATCCGGGTTCGACACCGCGCCGATGGTCGCGAAGCACTGACCATGAACGAGGCGCTGCTCGCCCGAGTTCAGGCGAATGATCACATAACCCTGATCGCGGCCGACGATCTGCGCATAATTGCCCGCCGAGCGCGCGATCGCGCCGCCCTTGCCGATCTTGATCTCCACATTGTGGACGATCGTGCCGACCGGAATATTGCCGATCGGCATGGCGTTGCCGGGCTTCACATCGACCTGAGCGCCCGAGATCACCTCGTCGCCGACCGAAAGACGCTGCGGCGCGAGAATGTAGGACAGCTCGTCATCCGCATAACGGATGAGCGCAATGAAGGCGGTGCGGTTCGGATCATATTCGATCCGTTCCACCTTGCCGACGACATCGAGCTTGCGGCGCTTGAAGTCGACGAGGCGATAGGCCTGCTTATGGCCGCCGCCGCGGAAGCGCACGGTCACGCGCCCATTATTGTTGCGGCCGCCCTTGGAGGTCTTGCCCTCGGTGAGGGTTTTGACGGGCTTGCCCTTGTAGAGATCGCTGCGGTCGACGATGACGAGCTGACGAAGGCTCGGCGTGACCGGCTTGAATGTCTTCAGCGCCATGGTTTTGTCCTCGAGCCTGCCTTTAGAGTCCCGTCGTCACGTCGATCTTATGGCCTTCGGCCAGTGTGACGACCGCCTTCTTCACATCCGACTGGCGGCCGCGCACGCCCTTGAAGGCGCGCAGCTTGCCCTTGCGCAGCAGCGTGTTGACGGCCTCGACCTTCACGTCGAAAAGCCCCTCCACAGCCGCCTTGATCTGCGGCTTGGTGGCGGTCTTGGCGACATTGAAGACCACTTTGTTCTGCTCGGAAGCGATCGTCGCCTTCTCGGTGATGACCGGGGAGACGATCACGTCGTAATGGCGCACATCCTTGCTCATTTCAGGCGCGCCTCCAGCGCATCGATCGCCGCGCGGGTCAGCACCAGCTTCTCCCGGCGCAGAATGTCATAGACATTGACGCCCTGGACCGGCAGCACGTCGATCCGCGGCAGATTGCGCGCAGCCAGCGCGAAATTGGCCTGCGGCTCCGCGCCGTCGATGATGAGCGCGCTGGAAAGCCCGGTCTTGTCGAAACCGGCCTTGAGCAGCTTGGTCTTCGGCTCGGTGAGCGAAGCGCTCTCCCAGACGATGATGGCGCCGTCCTTGGCCTTGGCCGAGAGCGCGTGCTTCAGAGCGAGAACGCGCACCTTCTTGGGCAGGTCGTGCTCGTGACTGCGCACCACCGGACCGAAGGCGCGACCGCCGCCGATGAACTGCGGCGCGCGCCGCGATCCGTGACGAGCGCCGCCCGTGCCTTTCTGCTTATGCAGCTTTTTGCCCGTGCGGGCGACGTCGGCGCGGTTCTTCACCGCATGCGTGCCGGCGCGCCGCTTGGCGAGCTGCCAGCGGATCATGCGGAAGATGAGATCCTGGCGCGGTTCGAGCCCGAAAATCTCGTCCGCCAGCTCGATCGAGCCGGCATCCTGGCCGTCGTACGACGTGACGCTGATCTGCACCACGGCTCAGTCCTCCTTCTTGTCTTCTTGCGCGGCGGGAGCTTCCGCCAGACGGTATTTGCCGGGCTGCGGCGCTTCGGCCGGCAGCGACCGCTTCACCGCGTCGCGCACAAAAATCCAGCCGCCGGCATGTCCAGGCACGGAGCCCTCGACCAGCAGCAGGCCGCGCTCGACATCAGTCTGCACGACCCGCAGATTCTGCGTGGTCACGCGGTCGACGCCCATATGGCCGGCCATTTTCTTGTTCTTGAAGGTCTTGCCCGGGTCCTGACGGCCGCCGGTCGAACCATGCGAGCGATGCGAGATCGACACGCCGTGAGTGGCGCGCAGACCGCCGAAGTTCCAGCGCTTCATCGCGCCGGCGAAGCCCTTGCCGATCGTCGTGCCGGTCACGTCGACGAACTGGCCGACGACGAAATGATCGGCCGTGATCTCGGCGCCGACGGGAAGCAGCTCCGTCTCCTCGACGCGAAACTCGGCGAGCTTCAGCTTCGGCTCGACCTTGGCGACGGCGAAACGGCCGCGCTCGGCCTTGGAGACGTTCTTCACCTTGGCGTGGCCGATACCGAGCTGCACGGCGGTGTAGCCGTTCTGCTCCTTGGTCCGATGGGCGACGACTTGGCAGCCGTCGAGCTTCAGCACCGTGACCGGCACATGCTCGCCCGCTTCGGTGAAGACGCGGGTCATTCCGACCTTTTGCGCGATGACGCCAGACCGCATGATCTCTTCCTTCGAAAGGCGCATCGCTCTCGTCGCGAGAGGCGCCCGGTTCATTTTTATTAGAGCTTGATTTCGACGTCGACGCCGGCGGCGAGATCGAGCTTCATCAGCGCGTCCACCGTTTGCGGGGTCGGATCGACGATATCGAGCACGCGCTTGTGAGTCCTGATCTCGAACTGCTCACGCGATTTCTTGTCGATGTGCGGCGAGCGGTTCACCGTGAACTTCTCGATCTTGGTCGGCAGCGGGATCGGACCACGCACCTGAGCGCCCGTGCGCTTGGCGGTGGAGACGATCTCCTTCGTCGACGTATCGAGAATCCGGTGATCGAACGCCTTGAGGCGAATCCGGATATTCTGTCCGTTCATCAGCGTCTTCCTCTTGGACCGCGAGCCGCGGCGCGCTCTGGGCCGCGAGCCGTGAAGGCTCGCAGGCCGTTTCTACGAATGCGAGGCGCGACGCCCCGCGGTCCAAATTCCTTATTCGATGATCGAAGCGACGACGCCGGCGCCGACGGTGCGGCCGCCTTCGCGGATGGCGAAGCGCAGCTTCTCCTCCATGGCGATCGGAACGATGAGGTTCACCTCCATCGCCACATTATCGCCCGGCATCACCATCTCCACGCCCTCGGGGAGCGTCACGATGCCGGTCACGTCCGTCGTGCGGAAGTAGAACTGCGGACGATAGTTGGTGAAGAACGGCGTATGACGGCCGCCCTCTTCCTTCGTCAGAATATAGGCTTCCGCCTTGAACTTGGTGTGCGGCTTCACCGAACCCGGCTTCGACAGCACCTGGCCGCGCTCCACGTCCTCGCGCTTGGTGCCGCGCAGCAGCGCGCCGATATTGTCGCCCGCCTCGCCCTGATCGAGCAGCTTGCGGAACATTTCCACGCCGGTCACGGTCGTCTTCACCGTCGGGCGAATGCCGACGATCTCGACTTCCTCGCCGACCTTGACGATGCCGCGCTCCACGCGGCCCGTCACCACCGTGCCGCGGCCCGAGATCGAGAACACGTCCTCGACCGGCATCAGGAAGGGCTGATCCTTCGGGCGCTCCGGCTGCGGGATATATTCGTCGACCGTCTGCATCAGCTTCAGGATCGCGTCATGGCCGATCTCGGGCGTCTTATTCTCGAGCGCAGCCAGGGCCGAGCCCTTGGTGATCGGAATATCGTCGCCGGGGAACTCGTATTTCGACAGCAGCTCGCGAACCTCGAGCTCGACGAGCTCGAGCAGCTCCGGATCGTCGACCATGTCGACCTTGTTCAGGAACACGACCAGCGCCGGCACGCCGACCTGGCGGGCGAGCAGAATGTGCTCGCGGGTCTGCGGCATCGGGCCGTCGGCGGCGGAGACGACGAGGATCGCGCCGTCCATCTGCGCGGCGCCGGTGATCATGTTCTTCACATAATCGGCGTGGCCGGGGCAGTCGACGTGGGCGTAGTGGCGATTGGCGGTCTCATACTCGACATGGGCCGTCGAGATGGTGATGCCGCGCGCGCGCTCTTCCGGGGCCTTGTCGATCTGGTCATAGGCCGTGAAGGTCGCGCCGCCCGTCTCGGCCAGGACCTTGGTGATCGCCGCCGTCAGCGACGTCTTGCCATGGTCCACGTGACCGATCGTGCCGATGTTGCAATGCGGCTTCGTGCGTGAGAATTTTTCCTTGGCCATGGCCACACTCCTTTAGAGACTGATTCCGCGACGTTGAGACGATCAGGCGTATTTCGCCTGAACCTTCTTCGACTCCGCCTCGGGGACCTGGTCGTAGTGGTCGAATTGCATCGTGTAGTTCGCGCGTCCCTGGGTGAAGGAACGCAGCTGATTGACATAGCCGAACATGTTGGCGAGCGGCACCATCGCATCGACGACGACCGCATTGCCGCGCATGTCCTGACCCTGGATCTGCCCGCGCCGCGAGTTGATGTCGCCGATGACCGAGCCCGTATATTCCTCGGGCGTCACCACCTCGACCTTCATGATCGGCTCGAGCAGCACCGAGCCGCCCTTCTGCAGCGCGTCGCGGAAGGCGGCGCGCGAAGCGATCTCGAAGGCGAGCACCGACGAGTCGACGTCGTGAAAGCCGCCGTCGATCAGCGTCGCCTTGACGTCGACGACGGGGAAGCCCGCGAGAATGCCGGACCCCATCACGCTGTTGATGCCCTTCTCGACGCCGGGGATATATTCCTTCGGCACCGAGCCGCCGACGATCTTCGACTCGAAGACATTGCCGGCGCCGGGCTCGTTCGGCTCGAAAATAATGATGACGCGGGCGAACTGGCCGGTGCCGCCGGTCTGCTTCTTATGCGTGTAGTCGATCTCGACGCGCTTCGTCAGCCGCTCGCGATAGGCGACCTGCGGCGCGCCGATATTGGCGTCGACCTTATAGGTGCGCTTCAGAATATCGACCTTGATGTCGAGATGCAGCTCGCCCATTCCCTTCAGAATGGTCTGGCCGCTCTCCTGATCGGTCGAGACGCGGAAGGACGGGTCCTCGGCGGCGAGCTTCTGGAGCGCGATGCCGAGCTTCTCCTGATCGGCCTTGGACTTCGGCTCGATGGCGATCTCGATGACCGGCTCCGGGAACTCCATGCGCTCCAGAATCGCAGGCTTCAGAGTGTCGCAGAGCGTGTCACCGGTGCGGGTCTCCTTGAGGCCGGCGAGAGCGACGATGTCGCCCGCATAGGCTTCCTTGATGTCCTCGCGGTTATTGGCGTGCATCAGCAGCATGCGGCCGACGCGCTCTTTCTTGTCCTTGGTCGAGTTGAGCACGGTGGTGCCCGAGTCGATTTTGCCGGAATAGACGCGGCAGAAGGTGATGGTGCCGACGAAGGGGTCGTCCATGATCTTGAAGGCGAGCATGGAGAAAGGCTCGCTGTCGGACGGATTGCGCACCAGCTCGTCGCCGGTGTTCATGTCCACGCCCTTGATCGCCTCGCGATCGACCGGCGACGGCAAATAGTCGACGACCGCGTCGAGCAGCGGCTGCACGCCCTTGTTCTTGAAGGCCGAGCCGCAGAACACCGGATGGAAGGCGGTCTGACGAACAGCCTTGCGGACGAGCTTCTTCAGCGTCTCCTCGCTCGGCTCCTGGCCGTCGAGATAGGCGGCCATGGCGTCGTCGTCGAGCTCGACCGCCGCCTCGATCAGCGTGGTGCGATACTCTTTCGCCTTGTCCAGCAGATCGGCCGGGATCTCTTCGTCGTGATATTTCGCGCCGAGACCCTCGTCGTCCCAGACCACCGCCTTCATGCGGACCAGATCGACAATGCCCTTGAACAGATTCTCGGAGCCGATCGGCAGCTGCAGGCAGACCGGCTTGCCGCCGACCTTGGTGACGATATCGTCGACGCAGCGATAGAAATCGGCGCCGATCTTGTCCATCTTATTGACGAAGACGACGCGCGGAACCGCATATTTGTCGGCCTGACGCCACACGGTCTCGGTCTGCGGCTCGACGCCTTGATTGCCGTCGAGAACGCAGACGGCGCCGTCGAGCACGCGCAGCGAGCGCTCCACCTCGATGGTGAAGTCGACGTGGCCGGGCGTGTCGATGATGTTCAGGCGCTTGCCGTTCCAGAAGGTCGTCGTCGCGGCGGAGGTGATCGTGATGCCGCGCTCCTGCTCCTGCTCCATCCAATCCATCGTCGCGGCGCCTTCATGCACCTCGCCGATCTTATGGCTCTTGCCGGAGTAGTACAGAATACGCTCGGTCGTCGTCGTCTTGCCCGCGTCGATGTGGGCCATGATGCCGAAGTTGCGATAGTCTTCGATGGGATGGCTACGGGGCATTTGAGATGTCCTCGATCAGAGGGCGACGAAAAGGGTTACCAGCGATAGTGCGAGAAGGCGCGGTTCGCTTCCGCCATGCGGTGCGTGTCCTCGCGCTTCTTCACCGCATTGCCGCGGTTGTTGGAGGCGTCGAGCAGCTCCGCCGAAAGACGATCGACCATCGTCTTGTCGTTGCGGGCGCGCGCCGCCGTGATGATCCAGCGGATCGCCAGCGCCTGACGACGCTCGTTGCGGACCTCGACCGGCACCTGATAGGTGGCGCCGCCGACGCGCCGCGAGCGAACCTCGATCGCCGGCGCGACATTCTCGAGCGCCGACTTGAACACCTGCAGAGGATCGCTCTTGGCCTTGGCCTCGATGATGTCGAAGGCTCCGTAGACGATCGCCTCGGCGACCGACTTCTTGCCGTCGTACATGATCGAGTTCATGAACTTGGTGACGACGGAATCGCCGAACTTGGCGTCCTCGATGATTTCCCGCTTCTCGGCGCGATGGCGACGCGACATGTCTCTCGCTCCTTACTTCGGACGCTTCGCGCCGTATTTCGAACGGCGTTGCTTACGGTCCTTGACGCCCTGCGTGTCGAGCACGCCGCGCAGAATGTGATAGCGCACGCCGGGAAGGTCCTTCACGCGGCCGCCGCGGATCATGACCACCGAGTGCTCCTGGAGGTTATGACCCTCGCCCGGAATGTAGCCGATGACCTCGAAGCCATTGGTCAGGCGCACCTTGGCGACCTTGCGGAGAGCCGAGTTCGGCTTCTTCGGCGTCGTCGTGTAGACGCGCGTGCAGACGCCGCGCTTCTGGGGGCAGGCCCCGAGATGGCGGGACTTCTCGCGGTAGGTCTTCGGTTGCCGCGGCTTGCGGATCAACTGGCTGATCGTCGGCATTCCAGTTCCTTCGCTCCAGATCAGACGCACGATTTGCGCGCCCGGCGAATTGGCGAATAATCAATACCCCGCCCACGTTCGCTAGAACGCAAGCGAGCTGAGCGCCCTCGGCCCTCCGGCCCAAGGCGCTCCTCATGCAGAGGACCCCGTTTCCGGGGTCGTGCCTTCCTGGAGGACGCTCGCGCGCCCCATGATTACCAACTGCTTGGCAGTCTCAGGTGAGGCCGACAGCGTATAAGTTCGAAGGGTCGCGAGCGCGGCGCTTGCGACGACGTGAACTTACTGCCTGTCGAAAGTGGGCGGAACCTAATGGCGCGTTACCGCCGCGTCAAGCGCAGATTGTGTCATGTAGAAGAAAATTAGCAGTTCGCGGAAATCGAGGCGAAAGCCGCGCCTTAGAGAGAACGCGAGCGCAGGCGCGCCCTATTCCCTCCGCGGAAAAGACCGGCTATCGCTGCGGCCACTCCCTTACGAGAAAGAGCCGCACGATGAAACTCCCCAATCAATTCTACCGCCCGCTCGCCATCGGCGCGCCGGCGCCCTTGCGCGAGCTTCCGGTCAAGGTCGAGCGGATGATCCATTTCGTGCCGCCCCATTTGGAGAAGCTGCGCGCCAAGGTGCCCGAGCTCGTCCGCCAAGTGGATGTGGTGCTCGGCAATCTCGAGGACGCCATTCCCGCCGACGCCAAGGAAGCCGCCCGCAAAGGCTTCATCGAGATGGCCAAATCCACGGAGTTCGGCTCCACCGGCCTGTGGACGCGCATCAATTCGCTGAACTCGCCCTGGATTCTCGACGATCTGATCGAGATCGTCGCCGCCGTCGGCAATAAGCTCGACGTGGTGATGCTGCCCAAGGTCGAAGGCCCCTGGGACATTCATTATCTCGATCAGCTGCTCGCCCAGCTCGAGGCCCGCAATGGCGTGACCAAGCCCATTCTCATTCACGCCATTCTGGAGACGGCCGAAGGCGTGAAGAATGTGGACGCCATCGCCGCGGCGAGCCCGCGCATGCATGGCATCAGCCTCGGCCCGGCCGATCTCGCCGCCTCGCGGGCGATGAAGACGACGCGCGTCGGCGGCGGCCATCCCGATTATCGCGTGCTGGCGGACGCCGATCCGGGCCAGGGCCTGCGCCCCTCCTATCAGCAGGATTTGTGGCATTACACCATCGCCAAAATGGTCGACGCCTGCGCCTCGGCGGGAATCAAGGCGTTTTACGGGCCGTTCGGCGATTTCTCCGATTCGCCGGCCTGCGAATCGCAATTCCGCAACGCCTTCCTGCTCGGCTGCGCGGGGGCCTGGTCGCTGCATCCGACGCAGATCGCCATCGCTAAGCGCGTCTTCTCGCCGGATCCGGCGGAAGTGGCCTTCGCCCGCCGCGTGCTGGAGGCGATGCCGGACGGCACCGGCGCGGTGATGATCGACGGCCGCATGCAGGACGACGCCACCTGGAAGCAGTGCAAGGTCGTCGTCGATCTCGCCCGTCAGGTCGCCGCCAATGATCCGGATTATGCGGCGATCTACGGTTTCTGAGTCCTGCGCGCGGGCGGCCGGCCGCCCGCGCTTTACAGCGTTGACGCCAATGGCGGCGCTGCGCTACCGTTTCTATCGGTATGAAGCGTAACAGATGGCGTCGATCGATATGACGAGAGAATGTAGCGCCAAATTCACGATCGGGCAGGTCGTCAAGCACCGTCGCTATCCGTTCCGCGGCGTGATCTACGACGTCGATCCCGAATTCGCCAATACGGAAGAATGGTGGCTGTCCATTCCCGAGGAAGTCCGGCCGCGCAAGGACCAGCCCTTCTACCATTTGTTCGCCGAGAATTCGGAGACGGAATATGTCGCCTATGTCTCGGAGCAGAATCTCCTGCCCGACAATTCCGGCGATCCGGTGCGCCATCCGCAGGTCGAGGAGACCTTCGAGCGCTCCTCCGACGGCTATTATCGCGTGAAATCGGCCAAGC